>JAZDLC010000474.1:0-8909 GCA_043802345.1 Planctomycetota bacterium | reverse complement strand
CTGCTGGCCGCCGCTCTCCTCGGACTCATCTTCGGCGAAGGGACGGGAAGATCTCTTTCAAGAACGGCGCTCAACTCCGCTATCGAGCGGACGCGAGTCTTCGTCGAGCTTGCTGACGAGGAACGCTCGCGAATCCGGGTCGACTTCGGCGCCGAGATGGTGGCCGGCGATCTACTGACTTCGACCGAGCCGCTTCCCGAGAACGCGCTGCAGCTCGACCCGGACGTGCCCTTCGTCGCCACCTGGCAATCCGCCAGCGTGCTGAGACTCAACCTGTTGAGCCCGCTGCCGCGGGCGCAGATGTTCGGCCTCACCTTGAACCGGAGTCTCCGCTCCCTCGCCGGCGAGGTGTTGCCGAGCGGGACCGTGTTCCGCTTCAACACCCCCGGCCCGGCCGTCGTGGACGCGTTGCCGGCCACCGGACCAGTGGCTGAGAAGCGGTGGTTTCGCGTCGTTTTCGACATGAAAGTGGAGCGGAAGACCCTCGAAAACGCTCTCTCGATTCATCCTGAGGTGAAATCGGTCGAGGTGCTGGAGGAGGCGGTTCCAGGCCTGGGAGGCCAGCACACCCTGCTGGTGGGGATCGGTCCCGGCAAGTCGGGCGATCTCCTCGACGCCGTGACCGTGCGCATCGATGCCTCGCTCCAGGCGGCGCTCGGGAATGTCCCGATGGGAACCGACTGGTCGGGCGAGGTGGTCTTCTCCGCGCCGCTCCTGCTCGAGGACGTCCACTCGAGCCGCCGCGGAATCGAAGTGGAATGCAGTCGCGATCTCCCGCTTCCTGCACCCGGAACGATCGAAGTGGAGCCGCATGTGCCCTTCCAGGTGGTCCGCCACTACTCCGGCCTCGCGCTGGTGGGAGACTTCCCGCCGGGTGAGACCATCGACGTCGTCTTCAAGCAGGGCTTCCCTGGAGACGGCGTCTACCGTCTGCCACATGACGATCGCCGCACCGTCACGATCCAGGATCTCCCTTCGGCCCTGCGCTTCCGGGGACGCGGGCAAGTGCTCTCCTCGCTCGCCCGGCCGGAACTGGAGATCGAAGGCGTCAATCTGGAGTCGTACACGCTTGGCATCTCCAGGGCGTATCCGAACAACATCTTCCATCTGCTGCGGAAGCAGGGGCGGCGCGACCTCTGCTCGCCCGAGATCTCGCGGCAGTTCAAGGTGGCGGCGGAGAAGAACGTCCGCTTCCTCCACCGGGTCGACCTGAGCGAGCTGCTGGGAGAGGAGCCGAGGGGCATCTACCGGATCACGATCAGCAACCATGAAGAGGGGCTGTACCCCCAGGAGCGTCTCGTCCAGATCACCGACCTGGGCGTGACTCTGCGCACTGCGCCCGACGCGGTGGTCTGCCATGTGCGCAGCCTGGCCGGCGGCGCACCGATCGAAGGCGCGGAGGTGCGGATCTTCACCCCCACCAACCAGGTGCTCGTGGAAGGCCAGACCAGCGCGGATGGGATCGCGCGCCTGCCGTTCACTCCCACGGTGGAGGACCGGGTGCCCTTCATGGCGGAGGTCCGAAGCGGCGCCGATCACACATGGATCGACCTGGGCGGCTTCCGGGTCGAGTTGGCCGATGAGACCGCCGCCGGGCGCTCCTACCTGGCGGCCGGGGAATCGGAGGCGTATGTCTACCTGGACCGGGGCGTGGTGCGTCCCGGCGAGACCGCTCATGCCACCGTGCTGGTGCGAGATGGCCTGGGCAGGGCGCCTTCCGGCCTCGCGCTCGAGGCCCGCTGGTTCGACGCGCGCGAGCGGCGCCGGCTGACGCAGCCGGTGATCCTGTCCGGCTCGGGCCTGCTGGCCCTCGAGCTCGAGACCGGCCTGAGCGATCCGACAGGCCTCTGGCGCCTGGAACTCGTCGACTCGAAGGAACATCGGATCCTGGGACGGTCCGGCTTCCTGGTCGAGGCCTTCGTTCCGGACCGACTCGAGTTGGAGGCCCGCGTCGCGGCCCCGCTCGCGCTGGGCGGCACTGGTGAACTCGAGCTCGAGGCCAACTGGCTCGCCGGCGGCCCGGCCTCGGAACGCCCCTACTGGATCCAGGCCCGCTTCGACCGCGCTCGCTTCAGCGCCGGGGGATTCGAGGGGTACTCTTTCGGCATGGACGAGCCGGGTTCACCTCCCGGCGCATTCCCGCCGATCCGGGGGATGCTCGACGCCGACGGCCGGGCCCGTGTCCGGTTCAGCGTTCCGGAGGCGGCGAGCGGCTCCCAGTCCCTTGCCGCACGGATCCAGATCGAGGTGGAGGATCCCTCCGGACGCCCTGTTCGGACCACCCTGGCGGCAGCCGTCGCTCCCCGGGACTTCGTGATCGGGCTGAACGTCAGCGACCGGCTGGCGCGGGTGGCGCTGCTCTCTCCGGACGGCCGGAAGCAGGCGGGGGAACGGCAGGTCTCCCTGGAGCTCATCCATCACACCTGGGATTTCGTCTTCGAGGAGACCGCAGGCCGGTTTGGCTGGCGCACCGAGCTGAACTCCGTCTCCCTGGGACGGGTTGACACCGCGGTCAAGGGAGGCATGGCGGAAGTCGATCTGGGGGAATTCAGGACACCGGAGTCGGGTTGGCTGACCGTGGTCGCAAGCTGCGAGGGACGCACGGCCGAACAGACCGTGGGCGAACGGCCGCTCCCTCCCGACCGCCTGCGCGTCCGCGCTCCGAAGAACCAGGTCGCGCCGGGTGCGATCGCGACGTGCAACGTGGATGCGCCCTTTGGCGGATCCGCGCTGGTGACCCTGGAGGGCTTGGGGCTCCATTCCGCGAAGCTGGTCGAACTCGAGCCGGGGCTGAATCAGGTGGAGCTCGAGATTCCGGCAAATGCCACGCAGCCGAATCTCCATGCGGTATTCACCCTGTCGAGGCCCCAGGCAGCCAAGGGAGCGGTCCCGCCCTTCCTGCTGGTAGGGAGCGCGGCGATCCCGCTGGTGCATCAGGCGCGCCGCCTCGATGTCGCGTTGGAGATGCCCGAGAGCGTCGAACCGGAATCGGAGGTGGAGATCCTCGTGCGGGCCGAGGGAGCCGCCGATGCGACCCTCTCGCTAGTCGACGTGGGAATCCTGCGGCTGACGCGCCACGGCGACGCCGCCCCGGAGCAGTACTTCAATGGCATCCGGCGGCTCGACGGCCGGGGGGCCGACACCGGCACCTCATTGTTGGACGGAGCCCAGTTCGATCCCGAGGCATTGACCGGCGGCGACGACTTCTCGGATTCCCCGCAGCTTCTGGAGGACGGCACCAGTCCTCAGATCCTCTCCGTCGCCCTGTTCCGAGCGCCCCTGGCGTTCGATGCGGCGGGCGAGGCCCGCGTCCGGCTGCGCCTGCCGCCATACGAGGGGCGCCTCCGCGCGGTGGTCACCGCCGCCAACTCCACCTCCCTCGGCGCCGCCGCGAAAGACCTGAAGGTCGCCGCCCCACTCTCGGTGACCCTCGCCTTGCCCCGGGTCCTGGCCCAGGGTGACGGGGTGAACGCCATCGCGGTCATCAGGAATCTTTCCGAGGAAGCGGGCGACGTGCGGATCGAACTCGCGGGGCGCCATCTGGAGCTCCCGGCAACTCCCGGATCCTCCCGGCTCGCGCCGGGAGAGACCCTGCGCCTGGTTCTCCCGATCAGCACGCAGGAAGCGCTGGGTGCCGGCAGCCTGCAGTTGACGGCAACGCTCGGTAGAAGGACGCGCACGGTCGAGGCGCCGTTCATCCTGCGTCCCGCCGCCCGCTTCGAACGCCAGAGAATCGGTCTGATCGCGCACGGCATGGCGGAGTTCGAGTTTCCCGGCCGCTGGGTGGAAGACACGCTCGAGGCCAGGCTCGTGCTCGACCCGAGGCCCGACCTGCAGCTCGCCGGGCCCCTGAAGGCGCTGCTCGACTATCCGCACGGCTGCGCCGAGCAGACGACGTCGCAGTGCATCGCGCTGCTCGCGGCCCGGGATCTGCTGCCGCGCATCCTGCCCACGGATGGCGGCGAGCGGGAAACCGACCCGTTCCTGACAGGAGGCATCCAGCGGCTCCACTCGCTGCAGCTCGGCAACGGTGGATTCGCTCTCTGGCCCTCCATGAAGTCGGAATCGATGCTCGCCACCGTCTACGCCACCGACTTCCTGCTCTCGGCCAGGGAGGCTGGCGCCAGGCTCCCGGACGGCATGCTCGACCGGGCCTCAGGGCGCCTGTTCGCGCACCTCTCCCGTGGGGTCGATCCGGCGTACGGCATCTGGGCGGCCGAAGTCCTGGGAAGGGCCGGCCGGCCGGCCGCTTCCTGGCTGAACCGATACGAAACCGCCGCGCGGACGGTCGAGGACCGGTCCCGCCTGGCGCTCGGCCTGGCCCGCCTCGGTGAGATCGACCGCGCCCGCGACCTGCTCGTGGAGGCCGATCCAAAGGAAGAGGCGACGCGGGAACAGGGCGGACTGCTGCGCTCGACCCTGCGGAGCAGGGCGCTGCTGCTCCGCGCGCTGATGGCCGTCGATCCGGCGGATGACCGGATCCTCCCTCTCGTGGAGAGTCTGCTCAGGCGAGCGCTCGAGCCCGATCTCATGACGACCAATGAGCAGGCGTACTGCCTGCTGGCGCTGTCCGAGTGGTTCACCACGCATGCTCCGAAAGACCAGCCGGTGGAGGCCCGGGTCACTCTCGGCTCCCTCGCCCTGGACATCCAGAGGGCGGGCACTGTGCCGCTGGATGTGCGCGCCGGCCGCAGGCTCCGCATCGAGAGCGAGCGCCCTCTCTACTGCTTCGTGGAGTTCGAAGGGTACCGGACCGACCCGGAGCCGGTCTCTCTCGGCGGCGTGAGAGTCCGGCGGCGAGTCTTCGACAGCGAGACCGGCGCCGAGTTCGTCGGCTCGCCCTCGTACGAGCGGGGCAAGGTCTACGACGTGATGCTGGAACTCGAGAGCGACGACCCGCTGGAGAACGGCCTGATCACCGACATCCTGCCGGGCGGTTTCGAGCTGGAGAACACGCGCCTCGGAGCCCTGGCCCAGGAACGACAGGACCTCTCCCGTCCCGATCATCTGGAGTTCCGCGATGACCGGGTCCTGCTCTACGTCAGTTCGTCCGGCCTGGACGTTCAGCGCTTCGGGTATCGCATGCGGGCCGTCTTCTCCGGCGAGTTCGCCACCCTCCCGGTGATGGTCGAGGCCCTCTACGACCCCGGACGGCGCGCGGTCTCCGGCCAGCCGGGGAGGGTGACCATCCGATGATTCGCCGGCTCCTGCGCGCCAGTCTGCTCGGTCTCTCTCTCCTCGCGCTTCTGCTCGGCGCCGAGCAGCTGCTCGATCGCTGTTGCCCCTTTCAGGGGGACGCGTTTGCACGCTTTGGCGAGTCGAGCCGCGTGTACGCCGCGGACGGAACGCTGCTGAGGGTCACGCCGACTCCTCTTGGAGAGCGGTTGCTGCGCGTCATGGGGGACGAGGTGTCTCCGCACCTCGTCTCGGCGCTCCTGGCCGCGGAGGACGAACGGTTCCGTTCTCACAGCGGCGTCGATCCGGGGGCGGTCTGCCGGGCCGCGATCACGAATCTGATCCGCGGCCGGGTCGTCTCCGGCGCGTCGACGCTCACCATGCAACTGGCCCGCATCGGCGAGCCGCGCCCACGGACCATGCCTTCCAAGATCATCGAGACGTTCCGGGCGCGGCAACTGGAGCGCCAGTTCTCGAAGGACGAACTGCTGACCCTCTACCTCAATCTGGCTCCTTTCGGCGGGACGCTCCGGGGCGTGGATGCGGCGTCGAGCTACTGGTTCGGGAAGCAACCGGCCGACCTGGCGCCCGAGGAGGCGGCCGCCCTGATCGCGCTGCTGCCCGCGCCGAGCCGCCGGTCGCCGCGCCGTTTTCCCGATCAGATGCTCTCACACCGGAACTTCGTGCTCGATCGGATGCTCGACTGCCGCTTCCTGAGCGAGAGCGAGCATGCTCGCGCGCGCTCCGCTCCGCTCGGCATGACCCCCCATCCCTGGCCCTTTCTGGCGCCGCACGCCTGCGAGGTGCTACTGCGTGAAGAACGAGGTCCTGTGGTCTACAGCAATCTGGACACTTCGTTGCAGCGTTCGTTCGAGTCGGTTCTCGACTCAGGTGAAGAGATCGACACCGACGCGGCCGCTCTGGTGGCGCTCAGACGCAGTGACGGCGCCCTCTGCGCGCTGGTCGGCTCGAGAGACTACGAGACGGTTCAACTGAACACGGCCACCTGCCGCCGGGCGGCGGGCAGTACGCTGAAGCCGTTTCTCTACGACCTGGCGCTTTCGACCGGCGTCACCGGCCTGCGCTCTCCCGTCGAGGACACGCCGACCGCATTCGGGGAGTACCGGCCGAAGAACTTCCGGGACGAGTACAGCGGCTCGATCTCCGCCGGAAGGGCCCTGGTCGAATCGCGCAATCTACCGGCGGTCAACCTGCTGGAGAGGGTCGGCGTGGATCGCTTCCGGGAACGGTGCCGTGAGCTCGGCCTGCCGGTCTCCGGCAGACCATGGCACCTGGACAGCGCCCTCGGCACGATGTCGGTCTCCCCGCTGGAACTGGCCCGGGCCTACGTCCGCTTCGCCGGTCAGTCCGGTTCGGCCAGGAAGATCCTCTCCGCACTCGCCTCGGGAGAGCCGCTCCCCGGCCTTTCCACCGACACCCCCATCGCCTGGAAGACGGGAACGTCCGCGGGCCACAGGGATGCGTGGTGTATTGCCATCACCGAAAAGCACGTGCTGGTCGCCTGGCTCGGCAATCTCGACGGAGAGGCCTCGCCGAACCTGATCGGCATCCACGCCGCCGCGCCGTTGGTCGCGCGCCTGGTCCCGTTTCTCCAATAAGAAAATCGGATTCTCTCGTGGGATTCCGGGGCGTGGTGCGCCCACACTGGGTGAGTCGCCCTGCGTCCACAGTCGGAAGGTTCGGCCATGAAGCTACTCACCGCCACCACCCTCGCGTCCCTTCTCCTTGTCACATCCCTGAACGCGGCCCAGTTGAAGGTGCCGCGGCAGTATCCGGACATCGGCGCCGCCATCGCGGCCGCCGGGCCGGGCGACGAGGTCGTGATCTCGGCCGGCACCTACCGGGAGTACGTCATCCTCAACGGCTCTGCCGGCGTGACGGTGCGGGGCAAGGGGAAGGTGTTCATCCGGCCGACCACCGAGGGGTCGGCCATCCAGATCCTCGATTGCGGCGGCGTCACGGTAGAGAACCTGCGCGTGCGCGACTGCGTTTCGAACGGAGTCGTCATCAGCGGCAGCCAGAACATCCAGGTCGAGAAGTGCGACATCCGCGACGCCGGGACGTCCGGAATCAGCGTGATCGCCTCACACGACGTGCTGCTGGACAGGAACACGATCCAGCGGACCGGCAGCGCAGCGATCAAGGTGAACTCGTACGGTGTCGTCGTGCGGAAGAACAAGATCTCGGACCTGACAGGGGCAGTGCCCGGGATCACGGTCACGGGGCACAACAACGTCATCGAGCAGAACGTGCTTAGCAAGATGGCCTACAACGGCATCGTCGTTTCTTCCTCCGGTGTCCCGGCCCATCTGTTGATCGCGGACAATCTGGCCAAGGTCGGGAACGTGGGCATCTCCCTGAACGTCGGAGTCGAAAACGTCACCGTGGCCGGCAACCGCATCCTGGATTCCGGGTCGACCGGAATCCAGGTGCTGGGCGGATCGTCCCTGGCCGTTTTCGACAACCTCGTGAACGGGGGCGATGACGGTCTCAGCCTCCTGGCGGACGACTCGATGATAGCCCGGAACAGGGCTGTCCGCTGCCACAATGGCGTCCTCTTCACGGGCGATGACTGCGACCTCCACGGCAACAAGATGCTGAGGTCGGAGAACACCGGCTTCCGCCTTGGCCTCGGCTCGGAGAGAAACCTGATCTCCTCGAACGTGATGAAGAAGAGCGGGGGCTTCGACCTGGCCCTGTACGCTGACCCGATGGACAACGATCTCGTCGACAACCAGTTCAAGACGGTCGGCCCCTGACGACACCGTCCCCGGGGACAACGTCTACGTCGACAACACCTTCCCCAAGACCAGTCCCTGAACCAGCGCGCGGGTCACCCCGGTCCGGCGATCGTCTCCGACCGCGTCCGCTCCTTGAGAAGCAGGCGCCTCTCGAGCCCCTCGGCCCGGCCGTCCTTGACGACACGAAGGGCGTCGTCCCGGGCCCTGGCCAGCAGATCGACGTCACGGACCAGGTCGGCGTGAACGAAGTCGAGCAGGCCGTGCTGGCGGACGCCGAACAGTTCTCCGGCGCCCCGGAGTTCCAGATCCCGCTCGGCGATGCGGAAACCGTTCGACTCCCGCACCATGATGCCCAGCCGGGCGTCGGCGACGGCGCTCTTTCCCGAACCGACCAGCACGCAACGGGAGTCGGCGCCGCCCCTCCCGACCCTGCCCCGGAGCTGATGCAGAGCCGCCAGCCCAAAGCGCTGGGCATCCAGCACCACCATCAGCGTTGCCTCCGGCACGTCCAGCCCGACCTCGATCAGGATGGTGGCGACCAGGATCGGGGTCTCGCCACTCTGGAACGAGGCCAGGGCGGCGGCGTTCTCGCCGGAGCCCTGGCGTCCATGCGCCAGCGCCACTCCCGGCCCTCCTGAGAATCTCCGCCGCAGGTCACCGAAGATCTCCTCGGCGGCCGCCAGATCGCTCTGCGGACTGTCCCCGACCAGGGGGCAGACGATGAAAACCCTCCCTCCGCCAAGAGCTTCAAGGCGCACTTCCTCCAGCAGCTCCGGCAGGCGGTCGGGGGAGATCCGTTCGGTGCGCACCGGCCGGCGCCCCGGCGGCATCTCATCCAGCACCGAGAGATCGAGGTCGCCATACAACGTCATCGCCAGGGAGCGGGGAATCGGCGTGGCGGTCATCACCAGGAGGTCCACGTCGAGCGCCTTGTCCAGGAGGCGCGCGCGCTGGGAGACGCCGAAGCGATGC
>JAZDLC010000473.1:0-14892 GCA_043802345.1 Planctomycetota bacterium | reverse complement strand
GGGCACTTAATACATTTGCTTCGGCAGGGAAGGCATCAGTCCACCCCTACCAAGTGCCCATCGTTTACAGCTAGGACTACCAGGGTATCTAATCCTGTTTGCTCCCCTAGCTTTCGCACCTCAGTGTCAGGAACGGTCCAGAGAGTCGCTTTCGCCACCGGCGTTCCTCTTGATATCTACGCATTTCACCGCTACACCAAGAGTTCCGCTCTCCCCTCCCGTCCTCAAGCCGGGCGGTTTCGACGGCAGTTCCACGGTTGAGCCGTGGGATTTCACCGTCGACCTGCCCAGCCACCTACGCGCGCTTTATGCCCAGTGAATCCGAGCAACGGTTGCCACCTTCGTCTTACCGCGGCTGCTGGCACGAAGTTAGCCGTGGCTTCCTTTCTCGCTAACGTCAATCCATGGGCTTACCACGGACGTTCTTCACGAGAGACAGAAGTTTACAACCCGAGGGCCTTCATCCTTCACGCGGCGTCGCTCCGTCAGACTTGCGTCCATTGCGGAAGATTCTCGACTGCAGCCTCCCGTAGGAGTCCGGGCAGTGTCTCAGTCCCGATGTGGCCGATCAACCTCTCAGTTCGGCTACCCGTCGTCGCCTTGGTGAGCCATTACCTCACCAACTAGCTGATAGGATATGGACCCCTCCTCAATCAGTGTTGCCACCTTTACCCGGCCGGAGTACCTCCTACCGGGGCTATCGGGTATTAGCAGCCGTTTCCAGCTGTTGTCCCCGAGTCGAGGGTAGATTGTCCATACATTACTCACCCGTTCGCCACTTTAGTAAGTCCAGCAAGCTGAACCGTTCTCGTGCGACTTGCATGCCTAATCCACGCCGCCACCGTTCGCTCTGAGCCAGGATCAAACCCTTCATGAATTTTTGATTTCAATTAAGGTCTGACAACACAACAGTTAAAGAGCCGCCTACCGTTACGCACCCGAGGGCACGATCCAGCGAGCGGCTTTTCCTGTCGCGTTTCGCTTATGATGCTTCATCCCTTGGGAAAAGGGTACATCTCACACACGCTCATCGAACAGGCTATCTGAATTTCAAAGATCGGTTCGTCGCCGGCGTCGCATCTGCCGGCGTCGCTTTTTCAAGCGAGCGAAGCGGGACAGTCTAGTTCCTCTCGCCGCCAGGTCAACGAACCAGTCACCCAAAAACGAAAAACCACATTTTGGGCGGCGACCCCGGCGCCTCCCCGAAGGTTGGTGCCGGCTCGCCAGCAGTCCGTTTGACCACTTGTCGCGAAGTTGAGCATTTTACGCCGGCGCAAGCAGCAGTCAAGCTGTGACTACGAATCTCTTCTAATCTAAATGCGTTATTATTCTTGGACTTAGCGCCGGCGGTCCTGGAAACCGGGATTCAGTCTACGATTCTGACAGTGTTCCCTGCCGACACCAACTCCGCCAGTTCCTCGACGTCGGAGTTCCTCATCCGAATGCACCCCAGGGACTTGGCCTTCCCGATGCTCTCCGGCTCGTCAGTTCCGTGGATTCCCAGCCCTCCGTGGGGCCCTTTCGGCTCGAACCCGATCCACCGAGTCCCGATCTTGTATCCGGGCTCCCCGAAGTAGATCAGCTTCCCCGTCAGCGGGTCCTTCCAGGGGGCCTCCTTGATGGGGGCCTTCAGAACGAAGCTCTCCGTGGGGGTCTTGTCCTCCATCCCCAGCCCGACGGGATACTCCCTGATCAGGGCGCCATCCACGGTCGCCCGCAACAGGAACAGCTCTTTTGAGACCCAGAGTTCGAGCGGTTCCTTGGGGATCCGCAGCTCCTGATCCGGGTAGATCGTGTCCCCCCTCAGATCATTGACCCACCTCAGCATCCCCGGGCTGACATTGAGCGAGTGCTCCTCGCGCACGCGGGACCGTATCCTGGCCAAGGAGTCTCCTGGCACAACCCGATAACCTATCGAGAGTTCGGGCTTCCTTAGTGCCAGGCGGGCCTGACGGGCGATCTCGGCGAGCAGGGCCTCCCGTTCCTCTCCGTGAAGCAGGCCGGCCTCGTGAACCCGACTGAGCCCCTTCCAGGCCTGGATCCGGTTCCTCCCGCACGCTGCGGTGATCGCGGCGGCCAGGCCACCTGCCTGCCCGGAGTCAGCCTGCCGTGCGATTTCCTGCAGCCTGTTCAGGTCCACGCTGCTCGGATCCGCCAGCATCGACCTGCAGATGGCTGTCAGCTCATCGCGCAACCCCTGCTTGATTCCCCCAGGGCTGGGAGATGGCCGCTGCCCCTCACCGGTCGGGCTCTCGAGCCTGACCAGGCTGACGTCTCCCTCTTCACTCTCAGAGGCATCGGAGGATTCGCTCGCTCCAGCCTCGTCAGGAGGGCCGGAGCAGGCGCAGTAGCGGAAGCCGAAGAAGGCCAGGCCAGCCAGAGCCAGGAGAATGATCCAGTCGCGCATGCTTCACCGTCAGGTCGATCGAGGAGGATATGCCCCCCAGAATAACGCAGACAGGGCGGGTGTTTGACTGACAAACTTCGTGCCCGTGCTTAGGGCCCGCCCAGGAATAACTCCCGGTTTTGGCCGGCCCTCGCCGCCCCTGGCCGTGTTGCTCCTCCTCGGAGTATCTCGAATACACGGTCGTCGTCGCGCCTTGCCAGGAGCGACGATTGCTCGCCCAAAACAGGAAGTTATTTCTGCGCAGCTCCTTAGCCCGGTTTGGTGCACGATCACGCGATCGGGGTCGGGCATGGCTCCCGCACACGTCTGATCCTAGCCCACGATTCCGGCCGAATCGTACTCGAATCATGCGCGTCGACCTTGGGCGGTCAGGGAATCGCGTACGAGTACGAGTACCGTCGCTGCGCGACTGAGTACGAGCATCAGCGGCTCGCGAAACGGGCACGAACCCGTGAGGGGCGGTGCCCTGCTCGCCCCACGCACCGCCAGAAGAAAAGAGCCCAGGACTCTCGCCCCAGGCTCCTTCAAGAGGACCTCCGCCCATGCCGCCAGAAGTGACGTAAGTGAAACCCGGTGTCCAAGGTGGGAACCTCAGGCGAGCTTGCTCACGGTCGGCCCTCAGACCGCATGGTGATCCACCCGAACCTCTTGGCTCCCTGAATAGAGAAATTAGCTTCTACTTTTTGCCACTTGCGACGAACACAGCAGAGGTTTGTTGTTCGACCACTGACCCTCGAATTCTACCCGGAGAGGCCGCAATCGGCAAGCGGGTCAAGGCGGAGTTCAGAGGGCGCCCGGGCCCTCATCCCCTCTCAGAGTGGCTCCCAGCTCCGCCAAACGGCCACGAACGGCCTCGATCTGAGCACTGACATCTGCGTCGCTCAAGGTCCGCTTTCGATCCCGGAATGAGAGCCGCAACGTAAGGCTGCGCTGGCCCGGCTCCATCTCTTTCGACACATACTCGTCCAGCAGCTCGATCGATTCGAGTTCCGGGGCAACGCTCCGCGTCTCGCCGCAGATGGTGTCGTACCGCAGGGTGAACGGCAGCAGAAACGACAGATCGACTCGCACGGCCGGGAATCGGGCCGGCGGCTCGTACGGGACCTTCTCGGCCACGGTATCCACGATCTTGATCAGGTCGACTTCGAACGCAGCCACCTCGCCACGCCAGCCAAACCCGTCCGTGATGTCCGGGTGGATCTCAGCGAGACAGCCCACCTGCAGACCATCCTGCCAGACCGACGCGGAGCGCACCGGATGGGCCCAGGAAGCGCCATTGCCCGAGAGCGCCTCGAAACGGAGCGGCCGCCTCATCTCGCGGGAGAGTTCCTCGAGGACGCCCTTCAGACGCCGGATCACCGACCCTTCAGCCCCCTTGCCCATGACCCTTCTGGCAAGCACGGCCGAAAGCGTCATCGGTTCGTACGGCAGATCCAACCCACCTTCCCGGGGGAGGAAGACCCGGCCACACTCGAACAGCCGCACCTCCTCCACCGATTTCACGTTTCGGTCGACGAACTCCAGCAGCCACGGAATCTGGGATCTCCTCAGCCGGCTCGCGGATTGCTGAAGCGGATTCCTGATCCGCAAGTACGGCTCGTCCCCCACTCCTCCGGCCCGCTCGAGGATCTTCTCCTCCACGTACGGATAGGAGGTCACCTCACAGAACTGCATCCTTCCGGTGAGGACCTGGACAGACCTCCGCCAAGCGTCGCAAAGTGGCTGCAGGCGAACCGGAGCGCAGCTCAGGTTCGGGAGGGACGCCGGGATCTTCTCGTAGCCGTGGATCCTTCCTACCTCCTCGATCAGGTCATCCTCACAGGTCAGATCCCGCGGTCCCCGGAACGCGGGAACATCCACCTGGAGCGCGTCTGACCGCTCCTGAACGCCGAAACCGAGCCGAATCAGGCAGCCCAGCATGTCAGCCACCGGGAAATCGAGTCCGAGCTTGGCCCGCACCCGTGCGGGCCGCAGGGCGATCTGGATCCGCGGATTCTCAAAACTTCCGGCGCTCACGTACTGCCCGGCGATCCTCGCGGAAGGGACAACGTTCTTCAGCAGGGCCGCGTATCGCCTGAGGCCCCGTTCCGACAGGCCAGGATCGAGCGACTTCTCGAAGCGCGCGACCGCGTCCGTGCGCAGAGCCAGCACGCCCGAAGTGGCCCGCACGGCCACTGGCTCGAACCAGGCGGACTCGACCACGCACTGTTCCGTCTTATCGCTGATCCCCGAGTCCTTGCCACCGATGATCCCCGCCAGCGCGATCGGGCGGTTCTCGTCGGCAATCACCAGGGCCCCTGCCGGCAGCTTCCTCTGCACGCCATCCAGGGTCAGCAGTTCCTCTCCCGGGTTCGCCCGCCGAACCCGGATCATCCCGCCCCCGATCCGGCCGGCGTCGAACGGGTGATTCGGCTGGCCAATCTCCAGCATGACGTAGTTTGACAGATCAACGCCCAGCGACAGCGGGCGCAGGCCGCAATGGATCAGCCGGCGCTGCATCCACGCCGGAGACGGACCGCCCAGCGCCCCTTCCACGAAGAGCGCGCAATACCGCCCGCAAAGCTCCGGCGCCTCGATCCGCACCTCGATCGGGCCGGTACCCGGCTGGAGCGTGACGTCCAGATCCGCCGTCTTGAAATCGCGGCCGTAGATCGCGGACAGTTCCCGGGCGAATCCCTCATGCCCCCAGAGATCTGGCCGGTGAGTCACTGACTTGTTGTCGATCTCCAGCAGGACATCCGCCACCCCCCGCAGTTCGCGAAACGGACGGCCTGGCTCGATTCCCTCCTCGAGAACCATGATGCCGTCATGCCCCTCGCCCAGTTCCAGCTCCCTCTCCGAGCAGATCATCCCCAGCGACGTGACTCCTCTGATCTGCGACTTCTTGATCATGAAGTCGCCCGGCAATACCGTGCCCACCCCGGCCACGACCACATTCTGCCCGGCCGCCACGTTGGGCGCGCCGCACACGATTTCCAGCGTCTCCTGTCCGACATCGACCTGACAGACACTCAGGCGGTCCGCGTCAGGATGCTGCATCCGCTCCAGGACCCGGCCCACCACCAGCTTCTCGTGCGGATCACAGCTCTTCACAGACTCGATGAGAGCCGTGCGCATGGTCAGGTCTTCCGCGATCTTTTCCGGATCCAGACCGCCCAGATCGACGAACTCACCCAGCCACGAAAGGGAAAGCCACATCGGTCTTCTCCTCAGAACTGCTCGAAGAACCGGAGGCTTCCGGCATGGAAGTGCCGGATGTCCTCGATGGCGTACCGCATCATGGTCAGGCGCTCCAGTCCCACGCCGAACGCGAACCCGGAAAATTCCTCCGGGTCGGCGCCACCCGCCACGAGCACGCGCGGATGCACCAGCCCGCACCCGAGCATTTCAATCCACCCCGAGGCCTTGCACACCCGGCAGCCCATTCCGCCGCAAAAGACGCACTTGAAATCGAGCTCGAAGCCAGGCTCCACGAACGGGAAATAGTGCGGCCGCAACCGGACGTCGATGTCCCGGCCGAACAACTCACCGAGGAAGGCGGTCATGACGCCCTTCAGGTGACCAACCGAAATGCCACGATCGATCACGAGCCCCTCGACCTGGTGGAAGGTCGCCTCATGGGTCGGATCCAGGGTCTCGTTCCGATAGACCCTTCCCGGCACGATCGTCCGCAGCGGGACTCCAAAACGCTCCATGGCCCGCACCTGCATGGGAGAAGTATGGGTCCGCATGACCCAACGGCTCTCCGGGCCAGTCTCCATCCAGAAGGTATCCTGCATGTCCCGGGCCGGATGATGATCCGGGATGTTCAGCGCCTCGAAGTTGTAGTACTCCGTTTCCACCTCCGGCCCGTCCAACACCTGAAAGCCCATGGAGAGGAAGATCTGCTCGATCTCCCGGCGCATGGCGAGCACCGGATGTTCATGTCCGGCCGGGATCCGGCTTCCCGGGGTTGTCGGATCGAAGTCCCGAACAGCGGTCAACTGGGCCGCAGCCAGCTCACGGCGCCTGGCCTCGAACTGCTCCTCCAGATCCCGCTTCTTCGAGTTGCATCTCTGGCCGAACGGCCCCCGCTCCTTCGGCGGGAGGGTCCCGATCCGGCGCAGAAGAAGGGTCAGGCCACCCTTCCGCCCCAGATGCGCGGTCTTGAGCTGTTCCAGTTCGTCCAGCGACTGCACAGACCCAAGCGCCTTTCGCGCATCCGCAACGGATTGCGCGAGTGCCTCGTTCAGATCATCTGACACGGAAGTTTAAGTTCCGGCCAAGGCGGCCCGGGCCTGTTCGCAGACAGCATCGAAGCCAGCCGTGTCATGAATCGCCATCTCTGAAAGCTGCTTGCGGTCGATTTCGATGCTGGCCTTGGACATGCCGTCGATCAACTGGGCGTACCGTATGCCCCGGGAGCGCGCCGCTGCGTTGATCCGGACGATCCAGAGTCGGCGCATGGTGCGCTTGCGCGTACGGCGATCCCGATATGCGTACCGCCCGGCGCGGAGCACGGCTACCTTGGCGGTCCGGTAGAGCTTGCTGCGCCCCCCCCGGTATCCCTTCGCGGCCTTCATCAGCCGCTTGTGACGGGCGAGCTTGGCTGGGCCGTTCTTTGCACGAACCATTGAGTCTTCCTCGGGCTTGCCTGGGTCCGGTTACTTGCCGGGAGCCAGGAGAATTACGTAGGTGGCCGCGATCTTGCCCTCGACCAGCCCCGGCTTGCGCAGGTGTCGCCTGCGCTTGCCACTCTTGTGCGACATCAGATGACCGCTACCCGCCTTATGCCGCTTGATCTTGCCGCTCTTCGTCAGCTTGAAGCGCTTCGCCAGCGCCTTTCGCGTCTTCTGTTTGACCTTGACCATACCTGTCCTCGATTCCGTTTCTCCGGCCGGTCGGGCCGACAAACGGACCATTCCGGTTTCTACTTGTGTGTCAACAGGACCGTCATCCGACGGCCCTCCATCCGAGGCGGCCGCTCGACCTTGGAAACGTCGGCCAGCGCCTCGACAATCTTGTCCATCACCTCACGGCCAACATCCTGGTGGGCCATCTCCCGGCCCCGAAACAGCATGTTGAACTGCACCTTGTGTCCGGACTCCAGAAATGTCCGGGCTCGGTTGACCTTGAAGTCCCGATCGTGCGTGTCGATCTTCGGGCGAAGCCTGAGCTCCTTCAGCTGCGCCGCGTGGGACTTCTTGCGTTGGTCCTGTTCCCGCTTCTTCTGCAGGTACTTGAACTTGCCATAGTCCATGATCTTGCAGACCGGCGGCCTTGCTTCCGGGGCCACCTCGACCAGATCCAGGCCGGCCTCGTCCGCCGACCGTCGGGCTTCCTCGGTTCGAACCACTCCCCGTTGTTCGCCCTTGTCGTCGATCAGACGAACCTCTGGTACCTTGATCTGCAGATTAATCCGATACTGGTGCTGAGCCGTGACCAATCCTCCTTGAACCTGGACTTAGAACGACGGAGGCGGCCAGCTGGGTGGACACCTCCCACACGAACATCTAGTGACGTGACAATATCGTGTCACACAAACAGTTATAATGACTCCTGAGCGCTGGAGCGAACCTCATCGATCCCCATTTCCAGTCATCAGGCCAACGATTATACGCTGACACCTCAGCTTGGCAAGGGACGCTCGGGCCTACTGTCAGGAACTCCTTCCCCCCTCCGGGCGGCGCACTTCCAGGAAGAGCTCCCGCAGGCTCTGCTCTGGTATCTCCGTGGGGGCGCCTGTTGTGAGGCAGCTCGCCGAGGCAGTCTTCGGGAAGGCCACCAGATCTCGGATGTTCGTCTTGCCGAGCAGCAGGGCAAGGGTCCGGTCCAGACCGAGGGCGATGCCCGCGTGCGGCGGGGCGCCGTACTCGAACGCCTCCAGGAAGAACCCGAACTTCTCCTGGGCCTCAGCCGGGGCGATCCCCAGGCTCTCGAAGACTCTCTGTTGCAGCTCCCGGCGGTGGATCCGGACCGAGCCACTCCCCAGCTCCCAGCCGTTCAACACCAGGTCGTAAGCCCGGGCCCGCACCTTGCCGGGGTCCTTTTCCAGCTGGCCCGGAACCTCCTCGAGCGGGGTCGTGAATGGATGGTGGGACGTGGTCCAGCAACCGTCCTCCTCGCTCCATTCGAACATCGGAAAGTCCGTGATCCAGACGCAGCAGAGGCGGCCGTCCTTCGGGATCAGGTCGAGACGCCGGGCCAGTTCGTTCCGCAGCTCTCCGAGGGCTCGGTAGACCACGCGCGCGTCCGCGGCCACCACCAGCAGCAGGTCTCCGCTCGCGAACCCGCACGCCTCCTCCAGACTCCGTGCCCGAGCCTCATCAACCCAGCGGGCCAGCGGTCCGGCGAGGTTCCCCTGATCGTCCGACTTCAGGAAGGCGAGCCCCTTCGCGCCAAAGTCGGCCACGAATGCCGTCAGTGCTTCGATCTCCTTGCGGGAAAATCGTGAAGCGCCTCCCTCGACGCGGATGCCCCGCACCAGCCCCCCCGACTCGAGCACCCCGTCCACAACCCGGAATCCACACCCCCCAAGACTCCCGGAGAGATCGGCGATCTCGAGTCCAAACCGCAGGTCCGGCTTGTCGAGGCCGAAGCGATCCATCGACTCCTGAAAGGGAAGCCTTGGAAAGGGCGTAACGACATCCTTGCCGAAGGTCTCACTAATCGCCTCCACCAGCACCGACTCGATGATGGCGTAGACATCCTCCTCGTCACCGAAGGAGAGCTCCAGATCGAGCTGCGTGAATTCGGGCTGCCGGTCCGCGCGCAAATCTTCGTCCCTCAGGCAGCGGGCGATCTGGAAGTACCGATCCAGCCCGCCGATCATGAGCAACTGCTTGAACACCTGGGGCGACTGCGCCAGGGCATAGAACTTCCCCGCGTGGATCCGGCTCGGAACAACGTACTCTCGCGAGCCTTCCGGCGTCAGGCGAGTCAGCATCGGGGTTTCGACTTCGATGTACTTCCGGCTCGAGAGGGCCGAACGCAGCGCCAGGAAGAAGGCGTTCCTGATCTCCAGCGATTTTTTCAGCGCCGGCCTGCGCAGATCGAGATAGCGGTAGCGAAGACGCACCTCGTCCGAAACCATCACGTCATCGGAGATCACGAACGGAGGAGTCTTGGAGGCGTTCAGGACCTCGAGTCCGCTTGCGATCACCTCGATCTCGCCCGTGTCCCGCCCCTTGTTCACCGCCTCGTCAGGCCGCCTGCGAACGACTCCTTCCACGGCGAGCACGTACTCCGACCGCACCTCACGGGCCGCGGCGAACAGCTCCCCCCCCACCGCGTCCGGATCGATCGCCACCTGGGTGACGCCGTACCGGTCGCGCAGGTCGAGAAACAGCAGGCCGCCATGGTCACGGATCGAGTCCGCCCAGCCGTTGAGGACCACGCTCCGACCGTGATCAGCACTCCGCAGCTCACCGCAGGTCACCGTTCGCTTCTGGAATGACGCCAAGGAGTGCCCCCGTCGTTAGCAGGCCGTTGACAATCTGCTCAGCGGCAGGCCAGCGGGCCGCTGACAGAATGGGTGATCCACGCGCGGAACCATCATGGCCGAACCCAAGGCAAGCACAATGCAGTGCGCCGGTCGATTACGCAAGAGTTGTGCAATACCGCGCAGGCCCGCGAAAGCCCGCCAGGGGTTCGCACGAATCCTCGAGAACCTGCTAGCCCAGGCTCTGCTTGGTCCGTAGCCGGATCAGGGCCCTCCGCAGTGCGGCCTCGGCCCGTGGATAGTCCACGTCCTTCAGACCACGCTGTGCCAACCTCTCCTTGGCTCGCTCAAGCGCCTGCCTCGCTCGCTCGGCATCGATTTCCTCCGGCGTCTCCGCCGTGTCCACCAACACGCGGACCTTGTTGTCGCAGACCTCGAGGAACCCCTCCCCGGCGGCCAGATGCTGCTTCTCACCCGTCGACGACGTGATCACCAGCTCGCCGGGAACCAGTGGAGTGACCAGCGGCGCATGGTTCTTCAGCACACCCAGCATGCCGTCGGAGGCCGTTGCAATCAGGGCGGTCGCACGAGTGTCGTACATGATCCGCTCCGGGGTGATCACCTGGAGCTGGAAGGCCTTGCCCACACCAGTCTGGGTTGCATCCGCCATGATCATCTACTCCTGTGAAGAGGCCGCCGATTCGTCAGGACTTCTTGGCCGCCTCGATCGCTTCTTCGATGCTACCCACCAGATAGAACGCCTGCTCGGGCAGGTGGTCGTATGCACCTTCCACCAGCCCCTTGAAGGAGCGAACCGTGTCTTCGCGCTTGACGTACTTGCCCTCCAGACCGGTAAACGCCTGGGCCACGTAGAACGGCTGGGAGAGGAACCGCTGGATTCGGCGGGCCCTGTTCACCACCTGTTTGTCCTCGTCCGAGAGCTCTTCCATGCCGAGGATGGCGATGATGTCGCGCAGGTCGTTGTACCGCTGCAGGACCTGCTGCACATCCCTGGCCACCTTGTAGTGCTCCTCGCCCACGATGTGCGGATCGAGCATGCGGGAGGTCGACCGCAGCGGGTCCACCGCGGGGTAGATCCCGAGCTCGGCAATCGAGCGCTCCAGACGGATGGTCGAATCGAGGTGAGCGAAGGTCGCCACCGGTGCCGGGTCGGTGTAGTCGTCCGCGGGCACGTAGATCGCCTGCATCGAGGTGATCGAACCGTCCGTGGTCGATGTGATCCGCTCCTGCAGGTTGCCCATTTCCGACGCCATCGTAGGCTGATAGCCGACCGCCGAAGGCATGCGCCCCAGCAGCGCGGAAACCTCGGAACCTGCCTGAACGAAGCGGAAAATGTTGTCGATGAACAACAGCACGTCGCGCTTCATCTCGTCCCGGAAGTACTCGCACATGGTCAGCGCGGTGAGCGCCACGCGGAGACGCGCGCCCGGCGGCTCGTTCATCTGGCCGAACACCAGCACCGTGTTGGCAAGCACGCCCGACTCACTCATTTCCAGATAGAGGTCGTTCCCCTCGCGAGTTCGCTCACCCACGCCCGCAAACGCCGAATATCCCTTGAGGACCTTCGCGACGTTGTTGATCAGCTCCTGGATCAGAACGGTCTTGCCCACCCCGGCGCCGCCGAACAGACCGACCTTGCCGCCCTTGGCGAAGGGACACAGCAGGTCGATGACCTTGATGCCGGTCTCGAACACCTCCGTGACAGCTTCCTGAACCACGAAGTTCGGGGAGGCACGGTGGATCGGCATCAACTTCGCGTTCTCGACGGGACCCTTGCCGTCGATCGTGTTGCCCAGCAGGCCGAGCAGCCGGCCGAGACAGCCCTCTCCGACAGGCACCAAAATCGGGGCGCCGGTGTCCTGCACCGGCATCTTGCGGATCAGGCCGTCGGTCGACGACATGGCGATGCAGCGGGCGACGTCATCACCGAGATGCTGGGTTACTTCGACCACCAGGTCGATGTTCCGGGCCACATCCACGATTTTCAGCGCGTTGTAGATGGGCGGCAGGGACTCCGGAGGGAACTTCACGTCCACCACCGGTCCAACAACCTCCAATACCTTGCCTTCGGCCACCGTTCTATCTCCTTTTGGGCTGGATCGCTTTCGCGTCAGCTCTGCGACAGGCTGCTAGCCCGCGAGCGCCTCGGCACCCCCGATGATTTCGAGCAGTTCCTTGGTAATTGTTTCCTGCCGGGCCCGGTTGTACTGCCGGGTCAGTCCGACAATCATGTCGTTCGCGGCGTCCGTCGCCGCCTTCATCGCAATCCGTCGCATGGCGAATTCGGATGCCAAAGCCTCGAGGATCGCACCATACACCTTGACCTCAAGGTACTTCGGGAGCAACCGATCGAAGATCGCGTCCACGGAAGGCTCCAGGATCGGATCGCTCGGGACTCCCTCCTGGTCGTCGCCCAGCAGCGAGGCGGAGTCGATCGGCAGCAAGGGTCGAACTTCAGGTTTCTGGAGCGCCTGGCTCAGGAACCGGGTCGACACCAGGTGCAGTTCACCCAGCTCGCCCGCCATGAACCTCCGGCTCAGGTCCCGGAGCACGTCCCGGACGCGGACGAACGGGATCTTCTCCATCGGGTCGCGGTATGCCTCGGCGACGGTCAACTTACCCTTGGAGAGATGGCCCCTGCCCCTCTGCCCGAACACGAACAGCTCCACGTCCCTTCCCTGCTGCTCCTTCGCGAAGCTGCGCACCATGCGAAAGACGTTGCTGTTGTAGGCGCCGCACAGTCCCTTGTCCGCCGTCACGGCCAGGATCCCCACGGGACCCGAGTCATGCTTCTTCAGCAGCGGGAATTCGTCGGCAGACACCTTGTCGGCCAGCCGGCCAACCATCGTCTGCAACGCCTCGGCGAAGGGCCGGGCGTTCTCAGCTCGCTCCTGAAGCCGTTTGAACTTCGTGGATGCGACCATCTCCATCGCGCGCGTGATCTGCGCGATGTTCTTCACGCCGCGGATGCGGACTCTGAGTTCGCGGATGCCCTTGCCCATGGTTCCTCAACCCGAGAGTGTGGCGCTGAACGTGCGCATGAAGGTCTCGATCGCCTTCGTCATCTTGCCCTGGTCCTCCTCCGAGAATTCCCTGGAGGAGCGAATGCTGGCCAGGAGATCGCTCTGTTGATCTCGCATGTAGCTCAGGAATCCCCGCTCGTAGTCACAGACCTTGTCCGCCGGAATCTTGTCCAGCAACCCACAGGTTCCGCTGAAGATCGCGGCGACCTGCTCCTCGAACGGCTGCGGCGCGTACTGCCCCTGCTTGAGCAACTCCACCAGGCGCTCGCCTCGAGTCAATTGCCGCTGCGTGGCCTGATCCAGGTCGGAGCCGAACTGCGCAAACGCCTGCAGCTCCCGGTACTGCGCCAGGTCGAGCCGCAGGGTGCCTGCGACCTTCTTGTTCTTCATCGCCTTCGTCTGGGCCGCGCCGCCGACACGAGAGACCGACAGGCCGACGTTGACGGCCGGCCGCACGCCGGCGTTGAACAGGTCCGGTTCGAGGTAGATCTGCCCGTCGGTGATCGAGATCACGTTGGTGGGAATGTACGCGGACACGTCCCCTTCCTGCGTCTCCACCACCGGCAGCGCCGTCATCGACCCCCCACCTTTCTTGAACCTGGGGTTCTTTTCCGGTGCGTCGTCCGCCAGCTTGGCGGCGCGCTCCAGCAGACGGGAATGCAGGTTGAAAATGTCGCCCGGGAACGCCTCGCGTCCCGGAGGCCGCCGCAGCAGGAGCGAGACCTGCCGCCACGCCAGGGCATGCTTGTAGAGATCGTCGTAGACGATCAGTACATGCCTGCCGTTGTCCATGAATTCCTCGCCCATGGCCGCCCCGGAGAAGGGGGCCAGGAACTGCATCGAGGCCTGCTCGTTGGCCGAGGCGCTGACGATGATCGTGTAGTCCATGGCGTCGGCCTTCACCAACGACTGCATCACGGACTTGACCGTTGACTGCTTCTGGCCGATGGCGACGTAGATGCAGATCACGTCGCCGCCCTTCTGGTTGATGATCGTGTCGACCGCGATGGCCGTCTTGCCGGTCTGGCGGTCGCCGATGATCAGCTCGCGCTGCCCCCGGCCGATCGGGATCATCCCGTCGATCGCCTTCAGGCCGGTCTGCATCGGCTCCCTCACCGGCTGCCGTTCGACGACGTTCGGCGCAGGGCCTTCGACCGGCCGCATGACGTTGCTCTCGATCGGCCCCTTGCCGTCCAGCGGCTGTCCGAGCGCGTTCACGACCCGCCCGAGAAGGGCGTCGCCAACCGGCACGGAGATCAGCCGCCCGGTGGTCTTCACCTGGTCACCCTCACTCACCAGCCGGTCCGCTCCGAACAGGATCGCGCCGACGTTGTCCTCCTCGAGGTTGAGAGCCATGCCGAACACATCGTTCTGGAATTCGAGGATCTCAGAGACCATGCAATCATCCAGCCCGTGCACCCGGGCCACGCCGTCGCCAACCTGCAGCACGGTGCCGATTCCCTCGGCCTTCAACTCGGTGCGATAGCTCTCCAGCTCACGCTGGATGATCGACGACACTTCTGACGGACGCAGCTCCATCAATTCCTCCGGGATGTCCTCTGCCGTACGCCGGCTGCTCGAGGCCTTTCGTTGTCGTTTCTAGTGGACTCTGGTCGACTGCAGATGCGCCGAGAGATCATCCAGGCGCCGCTTCAGGCTTCCGTCATACATTCGAGAGCCGATCAGGACGCGCACGCCTCCGATCAACTCCGGATCCGTTTCTTCAATCAACTCGATGGTCTTGCCCGTGACTTCCTCGAGCTTGGCCTGAACCGAGGTTCTCAGATCGGCGCCCATGGGGCCGGACGTCTGGACCGTGGCCAACACGACCCCCCGCACCTCGCGGTCCAGCCGCAGGTACTCCTCGGGAGCTTCCGCAATCACCTCGGGGCGGCGATGATCCAGGCACAGCTTCACGAAGTCCTGAAGCAGGTCGGAGGCAGTGTCGAGGCCGGCCGCCATCAGGATGCTCTTGCGGGCAGCCGTCTGGACGCGCGGATTCGAAAGGACCGCCGGAAGTT
>JAZDLC010000472.1:0-8054 GCA_043802345.1 Planctomycetota bacterium | reverse complement strand
GCCCGGGAGTATGCCCCTCGGAGAAGTGCATCCGGAACCGGGATCCCAGGGTCCTCGAGCGGTCGCCGGAAACGAGTTCCAGCCGGCCGCTCGCCTCGAGCAGGCCCGGCATCTCGGGGATGAACGAGGCCCGGTCGCGCGGATGCGGATGCACAGCCCGCTCGAACGCGTCCTCTCCGACGACATAGGTCGCGCGGGGAAAGAAGAGACGCTTTTCCGCCGACGGGTCGAACTCCGCGAGCAGGCCGCCCGCATGGTCGAAGTGCAGATGCGAGAGCACGACCACGTCGATCTGTTCCTGGTCCAGTCCGATCCGCGCGAGGTTCTTCAGCAGGACGTGCCCCGCCTCGGTGACGCCGTACCGCTCCTTCAGTTCCGGCGGGAAGAACGCCCCCACGCCGGTCTCGAACAGGATCGTGCGGCCGTCCGGCTCCTTCAGGAGCAGCGCCCGGCACGCCAGGTCGATCCGGTTCTGCTCGTCAGGCATGTGCCAGCGGGACCAGAGCGCCTGCGGAGCGTTGCCGAACATGGCGCCGCCGTCCAGCTTCTGCGAGTTGCCGAGGACCGACCAGAACTGCTGGCTCATTGCGTCTCCTTCGCTCACTTCCAGCGGGCTTCCCAGGCGGCCGGCTGCTGCCGCAGGTGGAGGTCGAACCATTCGAGCAGCATCGCGCGGTGCAAGACCCGGTTCTCCCAGCTCCCGACGATGCCGTGATCCTCGCCGGGGAAGCGCACCAGTTCCACCGTCCTGCCCAGCAACTTCAGCGCGGTGAACATCTGCTCCGACTCACCCACCGGCACGTTGGTGTCCGACTCGCCGTGGAGCAAGAGCAGCGGGGTCTTGATCCGGTCCGCCTGGAACAGCGGCGAGTGCCGCGTGAACCACTCCGGATGGCTCCAGGGGTACCGGTTGATCGCCTGGTCGCCGTAGGTGTACCCCCAGGTGCCGTCCCCCCAGTAGGAGGCGATGTTGCTGATGCCGTACATCGAGACCGCGGCGCCGAACAGGTCGCAGTGGGAGATCAGCCAGAGGGTCATGAACCCGCCGTATGAACCGCCGTAGCAGCCGATCCGGTCCGGGTCGAGATCGCCGTTCTCCTTCAAGATCGTCTCCACGCCGGCGATGATGTCCGCCCCGGCCCGCTCCCCCCACTCCGCCACATGCTGGTTGGAGAACGCCTCGCCGTAGCCGCCGGCCCCCCGGGGGTTCATCGCCAGCACGGCATAGCCGTGCGCCACCAGGTACTGGTGCATCACGTTGAACCCGCGCATGGTCGGCGTGGCGCCACCGTAGTAGTAGACGACCAGCGGCAGCCGCTCATCACCCACCCGCTCAGGCCGATACAGCCACGCCTCGATCAGGCTGCCGTCCGGTCCTTGGTACGACACATCCACAGGCTCCGCCACCTGCCAGCGCCGGCTCAAGGAAGCGTTCGGCTCGAGGATCACTAGCGGGCTCCTTCCGGGTTCCGGGCAGAAGTAGAGCGCCCCGGGCCTTGTGGCGCTGGAGGCAAGGCTGGCGAAGCTCCCGTCATCCGCCAGACTGATGTCGGAGGCCACCTCCCCGCCCACGTCGAACCACTCGAACCGGACCGGCTGTCCTTCTTCCCGCGGCAGTTCCGCCTGGACCAACCGGCTCTCCGATCCGACCGTGGCCAGGAACCGGATCCGAGAGCCCTCCGGCGTCCAGCTCAGATGTCCGTCCACCGAACCCCGGAACTCCCGGGTCACTCGCAACAGGGAACCGTCCGCGAGATCCATCACCCACAGATTCGGGTCGAAGGCGTTCACCTCCACGTGCGCCATCTCTCCCAGTTCGGAAGGCGGACCGACGAAGGCCACCTGCTCTCCGTCGGGAGAGACCGCCAGCCCGGACAGGCCGGGACGGTTCTCGAACCCCATGATCGCGTTCCCCACCAGCCGGTCCGTGCCATCGGTCAGATCGACGATCCGGAACTCGGTGAAGAACCACGGCCGCTGGTCCATCGGCAGGTTGCGGAGATAGAGCAGCCTCCGGCTGTCGGGCAGGATCTCAAAGCCGTCCTGCAGCCAGTCGCCGGGTACCGCCACTCTGCGGCGGACGCCCGACTCGAGCATCAGCAGATGCAGGTGCGGGTCCCGCGGCCAGTCGGAGAGCTTCTCCCGCAGCTCCTCCTTGCGCCCGGGACCCTTCTTCTTCTCGGGAGCGCCGCGAGTGGAGGAGAAGACGATGAACGATCCGTCCTTCGACCAAGCCACGCTGCCGAGCCCGGGCTCCTCGGGCAGCACCTGCCGCACTTCGCCGTCACTGCGCTGCCAGGTGAAGAGGCTCTTGCCGTTCTGATAGAGCAGGCGCTCGCTCCCCCCGCACCAGGCCAGCGCCCTCGAGCCGGTGCCACCCAGCGACGCCGCCACGGTGGTCCCGTCGTCTCTTCGCAGAACATCGAGCCGGCTCCAGTTCGCGTCGCCCACGCGCTCGTTGCGGCTGAAGGCCATGAGTTCGCCGTCCGGGGAGAGCTTCAGGCCGGAGAGCGAGACGATCTCGCGCCATTCGTTGTAGTCCGTCACGCCGTGACGCGGGTCGACCGAGGTCTCGATCCGCTGCTCATCCTGCGCTTCGAGCCGGAGCGTGAGTCCGCCCGCGTCGCCCGGACGCTCTGATCGCAGCAGCAACCGGTGGGTGCCCCGGCCCAGGATGACCTTCTTCTCCAGGTGGGTCTCCTTCGCGTCGGCCGCCTCGCCCTCCGCCTGCTGCTCGCCATCCACGAACAGCCGCGCCGCTCCGGCCGTCTTGACGTCGAACCCCACCGATCCGCAGCGGTCGACCCGCAGGTAGAGAGCGAACCACTCCAGCATCGGGCCGGATTCCGTCTCCAGCGGAATGATCCCCTCGTCGCCCGCGGAGATCGCCCGCCACGTCCATCCCCCGCCACCTGTCCTGGCGGCAAGCCTCTCCCCCGCGGCGGGCCAGGCGGTCTTCGGCTCCAGCTCCGGCAGGAAGCTCACCTTCAAGGCGCTCGGTTCCCCCTCCATGAGTGGCGGCACGAAGGGCATCGGCCCGGTGGTCAGCAGTTCGCCCACGGTGACTTTGTCCGCCGCGACGGCATCCGCGGAGGGTCCGGGGCAGAACATGACAGCCAGGGCGAGCAGGAGGGTCCGGTTGATCGACATGATTCCTCCGAGGGAAGAGCTGAAGGCAAGCGGGGGATTGTACGGTACGGCGTGGGGAGGGGTGAGAGCTTCTACTCCTCGAGCCGGGACTGGACCAGGCGACCTAGCTCGATGCGGGCCTGGGCGTGCATCATCCGGGCCGCCGCCGCGGTTGGACGCCCGGTGAGCTCGGCGACCTCCTCCCAGGAATGGCCGGCGTAGTCCCGGAGCAGCAGGAGTTCCCGGTACAGCTCCGGCAGCTCCGCCAGGCAATCCTCCAAAGCCCGCGCCTCCTCCGCGCGGATCACCGGCCCTTCGGGCGAGTTTGCAGGGGTGTCCGGAATCGCAAGGCCGGTGAAGGAGCCGGACGATGCGTCCAGCTCGATCTCCAGCTCCGGGCTTCTCTTCCCGGCCGACTGCCGGTCATGCTCGTCATGGATCTGCCGCTCGGCGATCTTCGCCAGCCAGCCGATCAGGCTGGCCTCGTTCTGGACATCGAACCGATCCAGCGACTTGAACGCCGCGACGAAGGTCTGCTGCACGATGTCCCCCGAATCGACCCGGCGCCTGAGCCGGTTCCCCAGACGGGCCCGCACGATCGGACGCACCCGCTCGTAATACCGGGCCATCAGGCGGTTCAGCGCTTCGCCGTCGCCGGCCTGCGCCTGCCGCATCAGATCGAGGGAACGGGTCAGATCGTCCGACATCAGTCCCCATTCGAACGAATGCCGGCCGGACACTCAATCGGCAAGCTGCAGGAAGAACTCCCTGGGACCGAGTTCGCTGAACGGGAGAACGGGGCCGGACCGCCCTTCCGCATCCAGGGATCGCTTCAGATCTCCCGGCCGGACGTGCAGATCCGGTGGCGCCGCACCACCCCTCGCGTTGCGCAGTTCGTCCAGGTACCTCCGGGCCTTCGCCAGGGTGATTCCGCGGTCCGGATTCGGCTCAGCGCATTCCGATTCCATGCTCTCGAGCCACTGTTCCAGCAGTTCGTGCCGCTCCTCCAGGGCGAACACGACCAGGCCCTCCATCTCGGTGGTGGCGTAGGAGTAGAGGATCCGAGCGGGGCCCGATTCTACATACCTGGGGAAGGGCGGCTTCTTGCCCTGACCTTCGTATGGCCGCACTGGCGCCACGAAACGGTACCGGTCATCCTTCGGTCCGAACACCGCGTAGGCGTAGATCCAGCGCGGCTCCCTGGTCTCGACCTCCACCCCCAGGAACTCGTGCTGGTGGATGCAGGCTGGCTTCACCTTGAAGCCAGCCGCGCCCTCGACCCAGGTGATCGGCCGCATCCGGGTCGCATCCGAGGAGCCTCCCCGAAGGAAGATGGTGCCTGCCAGAAGCCCCACCACCAGGGCGCAGGCCACGGCGGCCGCCACCCGGTGCCGGCGCAGGAGGTACCGCCCGTCCCGAAACAGCAACTGCACCGCGCCGCCAGAGACCGCCTTCGGCCTGGCCTCGCCGGAAAGGAACCGTTCAAGATCGGTCCGGAATTCCGCGGCCGACGCGTAGCGCCTCGCGGGATACAACTCCATCGCCTTCAGGCAGATCGCTTCGAGGTCCCGCGGGATGTCGCGGCGATGCCTGCGGGGCTTGATGAAATCTCCCCTCCCCACCGCGCGCAGCACCGCCGACAGGTCCTCGCCCGGAAAGGCCCGGCGCAAGGTCAACAGTTCGTAGAGCAGCAGTCCCATCTGATAGACGTCGGCGCGCACGTCCGCACCGACCTCGCCGCTCTCGGCCTGCTCCGGAGCCAGGTACGCGGCACTGCCGAACAGCCGCCTGGTCAGATCGCCAGTCTCCTGCTGCAGGTTCCCCCCCAGTCCGAAGTCGAGCACCACCGGCATGCCGTCCCCTTGCAGCATCACGTTCCCCGGCTTCAGATCGCGGTGGATGACTCCCTTCGCGTGCGCCGCCTCGAGAGTGCGGGTCAGCTCGACCATGATGCGCGCCACGGTGCGAGGGTACGGTTCGTCGCGGAGCAGATCCCGCCCTCCCTCCGGAACCTTGAGGTTCAGCACGGCCCGGAGGTCCTCCCCCGAGTGGGGCGTTCGGGGTCCGCCCTGCCCTTTTTCCGCAAGCCGTTCGATCAACCGGTTGAGAGAGACCCCCTCCACCAGCTCCATGACGAAGTACTGGACGTCGCCGTCCCGGGCCGCCTCGTGAATCGCGACGATGCCGGGATGCTGGAGTGACGCCAGCAGCTCCGATTCCCGCTTGAACAGGCTCCCCAGGTCGAGGTCGTCGCTGTCGAGCGCGCCCAGGACCTTGACGGCCACCCGGCGCTTCAGCTTCAGATCCTGCGCCGCGAACACCTTCCCCATGCCGCCCGCGCCGAGCTCCCCCTCGATCCGGTACCGGTCCGAGAGGATCCTCCCTTCCCGGACCTGGCGGGGGAGCAGACCATCCACCCGCTCGGCCCCGACCACGAGCTTGCGGAAGCGGGTCCTTTCGGTGGCATCCCGGAGCTTCTCCAGGTACCACTCCATGCTCGCCTCCTTCCCGGCGATCCGGCGTTGGACGTATTCCGCCGCGAGCGTCGCCGCCGGGTCGTTCCCCGGCTCCGGGGATCCGGCATCTTCCGTGATCGTCGACTCGCCCATGGACCTGCGGCCCTCCTCCATCTAATTTCTCAGATGATCCGAGTGAATGCAACCAGGGGATTCTGATCCGGAATCGCAGGAATCCGGCAAGTTCTTCTTCGCTATGCGGTCGTTCTCCCCTGGTACTCCCAGAACCTCAAGAAGGGACGGACAGATGTTGCGGATCTTGACGACGCTGTTGTTTCTCCTGCTCTGCCCCCTCTCCGCCCCCTTGGCGCAGGAGAGCGCCGCGCCAACAGAGCCGGGCCGGAAGATCGCGCTGCTCGTCGGCATCGGGGAGTACCCGCGGGACGTCGAACTGCGCCAACTCCCCGGGGCCCAGAACGATCCGGCCCTGATCAAGAGGCTGCTCGTCGACCGGTTTGGATTCCGCCCGGAAGACATCAGGATCCTGCTGAACGAGGAGGCGACGCACGAGAACATCGTTCTCAGCTTCCATCAGTGGCTGATCCAGCGCGCGGACCAGAACACCGAGGCGGTCTTCTGGTACTCAGGGCACGGATCGCTGACCGCGGACAGGAGCGGCATCGGCCTGGCCGAGAGAGATGACCAGGACTCCACGCTGGTGGCGTGGGATTCTCGCCTCTACGCGTATGACGGCGCTTACGACATCATCGACGACGAGCTCGGTTCCCTGATTCGCGCGCTGGCTCGGAAGACGAAGAAGATCACGGTCGTGACCGACTCGTGTCATTCAGGCGGAGTGACCCGGGGCGGACAAGAGGGCGTGGTTCGCGGCACTGCCGCCGGCAAGAGATCGTTCGACTGGGAGTTGATCGAGGACTTCTGGCCGGAGGATATTCCGTATGTGGAGGACGATCCGAGTGACCCGGCTTCGCTCCCTTACGTTCACATCGCGGCCTGCGGGCCGACCCAGTTGGCTCGGGAGTACTTCCCAAGTCAGCAGACCAAACCGTTCGGCGGCCTGACCTATTTCCTGTTCTACCGGATGCAGAGTCTCAATCCCGGGGATACCTACCGGGATCTCATCGGTTCGGCCGATACCTGGATCAAGTGCTACCTCACCGGCCAATCGATCCACTTCTCGGGCGACGTCGACCGCCATGTCTTCGGGGACGACTACGAGCAGCGCCCCCCGGGATTCACCGCGCATGCGAACTTCTCCGATACGAGGACTCCGACCAGGGAGGTCGGGATCGACGCGGGAGAGATGAACGGGCTGCGCGTGGGAACCGTCCTGCGGCTGCGGGATTACGACGGGACAGAAGTCGGGACGGCCACGGTTCAGCACGTCTTCGCCGCCACGGCAAGCGCGACCCTGGACGGCGACCCGCCGGCCGAGTTCGGCGCCCGGGGGCTGATGGCCACGGAGGTCAGCCGGCCCGGCGGACAGCCGCCGCTGAAGATCCTGGTCTCCAACGACCTGCTGGCGGATCGGATCGAGGCGGACATGGGCAGTCAGATCCGGGTGCTGCGCAAGGCGGAGGGCGGCCCGACTCATCGGATCGACGTCGACCCGAAGGACGCCGGCGCGGACGACGCTGTCACCTTGAGCTTTCGTGATCCGGCCGGGGCGCTGATCCGGTCCGAGCACCTGGAGAAGCAGGGCGATGATTCGTGGGTGGATCAGTTCCTTTGCATGTTCAAGGAGTTGCTCGAGGCGGAGTGGCAGTACCTGGGGATCCTGGAGATCACCCGGATGGATCGCGGCTTCGACATCGCGTGCTCGTTCAAGGAGTCAACCGAGGACGAGCTCGAGAAATACGGGGCGGTTGACGGGGAGGTTCGGCCACTTTCCGCAGTCGAGGTTGGAGCGCCTGGAGGGAAGGGGAAATCGAACGATTTCGCGGCCACCTTCAACCCGGACGAGAAGCAACTCCTCATGCTGGAAGTCTCGAACAACACCGATGAGCCGCTCTGCTTCTCGATTCTGTCGGTGACCGAGGCCAGGGAGATCTTCGTGATCCTGCCACAGAGGGGACAGGAGCTCCAGATTCCGGCCCACGGCCAGCGCCGTGCGCCGGTCCAGATGACCCGGCCCCCAGGTTTCGAGGCGGAGCGACCGATGCGGGACCGGTACGTCGTCATTGCGACCAGGAAGCAGACCAACTTCTATCCCCACGTACAGAGGACCACGCTGCGCGGGGACATGGGGATTCCGCCCATCATCGCCAACGCTCTCTCATGGACCGTCACGAGGGGCGGCGACCCTCCCGTGGAGGTCGAGGGGAAGCCGTCGTACGGCATCGCCACCGCCGACCTGCTGGTGCTGAGCCCATCGAGCCGGAAGTAGACAGCGTCCTCCGCGAGCAACCTGCCGTCCAGTTCCTTCTCGAGCCGGATGCGGGCCTGTTC
>JAZDLC010000471.1:0-13164 GCA_043802345.1 Planctomycetota bacterium | reverse complement strand
GCCGCGGTCTGGTATCTCCGATCGGGACTCTTCTCGAGCGCCATCGTGCAGATCGTCTCCAGATCGACCGGCACCTGGGGATTGAGCTTGCGAATCGGCGTGGGGCTCGAGGTGGCGATCCTTCTGGAAAGGACCGGAAGGGTGCGCCCCTCGAAGGGTCTCCTCAAGGTCAGCAACTCGTAGAGGGTCACTCCCAGCGAGAAGATGTCTGTCCGGTGATCGACCTCGGTTTCACCCGGCTGCGCCCGTTCGGGCGAGAGGTAGTGAGGCGTTCCCGCGAGGTCACCAGAGAGGGTCAGGGACTGAAGATCCGCCTGCTGAGCCAGGCCGAAGTCGGTCAGGACCGCGCTGCCGTCGCCACGGATCAGGATGTTCGCCGGCTTCACGTCGCGGTGAATCACACCCTCCCGATGGGCGTGCGCCAGCGCATCGGCAACCCGCGCCACCAGCTGGCAGACGGTTGCGATGTAGCTCGCGCTCCACACACCCGCTGGCGCCGCCCGGCGCCTTGGTTCTCGTCCGGCCTCCGAATGATCGTGACCTTCCTGTTGTGCCGTCGTCCTGGAGACCGCGAGCCCCATGGCGGCGCCATCGAGTTCTCCTGGTGGCCGCGCGCTGAGCTCCTCGATGACCCTGTCGAGCGGCGCGCCCCTGACGTACTCCATGGCGAAGAAGTGCGTGCCCTCCTCCTGGCCCACGCAGAACACTTCCACGATTCCGGGGTGGAGCAGCCGTGACGCCGCGGCCGCCTCGCGCCGGAACCTCTCCACGGTCCGCTGGTGAAGCGTGAGATGCGCCGGCAGGACCTTGAGCGCGACCCTGCGCGAAAGAGAGATCTGTTCGGCCTCGTAGACCACGCCCATGCCCCCGCGGCCGATCTCCCGGATGAGCCGGAAATCGCCGAGCGTGGTATCGAGCGGGCCCTCCGGATCACGTGGCACCCCTGGAAGCTCCGGATTCCCGTCCGGGCCCAGCCCGCGGAAATCCTCCGCCACATACAAGAAAGCGTCGATCTTCGCCCGCAACTCCTCTGCGTGAGCCCCCGCGCGCTGCACGAACAGGGAATGATCCGGTCTCTCCCCGTTCAGCCAGGCCTCGGAGAACTGGCCGAGCAGGTCTCCCAGGAGAATCGAGACATCTCGATCGCCGGTCTCTTCCCTGCCGCTCATCCTGCCTCTTGGTGGGCGAGTTCCTCCGCGAGGAGGTCGGGCAGCCCGCCCCGGCGCAGCGCGAACACGACCTCGGCCAGCCGGGGGACGGCCCTCTTGTATCGCTTGCGGGCAGCGTCATCGCTGAGTTCCAGCCGCCGGCCGATCTCCGCGAACGACAGCCCCTCCCATTCCCGGAACACGATCACGTTCCGGTCATCAGGTTCGAGCAGCTCCAGGCCCATGCGAATCCAGGCCTGGCGCTCCTGGTGTCCAATGTGCTGGCTGGGCGTGGCGGACAGGTCGGTTCCGGCGTCGAGATCGAGAACGGAACCGTCCGGCAGCGGCCGCTCCCTGGCGATGTTCCGTCGCATGGCGCTGAACCAGTCGTGCTTGCCCCGGAGCGTGTTCACCACGATGCGCGCCATCAAGGCCCGAAAATGGACTTCCTTGGAGATCCGGAACCGCGGACCGTACCGCAGCAGTTCCAGGACGGCATCCTGCACCAGATCGGCCGTGTCCGCCCGGACCCGCAATGACGGCTTCATTTGCCGCCGCACATACCGTCGCAGCCACGGAAGATGTCGCTCGAGCAAAGTGCCGAGACTCTCGTCGTCACCTTCCTGCCACTCTCGCAGCAGATACGCGGTGGGGAGGTCCTTGTCTCTCACTGCATCTCGCCTGGGAAAGCTCCTGCGCGACGGCTTTTTTGAAACCTGGCCGCACCCCCCAGGCCTCTCGCGGAGGGCCAGTCTACCCTGTCTCCGGGGAGATCTGAAACGCCTGGAAAGATCACCCTCGCCCAGGCCGGCGAAAGGACCGTCCGATTCCGCCTTCGCTCCCACGAACCACCCGGGAACGACGTATCTTGCACTCGAGAACGCAGGTTCCTGTTGGAGTACGCGCGAGATGAAACCAATCATTGCGGCATTCTTGCTGGCAGTCCTGTTCCTTGAATGCCCGGGCGCGAGCGGCTGTACCGGACTTTACGGCTTCCAGAACGGCCTGGCCCTGGCCGGGAACAACGAGGACTACTGGAATTCGAACACTCGCATGTGGTTCGTCCCGGCCGGGGAGGGGACCTACGGCCGGGTCTACTTCGGTTTCGACAACGGTTTCCCGCAGGGCGGGATGAACGAGAAGGGGCTGTTCTTCGATGGATTCGCGACCGGCGTGGTCGAGGTTACGGGCGGCGCCGGAAAGGCGAGGTATCCCGGCAACCTGATCGACGCGGCCATGGCGGAGTGCGCCACGGTCGAGGAGGTGGTGGCCCTGTTCAGCCTCCACAACCTGGAGTTCCTCGAGAGAGCCATGCTGATGTTCGGCGACCGGCACGGCGAATCGGTGATCGTCGAAGGGGACGCCTTCGTCAAGAAGCAGGGGCGCTATCAGGTGACGACGAACTTCTATCAATCGCTTGCCAATCCGAAGGACTACACCTGTCCGCGCTACCGGATCGCGACGCGGATGCTCGACGAGGCGGAGGAGATCTCCGTCGCCCTGTTCCGGCGTATTCTCGCGGCGGTGCACATCGACATGTTCTCGCCGACCCAGTACTCCAACGTCTACGACCTCACCCACGGCATCGTCTATCTCTACCATTTCCACAACTTCGAGAACGAAGTGGTGATCGACCTCGCCGAGGAGTTGAAGAAGGGCGCGCACACGGTGGACATCCCCTCCCTGTTTCCCGAGACCTTCGCCTTCTCCATGTTCAAGGACTGGAAGAACGGAGAGCTCGAGAAGGAGAGGGCGAAACACCGCGCCGCGGATGTCGATGCCGAGGCGCTGGACGAATACGCGGGGGAATACTCGATGGTGGTCGAGGGATACGGTGACTGGAGCACCACGATCCTCCGCAAGGGGAGCCGGCTCTTAAGCCGCACTCCCGACGGCGAAGAGACCGAACTCGTGCCGGAGGGAGGCGACCGCTTCTTCATCATCGACATCAACGGCACGGCCCGGCTGACGTTCCGGCGGTCAAAGAACGGCGAGGTCAGCGGCTACTTGTACGAGAAGGATGGCGCGAGGTACGAGGGGAAGCGCAAGGGATGAAAAAGGGCTCCTGTCCCCTTTTTCCCCTAAGATTCTCGAGATGACTGCACTCCTCGTGTGATCCAGCCGAGTGAGCGCGCCGCGGAGCGACGAGGTGCCAGCATGAGTCCGAGACCGTCAAGAGGCCCGTTCGAGCAACTGGTGAGGGATCACCATGCCGACGTCTACCGGTCGGCGTACCGCGTCCTCAAGGACGCGGACGACGCGATGGATGTGACGCAGCAGGTGTTTCTCAAGTTGTTCGAGCAGCGAAGAGCGCCGACCGCCTGGCGGGATGTGGGCGGGATGCTGCGCTGGCTTGCGGTGAGGACGGCGTTCATGCACCTCCGCAGCGCGAAGGCTCGGCGCCGACGCGAGAGGAGTCAAGCCATGAAGAACCCGGAGAACGACGCCGGCAGCCGGCTCGAGAAGGAGGAAGAAGCCAGCGCCCTCCGGCGCTTTCTGAACCTGTTGCCCGACGAACTGCGCATCGCGTTGGTGCTGCGGTTCCAGGAGGGGCTGAAGTATGCCGAGATCGCGCAGGCGACGGACTGCGCGGAGCCGACCGCCCACCAGCGGGTCCGGCGTGGCCTGGAGCGGATCCGGGGGCGGTTGCGGGATGTCGGTTTCAGCGCGCTGGCGCTGAAGCTGGAGGATGGGCTTTCGGCTCCAGAGCCTGTTTCCGTGCCGGCCGGTCTGAGCAGCAAGCTCCTGGCGCTCTCGTCGCCGACCACGGCCGGAGCGCCACTGCTTCTGGCCGGGCTCCTCGGCGCGGTCCTCCTCGGCGTGGTGGGGTGGCGGTGGCTGGGGGGCGGCCTGCCAGCCGGCGATCCCGCACGCCCCGGCGCGCCGCAACCCAGGGCCGTGACCGGTGCGGCTGACGACAAGATCCAGGAGAGTCCAAGGCGCGAGGAGGTCCGGCCCAAGGAGGCCGCCGGTGCGGCCGTGATGGAAGCAGCCACGCTTCGTGGCCGGGTGCTGGATCGCGACGGCCGGCCCGCGGGCGGGCTGACCGTGAAGGCCCTCTCCGTCGAACGGGACGGGAAGTTCGCGACCATCCAGGAAGAGACCACCACGGGTGCGGACGGCGCCTTCGGGCTCGAGCTTCCGGTGACGCTCAGCGACTTCCAGGAGTTCAACATTCTCGTGGAGTATGACGGTGGCCTGATTCTGGTCCACAACGGACTCCGCCTGCGGCCGGGGCAAGTGCTTGAACAGGAACTGGTTCTCGCGACGGAACTCGACGAGCGGGACGGGGAATTCACCCTCGAGGTGGTGCTGCGAGACCGTGACGGCAACGCGATTCCCGGCGCCCTGGTGATCGTGCAACGGAGCCTTGCGACGCTGGGCGAGTTCCGCTGGCAGAAGTTCGAGACGAGCGGACGGACGGACCCGAGCGGACGGGTGCGTCTTTCCGGCGGCAAGCTCGGCAGGAAGCGGCTCGATCTGGTCACCGGGAGGCCGGGCCGGAGCGTCAAGTCGGTCGACCTTGAGCTAGAGAAGGCGGGCCTCACGGAGAAGACCATCACGATGAACAACCCGCACTCGATCACGGGCGTGGCGGGCGCCGCGGACGAGACCCTTCCGGCGGGCATCTCTCTGAAAGCCCGCTCCAGCGGCGGCGGCGGGGGCCGGTTCAATGGGGTGGTGGAGGCGGATGGTCGTTTCCAGTTCCATAACCTGCCACTGGATGCTTACGACCTGGAAGCCGGCGCTCCCGGCTACGAGGCCACCCTCGTCGGGCAGATCGAATCGGGGACGGACGGCGTGACGCTGGTCCTGCGCCGGGAAGGCGAGAAGTCGGCTCTTGAGCAGCGCACTCGAGAGATCCACGGCCGGATGCTGGACGGCCGCACCGGAGAGCCGCTGAAGCAGGTGTTTCCGGACGTCGAAGTGCTGACCCTTCCGGACGTCAGCGCCGAGGAACTGGCCCTCGACTTCCTGCCGAACCACCTGTTCGAGACTCCGGCGCAGGTCATGATGCCGGACGAGTTCCCCCCGGCGACCGACGAGTTTCATATGGAGGGGATGGAAGCCGCCCGGTACATGGTGCGCGGGCAGTTCGCCGGCCGGGCGCCCTGCTTCTCCCCCATCCTGGATCTCCGGGAGGCGCAGGCCGCGAACGACGTGCTGCTGCGCTTCCAGCCCGCGGCGTACGTCGAGGGGACTGTTCTCGGGAGCGCCGGCGAACCGCTACGGGACGCCTTCGTTGTCGTGACCGGATACGGACCGATCTCCGATACCACCCTTGCTGACATCGACGAGGAAGTCCGCCGCACCGCGGGGCGCGGGTATCACTACTTCACGCACTGGAAGACCGACGAGAACGGCCACTTCGGGGCCGAGCGGATCGGTCTTCCGGCCGATCTCCCGCTGCGCCTGGCTATCCTGCACCCGGAGCACGAACCGGTGCGGACCGGCGTTTTGCGACTTATGCCGGGTGAGATGACCTCGGGAGTCGAGATCCGCCTCCGCGTCCGCCGTGAGAGATGATGCCGATCCACGGCGGCGAGGGCCGGCCAGGCGTGCTATCCAAAGGACGACTCCTCCGACCTGGTCAGGCGCGGGTTGCGGTAGAATCGACGGGGCTCCCGGCAGGCTGGAGCCAGAGGAGAGAACAGTCGTCCATGGGCAAGAAGGCGTGCAAGTCCGACAAGGAACCGAAGAAGGGGAAGGCCGCCTTCGAATGCAAGAACTGCGGCCGGACGGCCAGGAAGAAGGACCAGGTCTGCAAGCCGAAGAAGCGGCGCTGACCGCCGCTCGTTCTCAGTCGTTCTCGGGCGGAATCTCCAGGGAGCACACCCCGTCGGCGATCCGTTCGATCACTTCCTCCGCGGAGAGGCCGTCGGCCCCGCGCTCCTTCCAGACCTGCCGCTCGATCGCCGCCACCCTTCCGACCCGTTCGTAGTAACCGCTGGAAATGCCGACGTCGACATGTTCGGCGTCGATGCAGGCGCGCACCGTCTCCGCGGCCTGGAGGAAGAAGAGCGTGTGCCACGCATTCCTGCTCGTCTCCTTTCGGGGATCGAGGCCGCGCTTCGCCAGCGCGGCGCGCAGGCGGGCGGGGATCGTTTCCTCCGCGTCGGGGCAGCTCGCATCGATCGCGTGAGTCGCTTCGTGCAGGATCACCTCGCAGAGGGTCGCGGGATCGCGTTTCTCGAGGCTGATGGAGCAGAGTGGACCGGAGTGTGAGCGCAGCGTGACGCCGCCCGGGGCGGGTGAGGCGATCGTCAGGTGGATCGGGATCCGAAGACCGGGCTCGGGGAATCCGAGCGCGCTCCGGAGGTGCTCCAGCGGATCTGGATCCGCGGCGGCCAGGAGTTCCTCGACCTGTGCCCGTCTCTTTTCGAGCTGTTCCTTTCGCGCCGGCCAGACCTGCTCCATGAAGGCGCTCTCGACCGGGGCGAGCGCCTCCAGATACGCGAGCGTGGGGGCGCGGATCGGTACTTCGAGCTCACCCAGCCGGCGCGTCTCCGGCAGGCGGCCGGCGATGGCCCGCACCGCGGCGACGTCGGTCCCCTGCAGGAAAAGCGCGTCAACCAGGGCCCAGGCCACGGGGTTCTTGAACGCGGCGTCGCACGCCTTTGCCGCCGCCACCGCCCGCTCGATCCCCGGGACGGCGGGGGCTTCCGTTCCGTCCTGGGCCGCCGCCCGCACCGCCAGATGCAGGTCCGCGAGGGGGGCGACGATCAGTTCCAGCTGCGACCCAGCCTCGGGAAGGGGCGTGACCGGGAGCGGTCCGAGAGCGAGCGCGAGGAGGATTGATGAGATCAAGCTCATGACGATGCTCCAGGGCGACCGGAGGGTCCGCGGCGGGCGGCTTTTGGGAGATGTACGCTACTTCCTACCAGAATATTGGAGCTGATCCGAGGGCGCATCGGTCCGCAGAGTCGACCGGATTCCAAACAGCAGGCCCCAGCCGACCGCACCTCATGTCTTGTTTCACTCTTGAACGGCGCGCGGACACACTCCGGGATTCGGCTCGCCTCCCCTTTTGGAATCGGGGAATCCCGACGACAAGAGACATGGGCCCGAAGAGGGGCCTCGAACCCAAGGGAACTGGACCGTATGACGAAGGTGGCAAGCGTGACGAGGGCGGGAGCAGGGGGCGAGTCACCACTCTCTGGTGCGGAGGAGTTGCGCCTCCTTGACGCGCTGGAGCGGAGCGAGGCCATACGGAGCGCGATCGTGGAGAACCTCGGGATCGGGGTGGCGCTCATCAGCCCGGAGATGGAGATCCTCGATCTGAATCGCCAGATGCGGGAGTGGTTCCCGAACGTCAACCCGAGCGACCGTCCGATCTGCTACCGGGCGTACAACAACCCACCGCGAGACCGGGTCTGTGACTATTGCCCCACGCAGAAGACGCTCCGGGACGGCCGGCGTCGCGAGGCGCTGACTTCCACTCCCAAGGACGACGGCGTCCGCAACTTCAGCGTCTCTTCCTCTCCGGTCCGCGACCAGCAGGGGAGGATCGTGGCCGCGATCGAGATCGTCGAGGACATCACGGAGAGGCGTATCCTCGAGGAGCAACTGCGCCGATCCGAGAAGATGGACGCGATCGGTCAACTCGCCGCCGGGATCGCGCACGAGATCAACACGCCGACCCAGTACGTCGGTGACAACACCCGCTACCTCGAGGAGAGTTTCCAGGAAATCCTTCCACTGCTCAAGAAGGCCGAGGCGCTCGTCGAGGCCATCACCGCGGGCGCGGAGCACGCCGAGCTCGCCGGCGAGCTGAAGGCCGCTCTCGTGGAGGCCGATATCGGGTACCTCTACGACGAGATTCCGCGAGCCGTGGGGGAATCCCTGAACGGCATCAGCCGTGTGCGGAAGATCGTCCAGTCGATGAAGGAGTTCTCCCATCCCGGCGGGGAGGGGATGACCAGCACCGACCTCAACCACGCCATCGAAAGCACGATCACGGTGGCCACGAACGAGTGGAAGTACGTGGCGGAGATGAAGACTGATCTCGATCCCGATCTGCCCGCGGTTCCGTGCCTGTCCGGAGAGTTCAATCAGGTGATCCTGAACATGATCGTCAACGCGGCCCATGCAATCGCCGATGTGGTGAGGAACGGCGCGAACGGCAAGGGCACGATCACGATCAGCACGCGGAGAGCCGGCGACGACGTGGAAATCCAGATCGCCGATACCGGGACCGGGATTCCGGAGAAGGCGCGCGCGAAGGTCTTCGATCCCTTCTTCACCACCAAGGAGGTCGGCAAGGGCACCGGCCAGGGGCTCTCCATTGCGCACAACGTGATCGTGAAGAAGCACAAGGGGACTCTCGACTTCGAGACCGAGGTCGGCAAGGGGACGACCTTCATCATCCGGCTGCCACTGGTCATAGACGCCTGAGACGCGGGGTTTCGACGGTCCCATCCAGAAGCGAAGACCGCCGGCCACCCGTTCAATACTGAACGGGACGGTGCTCCCTCGTCTTTTCTCCCTGCTCCGGACCCATGGCCCTTTCCACTCCAAACCGATGAGATGGAAGACATGATCTCTGCCTGGCTCTACCTCATCCTGTGCCTGCCCCTCGCCAACGACGATTGCGTCACGCTCTTCGAAATCGGTCAGTTCGACGGGAAACGGGAAGATCTCTCTGCGTCGTGTGACTATTCGCAGGATCCTCTCTACGTGGTGGGGCTCTCCTCTCCCGAGAAGGACTGGCCGGCCATCCACACCGGGCCTCTCGATCTCTGGGCGGGCGGCCGCCCCCACACCTACTCGGTCTGCTTCGATCTCGCCCGGGTCCCAGAAGAGGGGAACGCGACCCTGCGGATCGACACCGTGGACTGCTATCTCATCGCTCCAGAGCTGGCCATCCGGTTGAACGATACGCTCGTCGGGACGCACGCGATTCCCTGGGGAGCGCCCTTCGCGAAGCCGGAGGGGTATGCAGGATTCCCCTATTCCTTTTCCGTCGAGATCCCGGGCCGGTACTTCAAGGAAGGAGGCAACCGGCTGGACATCGTCTCGGAGGGGGGATGCTTCCTCTACTACGATGCACTGCGTCTCGAGGGCGCCCCGGGCTTTCTGGTCGCGCCGCCTGCCGCGCGGACGTACATCCAGTCCGTGGCCGCGCCGACCTTGCTGATGGAAGAGAGCGGCCGGCGCGTGCAACCCGTGGTGACGGCCATCCAGCATTTCGGTGATCCGATCGAGACGACGCTGAGGATCACGGGAGAAAAGGAGCAGAAGTTCGAGCTCGGCGCGGGGAGGCACGTGATCGAATCGATGGTTCCGGCAGTCGCGTGTCCGACCGACGTGACCGTCGCCGTGGGATCAATCGAGGCCCGGGTTCACCTTCTGCCCGTGCGGGATTGGGAGGTTCACCTGCTCCACTTCACCCATCTGGACATCGGGTACACGCACACGCAGGCGGAGGTGGAGCAGAAGCAGATCGGGTATCTCGATCAGGCGCAGGCGCTGATCGACGAGTCCGCGCACCTGCCCAGGGAGGCGAGATTCCGCTGGCTGCCGGAGGCGCTCTTTGCGGTGGATGGGTACCTTCAGCAGGCTTCTCCCGAGAAGCGGGAATCGTTCCTGCGGCACGCCCGGGCCGACCGCATCAGCCTCTCAGCGTCATACGCCAACGAACTCACGGGGCTCCTCTCCGATGAGGAGCTCTATCGCAACCTCGAGTTCGCGGTGGAACTGCGCGAGGAGCACGGGGTCCCGATCGACTCCCTCATGCTCACCGATGTCCCGGGCTGCACCTGGGGGATGGTCCAGGCCATGGCGGACTGCGGCATCCGGTACCTCTCCCTCGGACCCAACCCGAACCACCGTATCGGCACCACGCGGCGCTGGGACGACCGCCCGTTCTACTGGGTTTCCCCCTGCGGGACGAAGCGCGTGCTCTGCTGGATGACGCCCGGCTACGGCTGGTTCCGGTCCGGCGCGGGGGACCGGCCGGTGGAGATGTTCAAGGGAAGCCCGCTCCTGGACTACCTGAAACGGCTCGAGAGCGGGGGTTATCCGTACGCACTGGTCAACCTGCGGTACGACGTGGAAGCGGACAACGGGCACCCCGATCCATCCCTTCCCGCAGCGGTGAAGACGTGGAACGAAACCTACCTCTCGCCGAAGTTGGTCCTGAGTTCTCCGCACCAGGTCTTCTCGGAGCTCGAGAGACGTCATGGCGATCGCCTGCCGGCGGTCCGGGGCGACTTCACGCCGTACTGGGAGGACGGCGCGGCCTCGACGGCGATGCACACGGGATTCAATCGGCGCGCGGCGGAGAAGCTGGTCCAGGCCGAGACGCTCTGGACCCTGCTCGATACCGAAGGGTATCCGCGGGAGCGTTTCCGCGACGCCTGGCGCAAGGTGGTCCTGTTCGACGAGCACACCTGGGGATCGTGGAACAGCATCTCCGCCCCCGACGCGCCGTTCAGCCAGGAGCAGGCCGCCTTCAAGAAGCAGCTCGCAATCGACGCGCTCAGGCGCTCACAGGAGCTGATCGACGGCGCGACCGGGGGGAAGGATGGCGGCCAGGTCATCGAGGTCTTCAACACGCTCTCCTGGACGCGATCCGACGTCGTCGCGATCGACTCCACCGCGGGCAACATCGTCAAGGACGCGGCGGGAAACACCGTTCCTTCGCAACGGCTCTCTTCGGGCAAGCTGGCGTTCCTGGCGAGAGACGTGCCCGCGCTCGGCTCGGCGCGCTTCCGGCTGGAGCCCGGGACGGCGGTGGAAGAAGGAGCGGTCCGCGCGGAAGGGGCGACGCTCACCAACGGGTTGATCGATGTCAGTCTGGATCCCGCTACAGGGGCGATTTGCTCGCTCCGCATGGCGGGTTCGCCGCTCGAGTTCGTGGACCAGAACGCCGGTGCAGGCCTGAACGAGTACATCTATGTGGAAGGGAGGCGGGCGGAAAATCAGCGGCGGGTCGATCCGGACACGGTCGAGCTGCGAGTCGTGGACCACGGTCCCCTCGTCGGCATGATCGAGGTGCGGTCGAAGGCGCCGGGCGCGGACGCACTGGTCAGATTCGTCCGCATCGTGCACGGACAGGCGCGGGTGGATCTCGTCGACGTGGTCGACAAGCAGGCGATCCGCGAGAAGGAGGGGGTGTTCTTCGCCTTCCCCTTCAACGTTCAAGATGGCGAGGTGCGGATGGACATGCCTTTTGCGGTCGTGCGCCCGGAGAAGGACCAGATCCCGGGGTCCTGCAAGAACTTCTTCGCCGTCCAGCGGTGGGTCGACGTGTCGTGTGACGACCACGGAGTGACCCTCGCGACCATCGATGCTCCCCTCATCCAGTTGGGCGCCATCTCTACCGATGTTCTGGACGACAGCGGCTGGCTGGAGCATGTCGAGGCCTCTCCCACCTTCTTCTCCTATGTCATGAACAACTACTGGGAAACGAACTACCAGGCGGATCAGGGCGGCCCCGCCCGCTTCGAGTATTCCCTGGCGCCCCATCGAGGTCTTTTCAACCAGACCTGGGCCCAGCGCTTCGGGTGGGAGCGGCAGCAGCCGCTCGTCGCCGTGGCCGCCCGTCCCGATGCCCCTCCCGAGAGAAAGTCGGCCTTCACCATCTCTGCCCCCGGCGTCGTGCTGACTTCCCTCAGGGCGACTCGAGATGGCAAAGGATGGCTGGCCAGGTTGTACGCGGCGTCGGGGAAACCCGAGAGCTTCTCGCTGACGGTGAACAGGGGCGCGAAGAGCCGTCTCTACCAGAGCGGTCCGGACGAGGCGCGCGGGAGTCCGATCGCGGATCCCATCTCGCTCCCGGCCTATGGGGTGATCACGCTCCGCATCGAGTGACAGCCGGTCGCCGCTCCTCGCGAACGTCAGGCGCCCAGGGTCTTGGAGATGCTGCTGGCGGCGGTGGTCACGCTCCTGGCGACGGCGGGGATCAGGCGTTTTGAGAAGGATGAAGTGCTCGCGGTGATGCCGATGGCCGCGACGACCTTGCCGAAGGAATCGTAGACCGGGGCCGCGAGACAGCGGACGCCCAGGCTGTACTCCTCATTGTCGACCGCGTAGCCGCGCTCGCGCGTCCGTTCGGCCTCTTCTTGCTGCTGCTCGACCGTCGTCCTGGTGTTCTCCGTTCTCCTGATGAGTTCCTTCCCTTCGAGGAACTCCGCCAGATCGTCGTGACGGAACGCCAGGAACACCTTGCCCGTGGCGGAGCAGTGGATGTCCGCGAGGGTGCCGGGGCGCGAGGCCACCCGCACCGGGAGAGGGGAGTCGCACACCTCGAGGAGCAATGCCTTGTCTCCGGCGGGCACCGCGAGGTGCGCCGTCTCCTGCGTTTCCCGTGACAGCTCCCGCAGCACGGGAATGGCGATGGTGCGCAGGTCGAGATTCTCCATGGCTCGTGTTCCGAGCTGGATCAGCATCGGGCCGAGGACGTAGCGCCTACCCACCTGCTCCACGATCCCTTCCGCAGTGAGGGTGGTGGCGATGCGCAAGGCCGTGGTCCGGGGGATTTCCAGGCGGCGGGCGATGTCGGCGAGGGGGAGACCCGCGCGCTGCTCGGAGAGGAGCGTCAGGACGCGACACGCATTGCGGAGATTGGGAATGATGTACTTGGTCATGGCAGGTAGGGGGATGGCGGATTCCAGATCGCGCTTGACAGGCGCAGGATAGCATCCATATCCTGTCATGACAGTTCAAATGTGGATATTCGAGGGCAAGATCTTTCCGCTCTCTCTCGCCGGTCCGGCGGGTGCGCAATGAAGGCTGGTGGAGTCTGTTGCTTGTGGCTGCTGTTCCTCCTCGCGGGATGCGCGAGCGCGGAGCGGAGGCCGGTCGTCTCCGTCACGAACGGGCTCGACATGCCCCGCTCCTCAGAGACCGTGGCGGTCGCCTGGGCGGAACTCGGGCCGTTGCTCGAGGGGATCAGTGCAGCGGGGGCCGAGGTCGTGGTCGAGGGGACGGACGAGCGGTTGCTCACCCAGGCTTTCGACCGGGATGGAGACGGGGTGGTCGATGAACTGCTCTTCCAGACCGACCTCTCGCC
>JAZDLC010000470.1:0-2514 GCA_043802345.1 Planctomycetota bacterium | reverse complement strand
GACCCGCGATCCTGATCCGCCCGAAACGCGGCGGCGACCTGGACATCGCCGGGACCCGCTACCAGGGAGGCCTGCTCCTCTCCGCAGAGAAGGGAGACCGTCTCGTCGCGAGCAACCTCGTCGAGGTCGAGGAGTACGTGGCTGGAGTCCTGCTCTCGGAGATGCCCGAGCGCTTCGGGCAGGAAGCGCTCAGGGCCCAGGCGGTGGTCGCCCGGACGTTTGCCCTCTACCAGAGCCGGGCCGGAAGAACCCTGCGAGATGATCAGGGCTCCCAGGTCTACGCCGGTTTGCGCAAGGTGGATGATGAGGTGCGCCGCATCGTCCATTCCACCATGGGAGAGGTCCTGACCTTCGAGGGCGAGATCCTGGAGTCGTACTTCCACTCCACCTGTGGCGGCGTCACGTGCTCGGCGGCGGGCGTGTTCGGGATCAAGCGGCCGCCCCCTCTGGAGGGCGGAGGCGTCTGCCGGGACTGCCGGAATTCGCCACACTACCACTGGACCCGGGACATCCCGCTGGCGTGCCTGGCGGAGCTCTACGGAGGGTCGTTCGGCTCGGCGCTGGAGCTGGAAGTGGAGTCGCGCCTGCCGTCCGGGCGCGCGGAGACACTGGTGATTCGCGACCGCTCCGGCAAGAAGCAGGATCGACTCATGGCGGACCGCTTTCGCAGCAGCTTCAATGCCGGCCGGCCGCTCAAGGAACAGCTTCCCTCGATGTTCATCGAGAGCATTGAACGCTTCGGCAGCTCCCTCAGGATCACCGGCAAGGGATTCGGGCATGGTGTGGGGCTCTGCCAGTACGGAGCGGGCGGCATGGCCGGGAGAGGGGCTGGATATCGCGAGATCCTCTCCCGATACTATCCGGGTGCCGTCATTCACCGGATCTATGACTAGTCTGATGACTCCGTGCGAGCATCGCCCACCTTCCGGCCGGCCCCCACGGTGGATCGGGTGGTCCGTCTGTGCCCTGATCCTGGGAACCTCCGCCTGCTCCAGGTCCGTCCCGGAACCGCCCCCGCGGCAGCTTCCGCTGCGGCTGTTCCAGGTGGAGTCAGTGGAGCCGGAACCGATCCTCGAATCGGCCTTCCGGACAGGCGCGGGTTTCGAGCAGTGGTGGCTTCTGGGCAGTGGCGCGCGCGCCGGTCTTCTTCAGCCGGCCGCGGAGCAGCTTCTTCCCGGCCGGGACGGACAGCTCCCTCTTCTGCCGGAAGGCCGGCCCCTGTTCCGGCTCTTCGAGGCGCCGCCCGGAACTCCGTTGAAGCTCGAACTCGAGCTGGGAGAGGATCTCTCCGGTTCACCCGGAGATACCACGACCTCCCTGCAGTGCTTCTCCCTGGGCGCGCTGAAGTGGACCGGCTCCCCCGAGGACGTGCTGACGTCGCGTTCAATCGGCATGCCTTCAGGCGGTTCCCGCCCGCTGGAGGGCCTGCTTGCCTTCCGCCTGAGAGCCATTCAGGAGTCAAGCGACGCCCGCATCGAGACGCCTCGACAGATCGTGCTGCTGATGGCGGCGCCGCGCGAGCCGGAGCTTCGGGTAGTTGTCTTGCGCGCGGAAGGAGGCGCGCGGGCAGCAAGGTCGTTGCGGGTGCTGCTCGACCACTCGCGGGGTGAGGAGGCGCGCAACCGTCGGCCCCACAGGGAGGTGGTCGCCGGCGAGGAGCGCATCCTGATTCGCCTCGCCGCGGGCGCCACCCACGAGGTGACGGAGATCCTCCCGCGCGGAATCCGCCGCCTCTCGTTTGGGGTCGCGGTCGACCCGCTGGAGCCGCCGGTCTCCACCCCGCTCCCGTTCACGGTCAAGGCGGAGCGGGACGGACAGGCGATTCTCACGCATCGCGGCCGGGTGGAGGCGCATGACTTGACGGAGCAGGCATTCGAGGACGTCCACCTGTCCTGGCCCGAGGACTCCTCCCCTGCTGCCAATGCCGCCGTCCACTTGAGCTTCAGCAATGATGGGGACCGGGCGATGCTTTTCACCCAGCCGATCCTGCGCGGCCCGGCCGGATCGAGGCAGCCGAATCTCCTGCTGATCTCCCTCGATACCCTGCGAGCCGACCACCTATCGGGCAGCGCGTACCCCCGGCCGACCAGCCCCTTCCTGGATCGCTTCCGGCAGCAGTCGGCCAGCTTCGAGCAGTTCCTTGCGGTCGCCTCCCACACGCTGCCCGCCCACGTCAGCATGCTCACGGGCCTGCTTCCCATCCAGCACCAGGTCCACGACAAGACCCACCGTCTGGAGGCGCGCTCGATTGTGTACCTGCCCGCGCTCCTGGCCGAGAGCGGCTACCTGACCGCTGCGTTCACCGGCGGCGGCTTCGTTTCGAGCGCCTTCGGCTTCTCCCACGGGTTCGACCGGTTCGTCATGGCCGATCCTCTGACTCCGGCGGACGGCCTGGGATTGCCACCGAAGAGGGCACAGCCGGGCCGCCGCTCGCTGGACGACGTGGCCCGTTGGATCGAGGAGCGTCGCGACGAGAGCTGGTTCGCCTTCGTCCACACCTACGCCATCCACAAC
>JAZDLC010000469.1:0-7282 GCA_043802345.1 Planctomycetota bacterium | reverse complement strand
CGCGAGCCGAGCAACCCGGCCTCCTCCGCGCTGAAGGCCACGAAGACCAGGTTGCGCGAAGGCGGGGCGCCCTGGGCCAGGTTCCTGGCCAACTCGATCAGCACCGCCACACCGCTGGCGTTGTCATCCGCGCCAGGGTGGATCTTCCCCTCGTCCCCCTGATGGACGTCGGGCCAGCCCCGCCCGAGATGGTCGTAGTGCGCGCAGACCACGGCCGACCGGCTCTTCCACTCCGGGTTCGAACCCTCCAGGTACCCGACGATGTTGCGGGTTTTCACCGGCCGGCCATCCGGCCCCTCGGGCACGGTGAATTCCTGGAACCAGGTGCCGTCCTCCCCGCCCGGCTTCAACCCGGCCTCCTGGAACTGCTGGACGACATACTCCGCTGCCTGGTCCAGGCCCGTGCTTCCCACGCCTCTCCCTTCCAGTTCTTCCGACGAGAGGAACGCCACATGCTTTTCCAGCGAGCGGACCGAGAAGACCGGAGGCAGTTCCGCCAGCGCTGTGCGCTCCGGCGGACCCTGGACCGGCTGCGCGGCCCGCCGGTCCAGAACTGCCGCAAGCGGCGAGTCGGTTGCCGCCCACTGCCCCTTGATCACGTTGGTCGGCTCGTCCCCCTCAAAGGCGAGATACGAGTACTTCCCGTAGTGCGGCAGCTTGCGGCCCATGCCGGCGAAAGCTTCCGCCGGCTCCACCACGATCCAGCCGACAGCCTTCTCCAGGCAGGCCGGGTGCCTGCAAACAACGACGAATGAGTGGTTCTCGAGCGGGGCCGACTCCTCCGCCAGGGTGAGCCGATCCGCGGTCCATTCCAGGTCGAGCGGGCTATAGGGACCGAACAGCTCCTTCGCGAAACGGTTCTCGCTCCCGAGGACCCAGATCGCGCGGTCCTCCGGGAGCGAATCCAGCTCATCGTCGAGCCGGATCTCCACCAGGTGGTTGTCGCTGCGCCAGCCTTGAAGGAGTCTTCTGTACCCTTCCTGCCGTACCGCGGACGCGGCCGCGGGCAGCAGCGCGAGAACGTCTGCCTCGCCGAAGATCTGTCCGATGGAGGGAGGCGTCTCCCGCGGGTCGAGCAGGCGGAACAGATCAAACGCCGCATCGATCTCGAGCTTCCACGGACGCTCGCCCAACGAGAGCTCGAACCGTTCGCTCTTCGCGGACATCCGCACGGTAGAGAGCTCCGCGCCGCCCTCCCCGAGGACCTGGACCGGCACGTCGAGAAGGTACGGTTCGCCGGCCTGGGTCTGGGTCAGTTGGAAGCTGATCTTCCACACCGGTCCCTCCTCTTGTACCGCCACTTCCCCGAGAGCGAGGGCCGCCGCCCCCGTGCGGTCGACCCACTGATCGAAGAACCAGCCAAGCTCCTCACCAACCGCCTCCTCGAAGCCGGCTCTGAGATCCTGGAACGATGCCCGCCGACCCCGATACGTGCGGTAGAACCGGGCCAGCACGCCGCGGAAGCCGTCATCGCCGACCATCCGCCGGAGCATGTGGAATCCCATCAGCGCCTTCCCGTACCCGACCGCCTCGGTGGCCGCGCTGTGCCGGGACCGGAATTCGGAGAGGGGGAAGTCCCGCCCTTCCTTGACGTAGTCCCGGTACTTCTGGAGCGTGCCCCGGCGATACTCCTCTCCCCGGCCGCGCTGCTCCTGGATCAGATGGTCCGCCATGTACGCGGTCAGCCCCTCGCACCAGTTCCCCGACTCGTAATCCACGAAGACCGAGTTTCCCCACCAGTTGTGGAGGATTTCGTGCGGATAGGAGGAGTGCAGGATGAACGGCAACCTGATCACGGTGGGACCCAGCAGCGTGAACGACGGCATGCCGTATCCCGTCTCCCAGAAGTTCTCCACCAGGGCGAACTTCCCGTACGGATACGGCCCGATCAGCCCCCGGTACATTTCGATGTACTGCGCGGTGGCGCCCAGGTACTTCGCCGCCAGGGCGTCATCCCGCTCGTGCAGATAGACGAGGGTCTCCACCGCTCCGGCCGCGTCCTGGTATCGGACGAGAGGACCGCCCACCAGGTAGATCTCGTCCATGCCCTCCTGGCTGGTCCAGCGAGCCCGCCCCTCCTGATCCCCGGAGGTTCCGTCGCCCTGGCTGATGACATGCCACCCATCGGGGAGCGCGACCTCGATCTCGAACGTGTGGAGTTCGTCGGCGAACACCGGATACCAGTGTCCCGAGGAGGAGAGGTAGATTCCCTCCTGGCCCACCACGCCATCCGTCTCGCGAAAGCCCCGGGTGTACTCCTCCTTCTGGTCCGACAGCCCGAAGTCGATGGCCCCACCATATGACAGAACGAGCGAACCTTCCCCGAGGGGCTGCCGCGGCTGGTAGCGCCTCACCCTCTCGCTGATGTCACTCTCCTCCCCGGGACCGTTGATTCCGGCAGCCTCCTTCACCCCGAGCGCCGGAAGCTGCGCGAAGAGTTCTCCTTCGCCGTCCAGCTGCAGGGCGGCGTTCAGCACGAAGCTCGCTCCTTCCAGACGGAGAGACTCCGGAAGCTCCAGCCGGTCCGTCACCTCGAGCCGATGCAGCGCGGGGTCGAGGCGGATCTGCATCCGATGGTGCACCGTCTCGCCGGCCCCCGCGATCAGCGGGAGGGAGGAAAACAGACTGAACAGAAAAGCTGCGAGTTTCATCATGCGGATACCTTGAGCAAGCGGAAGACGCCGCGAGCGGGCGCACCGTCGCAGTATTGTGCGCCCTCAGGGTTCCGTCAAGATGCGGTACTGGATCTCAGGCCGGCTCGGGGACCTTCAGGTGCCTGCGCACCAGTTGCAGCAGCTTCTCCGGCTCGAACGGCTTGCGCAGGAACGAATCGGCTCCCCGGACCCGGCTGACCGAGCTGCCGCCGTCCAGATCTCTCGCACTGAAAATGACCACCGGGATCTCCCGGGTGGCCTCGTTGGTCTTGAGTGCGTCGAGCGTCTCCCAGCCGTCGAGTCCTGGCATCATGATGTCGAGCAGAATGACACCTGGTTGCTCCTGCTGAGCCAGCTCGATCCCTCGTTCTCCGCTCCTTGCCGTCGCGGCCGAAAGGCCCGCCGCTTCCAGGACCATGGCCGTGGATTCGACGATCCACTGGTCGTCGTCGATCACCAGCACCTGGAAATTCGTGGGATTCATGCCTGTTCTCATCGACCGGGTCCGGGCCGGTCGGGAGCCGGGAGGCGGCCTCGCCGGGCCTTTCCGCTCGCCGCTGAACGGGGATCTTCCTGTGTCGACAGATCTTACGGAAATCCCTCCGAGCATCTGAAACGCTCGTACGGGCGCGAGAACTCTCTCAAGCGGCTGTCGCTCAGCACCTCTCCACGAGGGCGCGCAGAGCCTTCTCTTCATCCGGGAACAAGGCGAGGAACTTGTCCAACCGCATCATCTGGAGCACCTTGGTGACCTGCGGGCAGCACCCGATAAAGGCCACGGTTCCCCCCTCCGCGACGACCTGATGGTGTACGGCGATCAGGATGCCCACGCCGCTCGAGTCGACTTCTTCCACCCTTCCCAGATCGAACAGGAAGGTCCGGTGTCCCTCCTCCAGGTCGTCCGCCACGGCCTGCCTGACCCCGGCCTTGAGCCCATCCGACACGTCGTAGTTCAGACAGCGGTCACGCAGCTCGAACTTCCGAGCCGCTCCGTCCGCCGTGGAGCAGGCCCTGAACCCCGCTCCGCTCGACGACTGGATTGTCATGCTGCCCCCTGGGATCCAACCCTACCGAAAGGCCCATTGTTCCGTTCCTGACGGCCCGGCCCGGGCCGCCGCACCAGATGCCTTTCGGCCAGACAGCGTCCGGAAACTGAGCAACTTCCGGATTTTCTGGGGACCCGGAGGACGCGGGCTCATTCGGCCTGTCCGTCGGCCTCGACTCAGTCGATTTCCCCCGAGACGCCTTCGCCACCCGTGGTGTAAGTGGTTCCCGCCCAACTCGTCATGCCGCCACCACCGGCAAAATCAATACGGCTCCTCTTCAGGGTGCAGTTGGTCGCGGTCGTGCCGGTGCCGCCGTTGTCCAGGCCCTCGGCCGCGCAGTTGGTCGCCTTGCAGAGGTTCAGGCTGTTTCCCGCGCCGGCCCCGATGTCGAACCCATCCTTGTCGCAGTCCGTCGCCTTGCAGCGCGAAAGCGTGTTCCCGGCTCCGCTGACGTAGAAGCCGTCACCCGCGACATCCCTGGCGGCGCACCGATCGATCGTGTTGTTGGTGCCGGATATGTTGAACGCGGCATCACCGATCAGGGTGCAGTCGTTGCGCCGGAGGATCACGCCGTCCCCGCTGTGGTCGATTCCGAGGTACACACCGTTCACGACGGTGTTGTCCTCCATGATCGCCAGGCCCGGCCCGGTGCCACTCCCGCTGGTCTCGATGCCGTAGCAATCATAGGCCATGTGCGAGCAGTAGTTCCCGTAGACGTGGAAGTCCGCGCCCGTGACGTGGATCGCGGCACTCTCCATGACGTACATGACCCGGTTCCCGCCAACGTCGGCATCCGCACCATCGAGATACAGACCGTAGGTGTATTCGTTGTTCATGCGGACGACGCGATTCTTCCTGCAGACCAGATCAGCGCCATCTATGTAGATACCGTAGGAGTAACCACCCCCACCACCGCAGTCATAGACCTGGTTCTTCTGCACGTTGGCGTCGTTCCCGCTCACGTGGATGCCCCACGACCAGAAACTCTCGCCGGAGTTGATTCCGTACACCATGTTCTTCAGCACGTCGCAGTCGTCGCCAATGACGCCGATGCCGTAGATCTCTCCGTTGTAGTGGTTGAGATTCTCCACCACATTCCTGGAAACCACCGCGTTGGCGCCTTCCACGTAGATGCCGTACGCCACGTTGTAGTTCACGTTCAGGACCGTGTTGCCGATCACCTTCGCGTCATCGCAGTTGCTGACGTTGATGCACTCTGCGCTGCTGTAGCAGTTGCTGAACACGTTCCTCTGCACGCTCGGAGCAGCCGCGTTCCGAACCGAGATCTGTCCGAATTCCTGATTGTTGTGCACGTTGTTCTCGTCGCAGGTCGCGGAACCGAGGCTCTCCGCGTCGAGGTCGATGCCAAAGCCCCAGCTATTCTTGATCACGTTCTCGTTCGCGACGCAGTCCGCACCATCGATTTCGACCGCGAACCCGTTCGGGTTCACCATGCCGGTAAAGGTGTTGTTCGACACATTCGCACGGGCGCCATCCACGTACACGGCCTCGGCGCAGCCCCGGAACCGACATCCCGTCACCTTCGCATCGTCCCCGGTGATGATCAGGCAGGAGAAGCCGTTCTGGAATTCAATCCCCTGCACCTTGACGCTGTCGGCCGTCACGGTGAGTTGATCGTGATCGCTGCTGCTGAAGTAGCCGTCCCAGATCGTGCCCGCTTCCCCCTTGAAGGTCAGGCTCGTGATCGTGGTGACCGCCTCCTGCCACCTGCCGGCGGCGATCTTGATGGTATCGCCCGAGGTGGCTGCGGCGACGGCCGCGGTGATGCTGGGCTGGTCTCCGGGCACCTTGATGACCGCTCCGAAGGCAGTGCTCGCCAGCAACAGCATGGTCCCGACTTCCAATGATGTACGCGCGCGCATCGTCCGCTCTCCTTTTGGGTTCGGCTTCGCAGGCCTGTTCCTCCTGAGGGTCGTCCAATCGAAGAAACCGTGCGTCGCGTCCGCAAGCGAATTCCACAAATGAGAAGCCGCCGCCAGGCGCTTGCCTGGCGGCGGCTTCTCATTTGATCTGCTTCAGCGTGCGGATCTTCTTGCGCTGCTCAGCTCAGTCGATTTCCCCCACGATGCCCGCGCCACCGGTGGTGAAGGTGGTGCCCGCATCGCTGGCCATGTTGCCGGCGCCCGCATAGTCGATGCGGCTCCTCCTCAGGGTGCAGTTGGTCGCGGTGGTGGCGGTGCCGCCGTTGTCCAGACCCTCGCCGGCGCAGTTGGTCGCCCGGCAGAGGTTCAGACTGTTGCCCGCGCCGCTGCCGATGTCGAAGCCGTCCTTGTCGCAGTCCGTGGCGCTGCAGCGAGAGAGGGTATTCCCGCCGCCGGTGATGTAGAAGCCGTCGCCGTACACGCTCCGGGCGTTGCACCGTTCGATGGTGTTGTTGTCGCCCGAAACGTGGAACCCGTCCTCCGCACTGATCGTGCAGTCGTTGCGCCGGAAGATCACTCCGTCGCCGGAGTGGTAGAAGCCGTCCCCCACGCTGTTGACAACGGTGTTGTCCTCGACGACGGCGGTTCCGACACCGGTGGCCGAGCCACTGGTCTCGATGCCGTAGCCATCGTAGTTCATGTGCGAGATGCCGCAGTACACGGCGTAGTTGACGTTCAGGATCTGGTTGCCGACGACCTTCGCATCATCGCAGAGGTAGACGTAGATACACTCCTCGTCGTTGTAGCAGTTGCTGTACACATTCCGCATCACGCTCGGTCCGGCCGCGTTCTCGACCGCGATCCTCCCGGGGTACTGATTGTTGGGGTGTAACTCCCAGTGCAAGATGCAAGTAGCGCCAATCGAGAAGTTGCCCCGCGTAATCCGCAGAAGAACCCCGGCAGCGTACCCGGCCCAGTCTCCACGTTCCGGGCTCCCCCGAATCCCGGCCTCGTTTTCCGCGGTTCCCTTCTCTATCCTGTCCGGCCTGTCCCGAGCATGAGAGCCAAGTCAAAGCCGACCGTCATCTCCGGCGCGAGCCTGCGCCACGCTTTCACAGAAATCATCTGGCCTCGCCGGAAGATCGTCGCTGTGGGGCTGCTGCTCATTCTGCTGAACCGCCTGGCGGGTCTCGTTCTTCCGGCGTCGACCAAGTACCTCGTGGACGACGTCATCGCCAAGGGAGATACCGGGCTGCTCTACAGGATCCTGGGACTGGTCCTGATCGCGGTGACCGTCCAGGCCGCCAGCAGCTACTTCCTGACGGTGCTCCTGAGCGTCGAGGCGCAGCACCTGATTGCCGAGCTCCGATCCCAGGTCCAGCGGCACGTGCTGAAGCTTCCGGTGCGTGTGTTCGAGAACGTGAAGAGCGGCGAGCTGGTTTCGCGCATCATGAACGACGTGGAGGGAGTCCGGAATCTGATCGGTACCGGGCTCGTCCAGCTGGTCGGGGGGAGCGTTACCGCCCTGGTGGCGATTTACTTCCTGGTGCGCATCGATCTCGGCCTGACCGGGCTGGCGATCGTGCCGCTCGTCGCCTTCGGCCTGGTTTCCGCGCGGGCCTTCAAGATCCTGCGGCCGGCGTTCCGGGATCGGGGCAAGATCCGGGCCGAGGTCACGGGGCGTCTCACCGAAGCGATG
>JAZDLC010000468.1:0-11432 GCA_043802345.1 Planctomycetota bacterium | reverse complement strand
GGAGTGCTTCGTCAACGACGGCTGTGCGCTGCCCTTCTGCGGTGAGGCGTCGATCGACCTCGTCTGGTCGTACGATTCCTTCGTCCATATCGAGAAGAGCGCGATCCAGTCGTACTTCCACGAGTTTGCCCGGGTGCTCCGCCCGGGCGGGAAGGCGGTGATCCATCATGCTGGCCGCCGTCACGCGACCCTCCCCCTCGGCTTCCTCAGGCGGCTGTCGCTTCCCGGGAGGTGGACCTACCAGGTGCTCTCCATGAAACGCGATACTGATGGCGGGCGGGACGGGGATCGCAGCCATGTCTCCAGGGAACTGGTGCTGCAGATGGCCCGCCGCGCCGGCCTCGCCGTCCTGCAGCAGACCGATTCCTGGGGGGAGGCGGGAGAGTTCAACTGCCGGCGTTTCAATGATGCGATCACGATCCTGCGGCGGCCGAACCGAGCGGACCCTTAAAGGCAGCGGCCCAGCAGCTTCTCGTGGATGGCCCGGGCCTCGCGGATGCTCGCGCGATGCAGCAGCACGGAGGCCCGGCGCGACCGCTCCATCACCCTGGAGTCGAACATGCTCCTGAAGGCCTCCGGATCGAGGGGGTGGCCCAGCGCCTCCCCAAGCAGCGCCAGCTTCTCCTCCGGGTTGGCGAGGAGCTGCTCGAGGGAGAGCAGGTGCGTGCTCTCCGGGTGGAGGTCGCGGAATGCGTCCAGGCAGCGGTTGTAATGCGTGTAGGTCCGGAGCAGATGGTTCTTCTGCTTCACCGAGAAGTAGGCCCGCAGGCGGCGGCAGAGGGAGTTCAACACCGAGTGCGGAGACCGCACCAGCGCCACGACCCGCAGTTCGGGCAGTAGCTCCTTCCACTGCCGCAAGAAGAGCGTGGTGCGCGGATCCTTCCACCCCCAGGGGCGGCCTTCATGGAGCCTCTGGTTCCGTTCCACGAGACGGCGGGCATCGTCCAGGAAGGCCTGGGAAGGAGTGAACTCCTCGGCGACCAGGAAGTCCTCGCCGTCAAACGCCCGGGCGATTTCAGCTCGTTGCAGGTCCAGGAAGTCGAGGTCCTCGTAATGCCCGTACGGGTTCGTCACCCGGTCGACGTGCAGCCGCTCGCCCATCGAGATGCCGGCGCGATGCACGAATCCGGCGAACATCGACGTCCCGGAGCGGTGCATACCGGCCACCGCGACGATCAGCGGAACGCTTTTGTCGTGAAGTAGATCTGGCATTACGATCTTCACGGTAAACGTGACCCGTGCGGTGCCGCGACAAAAACCACCGGATTCGCCGGCCCCTTTCCCCCGCGGGGCGGCGGGCGCCGGGGAGGGCATGGGCTATTGGGTGGGGGTCCGGGCGGGTGCGCGGGAGAGGTTTCAGGGCGGCAAACTCGAGCTTCTGAGCCAGGATCCCCAGGCAAATCTCGACGAAACCGGTTCCGATGTGGAGAATGGCCGGCTTGGCCATGAGCGGAGGTTGCGACAGGTGAATCCGACCGAAATGAAGACCCGAGAGCGAGCCATGGAGAGCAAAGACGACCGGCAGACACCCGATTTCCTGTTTCGCATGCAGGCTATGGAGGCGGACCCGACTCTGGCCCGCATGGCGGATGTGGAGGAGGAGCGGCAGTTCAGGAAGCTGATCATGATCGCTTCCGAGAGCGCCTGCCCCGATCCGGTGAAGGAGGTGCTCGCCTCGAGTTTCAACAACCTGTACGCCGAGGGGTATCCGTCCTGGCGCATGACCGAGGCCGAGAATCGCGACTGGGCCGACATGGTCACCCACCTGGCGTACTTCAGGCGCTACTCCGACCTCCGCTACTACCGCGGCTGTGAATACGCCGATTTCGTGGAGTCGATTGCCCAGAAGCGGATCAAGGAGTTGTTCGCGACTGCGGAGACCCCGGCTGACGAGATCTTCGCCAACGTCCAGTCCCTGTCCGGCGCCGCGGCCAACAACGCGGTCTACCAGGCGCTCGTCCCGCTCGGCAGCACCGTGGTCGGGATGAGTCTGGTGGAGGGCGGTCATCTGACCCATGGTTCGAAGGCGAACCGGTCCGGCAAGAGCTACACGATCCATTCCTACGGCATCTCGGAGAAGACCGGACAGATCGACTATGACCAGATGGCCGAACTGGTCCGGGAGCACCAGCCGAGGATGCTCATCGGAGGCGCCTCCGCCTACCCCTGGCACATCGACTGGCGCAGGCTGCGGGAGATCGCGGACAGCGTGGAGGGCGGTTGCTTCCTGCTGGCGGACATCGCGCACTACGCGGGCCTGGTGGTGGCCGGCCAGTACCCGAATCCGATCGGGATCGCCGACGTGATCTCGTTCACCACCCACAAGTCGCTCTGCGGGCCGCGGGGCGCGGTGATCCTGTCCACCGACCGGATGATCGCCAGGCGCATCGACAGCGCCGTCTTCCCGGGCGAGCAGGGCGGACCACACGTGGGGAACATCGCCGCCAAGGCGGTGGCCTTCCACCTGGCGGGGACAGAGACCTTCCGCACCATGATGGAACGGGTGGTCAAGAACAGCAAGGCACTGGCGGCCGGGCTGGAGAAGCGGGGGATCAAGGTCTGCTACGGTGGCACCGACTCCCACCTTTGCCTGGTGGACCTGAACTCGATTCCCTCGCCCACCGGCATGCCGCTGACCGGCGAGATCGCGGGCCGTCTCCTGGACCTGGTGGGGATCGTGGTCAACAAGAACACGGTCCGGGGGGACACCAGCGCGGTGCATCCATCGGCGGTCCGGCTGGGCACGGTCTGGATGACCCAGCTCGGGTACGGCGAGACCGACATGGACCGGCTGGCGGAGCTGATGGCCAGACTCCTGAAGAACATCCATCCGTTCCGCTACCTCGAGTCGAAGGGGTATGTCGGGCGGGGCAAGGTCGACCTCGACCTGCTCGAGGAGGTTCGCGCGGGCGTGGACGAACTGGTGGCCAGCCGGATGGGGCCGCCCAAAGGACATGTGAGCGGGTATCCGCATTTCGACGCCTATCAGGGCGAACGGGTGGCCGCGCCCGCGGATCCCGGCTCGGGCGCCCTTCCCGCGGAAGGAGTGGCGCTCGTCGAGGAGCCGGTCTGCGGTGTTCTCGAGGTGGAGTCGGAGCGGGCGCACTACTTCATGCAGAGCGTGGGAACCGCCGGCGTTTCGGAACTCTCGCCGGGCATGCTCACCCGCACCTTCCTGCTGGACCGGAAGGGCGAGCTGGTGGATGACGTGCTCGTGCTGCGGATGGAAGACCGGGTCGAGGGGTGGCGCCGGTACCGGCTGCTGACGAACCAGCAGAACCACGCCCGGGTGCGGCGCTGGTTCCGGGCGCTCTCGGATGGGTACGTGCTGTTCGACGACGAGGATGTCTTCCGCAAGCTGGAAGGTCCCGCCATGGTGGAGGACCTGTCGGTGGCCGAGCCGCACGCGGGCTCCACGCGAGAGTTCTTGCTGCGCTCGAAGTGCGAGGGGGAGCCGCTCCGGGAGACTCCGGCCCAACTGCTCTCCGCGCACGTCCTGGTCGGCCCTGGAATGGAAGCGCTGCTCGAGAGGTTCGGGGGTCCCGACCTCGCTCTCGGTGAGGGCCGGCATGTCACCCTGGAGGTCTCCGGAGTCGAGATCACACTGGCGCGGGAAGAGGAGGACTGCCTGTTCCTCCTGGTTCCGGTGGAATCGCAGCGCGAGATCTCCGCCCTGTTCCAGGCGATTGGTGCGGACTCCGCCCGCGGTCTGTTCCCGGTCTGGCGGAAGCAGCATGACCTGCCGAGGGTCGGCGAACGGGTGGGTGCGGCCGACCTGTACGGCATTCGGCCGGACCTGTTCGAGCGGGCCAAGGTCTACTACGCCGGTCAGTCGTTCGTACCCGCGCCGGCGGAAGCGCTGGCGGAATACCGGGAGCCCCCGCCCGCGCCGCCGATCCGGAAGACCCTGCTCCACGCAGAGCACCTGCGCCTCGGCCAAAAGGAGTTCATGGTTCCGTTCGGCGGCTGGAACATGCCGGTGCGGTACGGGCCGATCGCCGAGGAGCATGCGGCGGTTCGCACCACCGCCGGGCTGTTCGATGTGGCCCACATGGGAGTGCTCGAGGTCAGGGGCGAGAGCGCGCAGCGCTTCCTGGACGCCATCACCACGAACTATGTGGCCTGGCTCTGGAACGGCCAGTGCCACTACAGCTATCTGCTCGACCCGAATGGCAGCTGCATCGACGATATCCTGGTCTACCGCCGCCGGCACGATCGCATCCTGCTGGTGGTGAACGCGGCCAACGCCGAGAAGGACGAGGCCTGGATCCGGGCCGCCGCCACGGGCGAGTTCTTCCTGGACAAGGAACGCCGCTGGATCCGGGCGGACGGCCCGCCGGAAATCGTCAACCTGCGGGATCCGTCCCAGGGGCAGGAGCAGCGAGTCGACCTGGCCCTGCAGGGGCCGCGTTCGTTCGACATCCTGGCCGCCGTGGCGAAGAATCCCCGCATGATGTCGGAGCTGTCCCTCAAGAAGCGCTTCGAGTTCGTGGAAGGATCCGTGAACGGCATCGAGGCGATGATCTCCACCACCGGCTACACCGGAGAGAACGTCGGGTACGAGCTGCTCGTCCATCCGGACCACCTGGTGGACCTCTGGAAGATGCTGCTCGACGTGGGCGAGCGCTTCGGCATTCGTCCCACCGGGTTGGGCGCGAGAGACTCCACGCGGATCGAGGCGGGCTACCCGCTCTGGGGGCATGAACTGGCGGGCGAGCACGACATCACCCCGATCGAGGCCGGGTACGGCAGCTCGGTCAAGTTCCACAAGCCGTTCTTCGTGGGCCGCTCCGCCATGCGCCACCACGAGGAGAACCGGACCCGGCAGGTGGTCCGGTTCCGGGTCGACCCGAAGGTCAAGCGGATGATTCGCGCCAGCCACCCGATCGTCGGCGCGGACGGGAAGTACATCGGCGTGGTGACGAGCTGTACCCAGGTCGGAAATGCGCAGGTTGGAATGGCGCTGGTGGACCGGCGGGCCGCCCAGAAGGACACGCCGTTCTTCTCTATCGCCTGCCGCCGAACGCCAGCCGGTTGCCGGCGCCGAAGCGGATGGACCAGCTCGAGAAGGGGGACTCGGTCCTGCTGCCGGATCGGGCCAAGGTCATTCGCCGGTTCATGTAACCGGAGAGGGCCCCGGGTCTTTCCTCAGGGGATCGTGACCACCGCCGGGTTGCTCGTGAACGCGAATCCGGCGCCGGGAACAGGCCCTTGCACCACGAATGCGGCCGCGAGCTGGGTGCTGAAGAGGCGCGGGGCCGGAGGAATGAGAATTGGCGGCGCGGTGAACGACCCGTTGCCGGTGCCGTCCAGGATTCCCGGGATGAATAACGGCAGGAACGGGGGATTCAGGTGGAAGAGAAGGCCGCCGTTGATCGTCAGTCCCGGCTCGGTGCCCATCAGGGAGAAGGCCACCCAGAACTGACGCCCTGCCAGGGTCGGCGAGGTCTGGATGAAGAACGTGAAGGCAACGCTCTGTCCCAGCAGCGGGTGGGTCGGCGCGATGGCGAAGCTGGTCGGCGTGATGTTCTGGTAGACCAGAACCTCATCGGCCGCGCCGGCAACATGGTTCAGCGTGACCAGATCGCTCTTGCCGTCATGGTCCTGGTCTCCCGCCGTCTGGGGTTCGGCGATCGGAAGTTCCAGGGCGGCGGTTTCATAGGTGCCCACGGAAGTGACCAGCAAGGAAGTCAGGGCGCAGTCGTCGATCCCGAGCACCTCGAAGGTCGTGGGGCGCAAGCTGGTCGGGCCGCTGCCGATCTCGAACACCGTCAGGTCCTCGACTCCGTCGAAGTCGAATTCCATCCGCCTGATGGCGGCTGGAACGCCGTTGAGCGCGAACGGGAGCGTCCCGGTAGGCGAATTGAAGAACGGGGGCGCGCCGAGGTTCCGAATCAGCAGGATTCCCGGATTGGAACCCCTGCCGCAAACCGCCAGGTCGTAGTCGTTCCGCTGGTCGCAATCCAGCCAGTGCACATCAACCGGCTCGAAGCCGGGGGGCAGGGCCAGCGAGATCGTTGGAGATGAAGGGAAGAACTGCGGTGGCCCGACGCCTTGATAGACATCGACGAAGCTCAGTCCTCCCGGAATCGCCCGGCAGATGACCGAGTCCTTGCGGCCATCCTGATTGTAGTCGACGCAGACGTCGATCTGGGACGGGCCCGTCGCCGTGGTGGACGAGGTCAACGGTCCGAAGGTGAACCCGCCCAGGTTCCTGATCAGGCCGACCCGGTTGTTGGCCGGGGTGCTGGAACTGATCGTGACCAGGATGTCCTGCAGACCGTCGCCGTCATAGTCGGTGGTTCTCAGTCCGGTCACGGTGCTGGGCAGAGGGAGCAGCGTCACGATGACCGTGGGCACGAAGGTGTAGTTCGCTCCGCTGAGAACGCCCCGAAGCACGAACACCGCCGTGTCGGTGGCGCCGGCGAACGGAGTGGTGCCGGCGTGAACCAGGTCCAGGTTTCCGTCCAGGTCGAAGTCGGCGAGTTGCGGCAGGAAGGCGCCGTTGGGGGAGCCGGCCGGATCGACCACCGGCGTCTGGGTGGTGTAGGCGCCGCCGGCCGTTCTCAGCGCCAACCCGACCTTTCCCGGGCTCGCGTTGTCGGTGCCGACGACATCGCCGAGCAGGTCACCGTTCAGGTCGCCCCGGACGACTCCCGTCACGTTGTCGGGCGGGGTTCCGATGCCGAGCGAAACGGGCTGGGGGGCCGCGAACTGGCCGGAGACGACCGGCGCGAGCAAGAGTGTCGCCAGCGTCGATGCTAGAAAGCGGGCAATGCAGGGCAGGGCGGCGCGCATATTCAATCCCTCCTCCCCACCGGTCTCGCCAGGGGGATCTGGGCAGTCCACGAGGGAATCACCGAACGACGGTTTCCAGTATACCGCAAAACAAGGGGGGGAACTTCCCTATCCTGTTAAGCGGACGGCGCATCGAAATGGACCGTGAAAGACCACGCATCCTGGGAGACTTCAAGCTCCTGCGCGAACTCGGTCGCGGAGGCATGGGAGTGGTCTATCTGGCGAGACAACTCTCGCTGGCCAGGGAGGTTGCACTCAAGGTCCTGGCCCGGGACGTCGGCGTGGATGGCGAGCGGATCCTCCGCTTTCAGCGCGAGGCCTCGCTCCTCGGCCGGATATCCCACCCGCACATCGTCAAGGTGTTCCTGGTGGGCGAGGAGCAGGGAACGCACTTCCTGGCCATGGAGTATGTGGACGGCACCGACCTGGACCAGGTGCTGGAGGCGCGGCGAACCGGACGGAACCAGGACCTTCCTCTCGAGTTTCAAGAGGACTTCCGGCGGGCGGCGGTCCGGGCGGCTCGTGACACTGCAAGGGCCCTGGGAGCGGCCCACGAGAAGGGGATCGTGCATCGGGACGTGAAACCCTCGAACATCCTGATCGATCGGCACGCGCGAGTCCTGCTGGCCGACTTCGGCCTGGCCCGTGATCTCTCGAACCAGGCGCTGACCCGGTCCGGCACGGCGCTGGGTACGCCGTACTACATGAGTCCGGAGCAGTTCGGCAGTGGCTCCCCCGAGCCGGCCGCCGACGTCTACGCCCTCGGCTCGGTGATGTACGAGTGCGTGGTCGGGCGAAGGACCTTCGAGGAGCCGACCGCGGAACGGCTGATGTCCCGAATTCTCGACGAAGATCCTGTCCCGCCCCGCGTCATCGACGGAACCATCGAGAGGGACCTGGAGACGATCATCCTTACCTGCCTCGACAAGGACCAGAGACGCCGCTACCCGGACGGCAACGCTCTTGCCCGGGATCTGACCCGGTTCCTGGAGGGGGAACCGATCGAGGCGTCCGCGTCCGGACCGGTGACCCGATTCGTGCGCCGCGTCCGCCGCCGCCGCACGCCGCTGTTGCTCTTGCTGACGGTGGTGTTGCTCGCGTTTACCTTTCTGCTCTGGGGCTGGTTCGAACGCACCTCGAGGCAGGAGAGCCGCGCGAGGGCGGTCATCGAGAGAGCCCTCAACTCGGACGATCTGCCTCTGGCCATTGAACTGATGGACCGTTTCCTGGAAGAACATCCCGGGAGCGACGGGATCCGCTTCGAGCGGGCCGAGATGGAGCTGAGACGCAAGAACTGGGACGCGGCCGCTCAGGACTTCCGATATCTGGCAAAGCACTCCAGCACGGATGCGACCGCCGCCGAGTCGGGGTATCAGCTGGCGGAAGCGATCGCGGGCTCCTTGAAGGGAAGAGGCTTCGACCTGGAGTCGCCGTCCTCAGCGGGGACCGCACGGGAGGCGTACTACAAGAGTCTGATCCACCAGGCGCGGCGGGAGCTGGAAGCAGCCGCCGCATCCACGCGCCAGGCATTGGAGATGCATCCAGACTACACCGAGGCGAAGTACTCCCTGGGATCGGTGCTCTTCCAACTGGGGCGGTTCGAGGAGGCGGAGCGGTACCTGCTGCAATACGACCAGGTGCGGAGCCGGGCCGACGTGATGAAGTTGCTGGGCCGGATCGACATGGAGAACCAGAAGTTCGAATCGGCGTGCGTCAACTTCGGCCGGTACACCCGGGCGGTCCCGGATGATGTCGTGGGCTGGAACAACCTGGCGGCGGCCCATGCGCGCCAGGCGATGGTGCACCAGGACCGGGCGCTCGGAGTGCAGTTCCGCGAGGAGAAGGCGGCCGCTTTCTCCGCGTTGGCGCGGGCCCGGGAACTCGATCCCGAGTACTTCCTGGTGACCTTCAACGATGCCGTGCTGCACGTACTCGATCGGGAGATCGATCAGGCCGAGGAGCTGTTTCAGCAGGCCATCGGACGGTACAACGCGCTCGGAGAAGGGGACTTGGAGTGGGGCCTGCGCATGTGGCTCGAGTTTCCCATGGTACTGAGCTGGGCCGGGGCTCATGACCGGGCGCTGTTCTATCTCGAAACAATGCGTTCGGCCCAGCCGGTGGTCGAGCAGGAGCTGCGTTGGGTTCTGGCCTATGCCAATGCGCAGCACGCGCAAGGGGATTCGGAAGAGGCACTTCGGGCGGTTCGGAAGGCGCTCGCCGGACAACTGAAGGACAGCCCGGAATTGAAGACGCTGCTGGAGGCTCTCGAGGAGCGGGAATAGAACATCCGCGGGAGAAATCCGGGTGGTCGACGATTCCTGACTGCAACCGGCATATCCTCAAATCCGATAGCCTGGGTCATGAAGGTCTCCGGGTGGCTTCTGGGTCTCGGCATGGCTCTCGTCGCGCCATTCGCTCTTGCCGCGGACGAGGACTGCCGCCGGTTGGCCGGCAGGGTCTGCCTCGGTGATGATCCGGTGGCGTCCGCGGTGGTGCGGGTGACGCGGCTGGATCCGGACCTGGGCGCCCTCTCCTACTCCAAGGTCCGGTCGGTCCGGTCGGACGACACGGGCGAATTCGCCCTCGAGGGGCTGGCGACGGGATCGTATCTGGTCGATGCCTGCGGGGAGGATTGCTGGCTCCCGCTGCCGGTCCGGGTTACCCTCTCCGCAGTGAACCCGGGTCTGGAATCGCTCGAATTCGCGCTGGAACCCGCGGCCGGAATCGAAGGTCAGGTCACGGACCCGGACGGAATTCCGCTCGGCGGGGTTCGCGTCTTCGTGGGGGACGCCGGCCTCCAGGCCCCGCTCGCCGAGCCGGTGGCGATTCTGGATCATCCCGCGGGCCGCCTGGTCCACCTCGAGCCCGGGCTGACCTATCCACGCCTGCCCCTGGCCGTGGCCGTGACGGATGAGAAGGGCTGTTTTCGGCTCTCGCCGGTTGTGCCGGAGGTGGAAACCTCGATCCGGATCTTCGGGTGTCCCCCGTTCCATGACCGGTCCGTGAACGGCATTCGCGTCGGCCGGGGGAAGACCTCCTTCATCAAGGTCGAGCTGTCCCGGGGGGCCACGATCGAGGGCACGGTCGTGAAGGGAGGGGATCAGGACGGCCAGGAGGTCCGGCTGAGTCTGTTCGTGCTGGAAGGCCAGCCGACCCGGGCGGCGTGGAATCTCCTGGCGCGATCGGCTGGCGCTGACACCGACCCGGCCGACCGGTTCCGCTTCCCGCAGTTGCAAGAGGGGCGCTATGTGGTCGTGGCGGAGTCGGAGCAGTGGGCCCGGGCCATCAGCCCGGTGCTGATCATCTCCAGTCCGGAGCAGGTCCTCACGACCGAACTGACCCTGAGGATCCGCAGGCAGATCACCGGACGGGTCGTCAGTTCCGAGGGAAAACCGGTCCTGGGAGGGACGGTGGAAGTGGTGGCCGAGGGTTTCCTGCCCGGGTCCGTGATCCAGGCCATCGGTGGGCCCCGCGTCGAGGTGAAGCCGGACGGGACGTTCCAGCTTCCGGGTCTCGCCTCGCCGACAGTCAGTCTGCGCGTGGTCTGCCACGGCAACCCCGTGACCCTGATGGAGGCGGTCCCCACTGGCGGAGAGCCGCTCACCCTGAAGCTCGATCGTCCCGAGCGACGGTTCCGGTGCGGTCCGTGATCCGCGGTCAACCGGGGGGGGAGGAGCGGAATTCACCATGCTCTTCATGGTGTCTGAACCCCGGTGTCGGCGGAAGGGTCCGACATTCCGGCCGTGACCGCGAAGCGCAGGGCGTCCTCGGGCGAGAGGTCGACCGGCCGGATCTGCGAGCGGGGAATCAGGACGGTGAATCCGCCGATCTGATAGGCCAGCGGCAGATAGACGGCGACCATGTCCTTCCCGTCCTGTCCGCAGAGCGCATCCAGTCCGCTGCGGGTGAGAAAGCCGAGCATCCATGCGTCGCCCTGCCCGATCTGAACCAGCACGACCTTGTTCAACCGGCGTTTCGAATCGCCGCCGACCAGCGCCATGGTGTCCTTGAGCGCGCCGTAGATCGTCTTGACCACCGGGATTCTGTCGAGCAGCTTCTCCCCCAGGCCGAGCACCCAGTTGGCGAGGTAGGTGGTCATCAGCGCACCGACCAGCAGCGTCGCGAGCAGGCCGGCGACCACCCCCATGCCGGTCAGGTAGACCCCTTCCGGTAGCGCCCACTGAAGAAGCGGGGCGAGGAGCGCCTCGGCCCGGTTGCCGATCCAGTAGAGCAGATACAAGGTCAGGCCGAGCGGCAGGATCGCCGCGAGCCCCTTCAGACAGAGGCGACCGATGAAGCGCATGGCGTTGTCCTCACGATCATTCCAGGTCGTAGCTGGCCAGCTTGCGGTCCAGCGTGGTTCGGGCGATGCCGAGAACGCGCGCTGCCTCGCTCTTGTTCCCCTGGGCATGCCGGAGGACCCGCTGGATGTGCCGCCGCTCGATGGTGGCAAGGGTCCAGTCATCGAGGCTCTCGGGCGGGTCGGCCTGCGTGGTCCTCTGCAGAGGATTCGTGAGGTCCAGGTCCTCGATCGTCAGCCGGCTCGCGTCGGTGATGGCGCAGGCGCGCTTGATGACCGCGCGCAGCCTCCGCGCATTCCCCGGCCAGTCGAACGCGAGCAGCGCCTGCATCGC
>JAZDLC010000467.1:0-5528 GCA_043802345.1 Planctomycetota bacterium | reverse complement strand
GCCTCACAGGACGTGATCATTCTGGAGGATGTGCCGCAGAACGCAGAGCTGGCCGGTTCCTACATCTCACTGGAGAAGCGGCTGACGCTGGATGGCATGGGATACAACGCGTCCGGGCAGCTGGTCTGGATCGACGGCACGAGCGACTTCTACATCTACAATGGCGCCCGTTCCTCGATCCGGCGGTTTGGCGGCCTGATCTCCTACAAGCGGCCCGCCACCGCCGTGGTCAATTACTCCGGTGCGCTGCTGTATGGGTTCAAGCGCGGCTTCTCCCTGTTCGACGAGAAGATGAAGCAGCATCCGCCGCCCTTCTTTCCGAAGGACAAGAAGCCGCAGTACCTGGGATGGGAATTGAAGGACCTGGGCGTGAAGACGGTCCAGTAGGGCGCGATGGATGATCGAATGATGAAACCACGAGTTTCCGCGAGAGACACCGGCTTGACCTTGCTGGAGGTGACGATCTCGGCATCTCTGCTCTCCATCATCTTCTATGCGGCGCTGAGCGGGTATATCGGGAGCATGCGCGGCTCGGTGGCGGGCACGACCAAGCTGGAATCAATGGCCAACAGCGCCCGGGCCATGGTCAGCATGAACCTGGAGCTGCAGGAAGCGTCGGTCAGGGACGAAACGGTCGAGATCTACATGATCGATCCCGGCACGGGCCAGCTTCTCGAGCCACCGATCAACTCGACCACGGTACCCCCTCCAGACACGATCTACCCCACCTCCGCCGTGGTGGGAGGCAACTCGTTCGCCCTTCGGTTCATGACCGTCGGTGAGTTCACCGCGGTCGGGGATTCGATCGAAATCAGCGAGGCCGGTCCGTTTGTCTACCGGCTCGGGTACGGTGTCGCGGCGGGAGACTACCCGAGAACCTATCTTCTCAGGGAGGAGCAGGGGAGCGCGGAGGCTCCGAGGGTGCTCTGTCGCGGGGTGCAGCAGCTCGTCTTCCAGCGGGATGCGCGGGGAGGCGCGCTCCTGATCACCCTGGTGAATTCGAGCCGGGACAACGTGAACGGCCAGAACCTCTCCTCGCGACAGGTGCTGACGGTGACCCCGAAGAACGATTTCTCCGCCAACCTGGCGAACTTCGATATGAACGGAGAGGAACTGTAGTGAAATCGGTCTCGCTCCGCGGAGGTTGCCGCGGAATGGAACCGGCTGTCACGGATGGCGAGCGAAACAGAGTTCATTCAGCTTCCCATGGGGGTCTTGATCCCGGTTGGAGAGCTGGAGTTCGAATTCTCCCGGGCGGGCGGCCCGGGGGGGCAGAACGTCAACAAGGTCAACAGCCGGGTCACGCTGCGGTTCGACGTTCGCAACTCTCCTTCCCTGCCTGAGCGGGCCCGCGGGCTGTTGCGTCAGGGCCTCTCCAGCCGGCTCACCTCGGTGGGGCTGCTGGTCATGCACTGCTCCAAGCACAGGGAACAGAGAAGGAACCGCAGGGAAGTCATCGAGCGGTTCGAGTCGCTGCTGCGCGAGATCCTGACGCCCAGGAAGAAACGCAGGCCGACGCGGCCAACCCGCGGCTCGGTGGAACGGCGCCTCAAGGAGCAGAAGCAGCGCGGCCAGATCAAGCAGTGGCGCCGCAAGCCGGGGAGCGAGGAGTAGGGGGGAGCTCCTTCAGGGCCCGCGCAGGAATAACTCCCGGTTTTGGCCGGCCCTCGCCGCCCCTGGCTGTGTTGCTCCTCCTCGGAGTATCTCAAATGCACGGTCGTCGTCGCGCCGTGCCAGGAACAACGATTGCTCGCCCAAAACAGGAAGTTATTTCTGCGCGGGCCCTTACAACCTGTCCCGCAGGATCGTGCTTCCGGTGAGCATCCTCAGGGTCGGGTCGAGGCGCGTGGTTGCCTGCCCGCTGAACACTTCGAGGGCCGCCTCGAGCGACGACTTCGCGACGGGGTCCTCCTCGAGCAGGGCCTTTTCCTCGAGCTGCGTCTTGAGGCCCATCTCTCTGCGGATTGCGATGACGTATGCGGCGGCGGCGCGGAGCAGCGCCTCATCGCTGGCGAGAGCTTCGCTCGCCAGGTCCTGTACCAGTTCCCGGTCGTTGAGCCGCGCGGCCGCGACGAGGGCGGAGGCCCGCTGGTCGATCTCCCGCGCCCTCCTCGCCTGGTCCCTGACCATGGAGCACGCTTTCTTGCTGTCCGCCCCGGCGCTGGCAATGGCGCGAATCAACTCCTTCTTCCCCGCGCTCTCTTCCTCCTTGTTCCACTGCTTGAGCAGCGCATTCAGTGACTTCGGCTCCGCGAGTTGTTCCAGGGCCACGGCAGCTTCGCAGCGCACGGGAAGTCTGGCGTCCGAGAGGAACGGCTCCACGACCTGCCACCATGCAGATGGCGAGTGCTGGCCAATGGTGTGCAGCGTTCGCTCGAGCTGGTCTGATCCGCCCCAGGAGAAGAACCGGTTGTGCAGCATCGACGTGACGTACTCCATGGCCCTCTTGTCGTCGCTCGCCAGAAGCTTCGCGACCATTCCAAAGGTCTCGTCGGCGGCTTCTCGCCCGCCGCTAGCCTTCTTGAGCCGCGAGATGATCTCGGTGATCTCCTCCTTCGTGGGGGGGATCTGTGGCACTCCCTCGCCAGTCTTGGCCACTCCCTCCATCACGAGCCGTCTCGGCGGCCGCGCCGCGCCGGAGAGAGACCATGGAAACTCCGGATCGAGCTTCTGGATCGCGGTCACCAGGCCCCACTCCAACTGTCCAACGGTGATGCTGTACGGCACCGAGAGCAGGATCTTGCCCTCCGCCCCGACGAAAATGTGCTGCGGAGCGATCACGTCCGTTCCCGCCCTGTCGGCGAGAAACAGCTTGCGAACCTGTTTCTCGACCTCCATGTGCTGAGCACAGGTGATGGTCCCGGAACGGGGACACGGTCTGTCGCCTGAGCCGTGATCAAAGCGGGAGGCGAAGAGATTCACGGTCCGGGCGCACAGCTTGCAGATGATTGCGTCCCTGTAGTGGACCCTGACCATCTCATCGTTTGCTCGCTCCCCATCCATGTTGATGGCGACGAAGATCGGCCTGGATCCGGCCTTCGCAGCTTCCAGGGCCGTGGCCACGTCAGGCTGCCAGTTGATGGCCGGCGCGGCGAACGAGAGGGCGCATGCCAGGACCGGGGCGGAGAGTGAGATCAGCATGCGGGAGTTCCTCTGCTCGGGGACGCGGTCGTTCTCTCACCACGAAGGGCCCTTCGTGCCCTTCGTGGTGAGAAAGTATTTTACCTGGCGCCGCTCACGAAGGCACTGCAAGGATTCCCGAAAGGCCCGCTAGGTGAGGACTTCCTCGGTCGGCTCCGGCAGGGCGATCCTGGAGTCGCGCCTCTGCTGGCGGGACTTCCGCTCTCCGACCGCGGCGAAGTGCACCCTCCCCTTGCGCAGGCTGACCTGGATCGTGTCGCCCGAGCCGAAGTGCTCGTCGAGCAGGAGCTCCGCCAGAGGCGTTTCGATCTCGGCCTTGATGATCCGCCTCAGCTCCCGGGCGCCGTACTCCTCGCTGAAGCCGGTCTCGGCGATGAACGTATCGATCTTCGTGGAGAAGCGCAGCTTGATGCCGGCATTCGAGAGGTAACTGGCGACCTCCTGAAGCTGCAGTCTGGCAATCCTCCGGCAGTCGTTCTCGCTGAGCGTGTTGAAGATGATCACGTCGTCGAGCCTGTTCAGGAACTCGGGCGAGAAGGTGTTCTTCATGGCTGCATGGAATGCCTCGGTCTGCTCCGAGTGGGAGAGCGATGCCCTGCGGGCGCTGTCGAAACCGCACCGGTTCTTGACCGCCTCGATTTCGTTCACTCCGAGGTTTGAAGTGAGCAGCACGAGAGTGTTGTTGAACTGCACCACGTTCCCCTTGCCATCGGTCAGGGTGCCCTCGTCCATCAGCTGCAGCAGCAAGTTGTGTATCTTGTGATGGGCCTTCTCGATCTCGTCGAACAGCACCACGCAGGCGTTGCGGGACTTGACCGCCTCCGTCAGGAAGCCGCCTTCGTTGTGGCCGATGTATCCCGGGGGAGCGCCGATCAACTTGGCGTATTCGTGGGGGAGGGCAAACTCCGAGCAGTCGACCCTGACGAGGTTCGTGGTCCTGTCGAACAGGTGCTCGGCGACCACCTTCGCCAGCTCTGTCTTCCCGCTACCCGTGGACCCGATCATCAGGAACACGCCGATCGGCTTGCGCGGATCCTTGAGGCCCACCGCGGCCTTCTTGACCGACTTGGCGATGGTCTGCACCGCTTCGTTCTGGCCGATCACCCGCCTCATCAGATCGCGCTCGATCCCGTACACCTTGGCTGAAAGATCGCGCTGAAGAGCCGCGGATCCGTCGGCGAGCGCTTCCTCGGCGCTGTCCATGGGCAGGCTGACCTGATGGATCTCGAGATGCGGGTTCACCTCGACGCAGATCTGGTACAGCACATCCTCGAGGGCTTCCGGCTTGTAGATCCGGTTGAATTTCTTGAAGAGCGGCAGAACCGTCTCGTTGTAGTCGAGGACGGTGGCCTCCACGACGGACCGCTGGTAGGCCCTCCGGTTGGTCACCTGCCCCGGGTCGACGAGCCCTCCCACCTCCTCATCCGCATAGACGCGAACCTTGATGAACTCGTCGATCACCTCGCAGTACTTGAGAACAACCTGCGATTCGCACCGGATGGGCATTTCGGGAGATCCTCACTTGCCAAGATAGGCTCGGCACAAGCATCGGCGCATCGGCGGAAATCGCTTGAGAAGAGTTTGGAACAATCTGTTTCATGATGTCAGATGCTGTTCCAACCCAGTCTGTTGGGAAGCAGTGGTCTTGGGTCAGCCCGGCCTTGACCCCTCCGGATCCAGCGGGGTATGGTTCTCGCCTCCCTAAGGAGTTCCGATGCTCAATGCGGACGAGGTACGATTCCTCGCCATACTTGTCCAGAAGGGTCATCTGCCCAAAGCAGCCGCCGAGAGGGTTCTCGCGGCTGCTGCCGGTGGCGGTCATCTGCCCGATCTGCTCGGACAACTGGGGCTCATGGACGCCGGCCGGTACGCCTACCTGATCGGAACCGGCGGCGAGGATGTTCCTCCGGTTCCCGGGTACGAATATCAGGGGCAGGCGGGCTTCGGCGGTACCTCTGTGGTCTTCAAGGGCGTGAAGCGAGCAACCGGGGAGCTCGCCGCGCTGAAGATCATGCACCGGGAACTTCACCAGGATCCGGTCCAGAAACGGCGCTTCGTGCAAGAGGCGAAGATGCTGATTGATCTGGACTTTCCGGCCGTTATCAAGGGGTATCGGGTGGGACATGTGAAGACCGAGGAGGGGGAGGAACGGCTGGTCTTCATCATGGAATGGGCCGAGGGGCGGACGCTGCTGGAACTCCTGCGAGACGGCAAGCAATTCGAGGAGGATCTGGCCCTCTACATCATCCTCCAGACGGCCCAGGCGCTGCAGTACCTGCATGGCAAGGGGATCCTCCACCGGGACGTCAAACCGGACAACATCATTCTCTCCAATGACAATCAGGTGAAGTTGATCGATCTCGGCTTCGCTGGGCATCTGGACAAGT
>JAZDLC010000466.1:0-16386 GCA_043802345.1 Planctomycetota bacterium | reverse complement strand
GAAGGAGATCGCCGCCTCCGTACTGATGGAAGGAGGGATTCTCTCGCTTGCCGGCGCCGTCTGCGGCTTCTTTCTCTCGCTACTGGTGGTCATGGCCATGCGGCGGATCGGGATCACCACGCTCGGCTTCGGCAAGCCGCTGATCATCTCGGACATCCCGTGGCGCTGGGTGGCGCTGGTTCTTGGCGCCGGCATGCTCGCCGCGATGGTCGGCATGATCGCGCCGCTGCTCAGGGTCCGTACCCTGTCGATCGTCGAGGCGGTCCGCGCCGGGCAGATCGCCTACCGCCCCGATCCCGGCCGCTTCGTCCGGTCCCTGGTGCTGGCGCTCCTGCCCGGGATGCTCCTCTTGACTTTCGTCCTGGCGACACCTCCCCTCGGCGAGCGGCAGGAGGAGGTCTTCCGGATCGTGACCAGGATCGCGATCTGGCTCTCGCTCACCTTCGGCCTGGCGCTGCTCCTCCCGGGAGTCGTGCAGAGGGCGGTGCTCTGGGTGCTGCGGCTGCTGCTGACCGGCCGGAGGGTCGAGCAACCGGTGGCGCTCGCCTCCACGCGCGGCTCACACCATCGGGTGTTCGGCTCGACCCTCGGCGTCGGCCTGGTGCTTGCTGCGCTCCTCTCCATCCACGGGATCACCGAGAGCCTGAAGGATGAAGCCTCTCGCTTCTCCGATCGGACCCTCTCGGGCCGCATCTTCCTGCAGACGCACCTGGTGAAAAAGGAGACGGTCGCGGCGGCCCGGGAGACTCCGGGTGTCGTCGACTTCTACTCCCTCTCCGCCGAGGTCCACTCCCCCTTCCCGATCCGCGGCGTTCCGGTGGAGAGCGCGTTGCGCTGGGTCGAACCGTTCCGGGAGAGCGCCGAACTCGCCCGCGAGTTCTCCGCGGGGGAGTCGATCATCCTCTCCGAGGCGCTGGCGGCCAACTACGGCTACCTCGTCGGCGACCAGGTCCGGCTCTCGACCTACGCCAGGGCGTATCCGGTGCGCGTGGCCGTGATCAGCGACGAGTTCGGCTACTTCCCGGATGACCGGAACTTCGCCATGCTGGCGCTGCCGACCTTCCGGGCGATCTTCTGCGTGGATGACGAGCAGGGCGCGCAGTACGTCTTTCATGTCGATCCGAACCACGATCCCGACGATGTCCTGGCCGGAATGCTCGCGAGGCTGCCGCGGGATGAGGTCCTGAAGCTGCGGACGGCGCGGGAGATCAAGAGTTTCTACCTGGGCGACATGAACCGCGACTTCTGGATCTTCCAGGTGATCCTGATCCTGACGAGCATCCTCGCGTTCGTGGGACTCTGGAACTCCCTGACGGTGGCGCTGCTCGAGCGGCGGAGGGAGATCGGGCTGCTCAGAACCCTGGGTTTCACCACGTCGCAGGTGGCCGGGATGCTGACCGCGGAGTCGGCGGCTCTCGGGTTGGTGGGGGGGTGTCTCGCGCTGGCCGCCGGCCTGCCGATCGCCCACGACCTGGTCGAAGCGATCCGCATCATCTCGCGGCAAGACGTCCGCGCCGTGGCGTCCGGTCTGGAGATCGCCCTGGTGCCGGTCGGCGCGGTGGTCCTCTCCGTGCTGGCGACCATCCCGCCCGCCCTGAGGCTGAGGGGCCAGGCGGTCGCGTCCACGACCCGGATGGAATAGGAACGGGCGCGGCAGGCTGTTTCGCCCACCGCGCCCGTTGCCTGAATTGGTGCCGAAGAGAGGACTTGAACCTCCACATCCGTAAGGACACTAGAACCTGAATCTAGCGCGTCCGCCAATTCCGCCACTTCGGCTGAAGCGTGGGAGTCTAGTCCGGCGTCCCGTCCGAATCAAGAACCCTGGCCAATCTCACTCACCCCACGTGGCTTCATTCCCCCGCCATTCCCCCCGGCCGGAATCGCTCGTGACACGCATCGCACCGCTCCAGCATGACCCTGTACCGCACCCCATTCTCCCTTTGCTCCCCCCGGTCCAGGGACTCCGAAAGGGCCGCGGCCGCCGCCCGAAACCCCTCCTCCAGCTCCCGAAACTCCGGCGGTGGCTCCAACCCCGGCCCCAGCTGGATCTCCGCCAACCGCCGCGCCGGCGTGACCGCGTCCAGGGAGCGCCCCGCTCCCAGGATGCGCGCGATCTCCGCCGCATCCTCCCGCATCGAACCCATGGCTGGCCGCGCGTCGAACGGCAGCTCCGGCACAGGCTCCGGGCCGAGGCAGCCGGCGGCAAGGACCAGGATCAGGGCGGCCGTCCGTTTCATGACGTCCCATCGTACGTTCCGCGCCTTCCATGGGTAACATGGTTGCCGAGATGTCATCGCCCGCAGAAGAGATCAAGGTCGTCAGCAGCAACCGCAAGGCCCGGCACACCTACGACATCCTGGAAACCTTCGAGGCCGGCATGGTCCTGAGGGGGACCGAGGTCAAGTCGCTCCGGGACGGGAAGTGCGACCTGGGCGGCTCGTTCGCGGTGGTGGAGGCGGACGGGGTCTATCTGAAGGGCGCCGAGATCGGCGTGTACAGCCACGGCAACCGTCAGAACCACGAGCCGCGCCGCAACCGCAAGCTGCTCTTGAGCAAGCGGGAGATCCAGAAGATCCGGGTCAAGACCCGCGAGCGGGGGTTCACGCTGATCCCGCTCCGGCTCTACTTCCGGCGCGGCCTGGCCAAGGTGGAACTGGCGGTGGCCAAGGGGCGCAAGCTCCACGACCACCGGCAGGCGCAGGCGAAGAAGGAAGCGGATCGGGAGATGAAGCGGGCGGTCGGGCGGCGGAAGAGGAATTGAAACAGAGCCGTTCAGGGAATGGGTGATGGAAGAAGGGAGATTCACCACAGAGGGCACAGAGAGCACAGAGGAAGGGGCGGGCGGGCGGAGCTGTTGACCCTCTGTACTCCTAACAGTCAGTTTCTTCGCAGCCTGCGCAAATTTCTCATCATGCCGACCGCAAGCTCCGCGACAACCTTTGGTTGCGGCCACAGACCGCGTTGTGTCCTCTGTGCTCTCTGTGGTGAAAGGGCGGCCGGATTCGAACGAGCGGATGCACACTTCCGGGGCAATCTGCTAGCATGAGGCGAATTCACGGGGGCGATCTGGTTTCGACCGGGCTGTTCCGTGGATCGGATAGCGTGTCGGGGTTCTCCGGCGGCCCCGTTAAAAACCGGAGAAAACAGTAATTGCGGACAACACCGCTTACTCCCTCGCTGCCTGATTTAGCGTAGCGACGTTTTCTGGCCCCCCGCCCTCGGGGACCGGATGACGACTTTTTGAGGGCTGGCCTTTCCGGTTTCCCGGTCCGGGTTGGCGAGACGCACGGGATGGCGTTCAGGATGCCTGTCGACCGGCTGCCTGGGCGCGAGACACAGTCGATCGACTACACACGTAGAAGTTCGGTCACCGGCGCCTTGGGACGCGGGTTCGATTCCCGCCGCCTCCACCATCCTTCGCGTCCAATGTGGATGCAAACGTACTGAAGCGAAGGCTGTCACGCCGAAGCCGCAGGCGTAGGCGGACTATTCGTGCATTCACATCGCACAACCATCGGTCCGCGACCTGTTCTTCAGCAGGACATGCTACGCTGGCGCGTCCCTGGGCCTGCGTCCAGCGAAGTCACGTTTTTCGAGCCTTCTGCGCTCGGAGGCCCCCCTTGGTCGACAGCTCCTGCCAGGTCTCCGACGAGGCCCGCGCGCTGCATGCTGATGCGCTGGTGATCGATCTCCACGCCGACACCCTCATTCCCATGAGGGCCGGCGGATACGACATCTCGCGACGCCATCGCTTCCGGCTGCCGCGATCGGCGCTGTTTTTCCACTGTGATCTGCCCCGCTGGCGAGAAGGCGGCATCAACGGACAATTCTTTGGCCTCGTCACCGTGCCGTATCCACAGCGTGGTTGTGCCGCTGCGACCCATCGGCAGATTGATCTGCTCGAGCGAGTGTGTCGCGAAAACCCGGACGCGATCCGCCTGGCCCGCACCGTGGCGGATCTCGACGCGGCAAGGGCTGACGGCGTGCTCGCGGCGTTCATGGGGATCGAAGGCGCCCACAACCTCGAGGGCGACATCGCCAATCTGCAGGTCTTTTTCGACCGGGGCGTACGTTCCGTGGGCCTGGCCCATTTCACCAGCAACAACATGGCACCAGCCGCGTTCGGGGCAGGGTCCGGCAACGACGCCCCCCTGCCCGGACCGGGCTGCGAATTCGTCGAACGGGCCAACGAAATGGGGATGATCGTCGACCTGGCCCACCTGGGCCGGCGCGCGTTCATGGACGTCGCCCGGCGCTCGCGACGCCCCTTGTTGGTGAGCCACACCGGTCTCAGGGCGGTCTGTGACGTGTGGCGCAACATCAAGGACGATCAATTGCGTGCAGTGGCCGACACCGACGGCGTGGTCGGGATCATCTTCGCCCGCCCGTTCATCTCTCGCGACAGGGTCAAGGATTCCAGACGCGTCGTCGCCCATCTCGACCACATTCGCCGCACCATTGGCGCTCGTCACGCTGCACTCGGGTCGGATTTCGACGGCGCCATCACGCCTGTTGACGGCCTGTGCGACGTTTCGCACGTGCCCGTACTCACCCAGCACATGCTCGATCTGAGTTGGCCCGAAGAGGACATCCGCGCAACACTGGGCGAGAACGTGCGCCGCATCATTGGCGCACACGAGCCAGTTGACGTGGAGCCAGAAAAAGGGGACAGGTAAAACAGAGGCACGAACTCCGTATCCGGTGCGTAAGATCCGCGAAAACTGTCCGGAGCCCGGTGATTCGCGTCCTATGCCTCGTAAAGCTGTTCCATGGGTCCTCTTGCTCGCCGTGTCCATTCTTGCCGGATGTCGCACCTCGGTGAGTGCGGCTCTCGCGGACCTGCAGGACGCGGCGTCGGTGCTCCAGGCTGGGGAGGGGGCAGGCGGGGAGGAGAGCGTCTGGCTGGAGAACATGGCGGTGCTGGCGGAGTCCGTCCCGGAGGCGGGGGCGGAGAGGGACCAGTTTCTGGACCTGCTGGCCCTGGCGATTCTGCAGCATCCGTCGCCGGCTGTGCGGTGCGGGGCGCTCCGGGTGATGGCGCAGCTCGGAACGGACGACCGGATCGCCGCTTTGCTGCGGGCCGGGCTGGACGACTCACACGAATCGGTACGGACCACGGCCGCGGAGCATGGGATCTCGGCCGGCGGCATCGAGCTGCTGCCTGACTACGCGCAGCTGCTCCTCCGCAACGGCTCCCCCCGGGAGCGGCTGGCCGCCCTCCAGGCGATGGCGGAGGTTTCCGACCGCCTCGAACCCGGGTCGGAGGCGTTGCGCGCCGTGTTTGACTGCATTCGGGACCCCGATCCCGGAGTCAGCTTCCACGCCCGCCGCATCCTGGCGCGGCGCATTGGGCTGCCGGAGGAGAACCCTGGCTCCGTCGACTTCTGGCTGGTCTGGTGGCAACGGGAGGGCCTGCAATGACGATCCGGGTCAAGCTGCTGGACGAGGCGGTCGATTACGACGGATCCCAGCTCGCCTCGCTGTTCGGCTACCGGCGGACCGGCATCTCGGGGGATCTGGTGCTCGCTTTCGTCGGCGCCTGCCGCGTGCCTTTCGAGACCATGGTCGATCTGGAGGACGTGTTGCAGGGCGCGGCGATCTTCTCACCCAGGATGCTCCACTTCCTCGCGGAAGCATTCGCTGAGCGGCTGGAGCCGATGGTGCTCCGCCAACGATTGTTCGGACGGCTGGCGGCGGAACTGCTGGCCGAGCGGTCCGGCAGGTCGGTGGTGGTGAAGGGGGACGACCTCTTCGTCGAGGACCGCAAGGCCTCCATCTCCGTGGCCACCGTGTCGCCCATCTCGGCCCTGTTCCATTTTGCCCTGAATCTCGAGACGGACGGTGTCCCCGTGCCGGCCATCGGGCTGACCGAGCTGGGCGTGGACTGGAAGCCGTTCGCGACCGCATTGCTCGACCGCTACCAGGCGGAGTGCACTGACATCCGTCATGCCGCAACCAAGGTCCGGTGGGTGCGATGACCGGCGGCTCCAGCAAGGCCACGACCCTGCAGCGGTGGATTCCGGTGATCAAGATCGGAGTGGCGGTGGCGCTCATCGCCTTCCTGGTCTGGATCGTGCCGATCCGGGATCAGCTCCGGTTCGCCGCATCCAGCCCCGCGGACGACCGTGTGGCCGTGGGCACGATTCAGGAAATCCAGGCTGATGGATGGATCGCCTTTCAGGAAGCGGGCGATCAGGGACGCCTGCTGCTGGTCCGGATGAGCGACGAGGGCGGCCTCAGGGATGACGAGATCGTGAGCGTCTCCAATGCGGCGGGCGAGGAGATCTACAGGCGACCCTCCGGGCTGGCGCCGAGCCGGACGCCCCGGCTGGAGCGCGGCATCCTGACCGTGATCCGCAGCGCGGACCTCCTCTTCCTGCTGCTGGCGCTGGCGCTGGTCTTCGTCGGCTCGCTGGTGGCCACCTACCGCTGGTTCCTGCTGCTCCGGGCGGACAAGTTGGTGCGCAGGTTCCGGCGCGCCTTCGACCTGACGTTCATCGGCCTCTTCTTCAACAACCTGATGCCGGGGCTCACCGGCGGGGATGTGGTCAAGGCGGTCTACATCGCCAGGGACCATCGCCACCAGAAGACCGAGGCGGTCCTGACCGTGATCCTGGACCGGATCCTGGGGATCACCGGCCTGGCCCTGGTGGCCGGGGTGGTCTTGCCGGTCTATCCGAAGGCCTTCTTCGATGTGGCACCCTGGATCTACGGCCTGCTCCTGGCCGAGGGGATCTTCTGCTGCGTCTTCTTCTCGCGCCGCATCCGGCGGACGATCCGGCTCGACGCACTGCTGGCGCGCCTGCCGCTTGCCAGGTTGGTGCAGAAGATCGACCACGCGGCGTTCATCTACCGGTATCGCAAGGCCCTGGTGGGGGGGTCGTTGCTGCTGTCGATGGGCGTCCATCTGTTCATCGTCGGCGGCATCGGCGTGATGGGGCTCGCCATCGGTCTGGATGTGCCGGTGCTCTCCTACTTCGCCGTCGTGCCGATCACCCTGATCATCATGGCGCTGCCGATCGCGCCGTCCGGCTGGGGGGTCGGCGAAATGGCGGTGATCTACTTCTGGGGAACCCAGGGGGTGCCGAGAGGCGAGGCCTTCGCGCTGGCGCTGGCGTACCGCATGACGCAGCTCGCGATCTCCCTCATCGGCGGCATCTGCCTGCTCTGCCAGAAGAACCGCATCTCCAAGGATGAGGTGGAGGAGTTCGGCCAGACTCCCCCAAGGCCTGGCTCCGGCCCGGAGGCTTGAACCAGGCCCCGGGTCCGACATAATCGCACAACTTGGCGCACATCCTCCGTAGGAGAGAGTCCATGTCCCTGCTCGTCGTCGGCACCGTTGCATTCGACTCCGTCCGCACACCCTTTGGCCAGGTCGACAAGGTCCTCGGGGGGTCGTCGACCTACTTCTCCTGCGCGGCGTCGTTCTTCAGCCCCGTGCGGCTGGTTTCGGTCGTCGGGTCGGACTTCCCGGAGAAGCATGTCCAGATGCTCCAGCAGCGTGGGATCGACACGGAGGGCCTGATCCGCAGGGCAGGTGAGACCTTCGCCTGGTCGGGCCAGTACGCAGGGGACATGAACGAGGCGGAGACGCTCGATGTCCGGCTGAACGTCTACGGGGACTTTTCTCCGACCCTGCCCGAGTCGTACCGGGACAGCGAATACGTCTTCCTGGCCAATGGCTCGCCCGGGTCGCAGATAAAGGTGCTGGATCAGGTGGAGAAGCCGCAACTCGTGGTGGCGGACACCATGAACCACTGGATCGACACCGATCTCGAGGGGCTGAAGCACCTCCTGAAGCGGATCGATGCCCTGGTCCTGAACGAGGGCGAGGCGAAGATGCTCTCGGGAGAGCGGAACCTGGTCGCGGCCGGGGAGGAGATCCTGACGCTCGGCCCCCGCGTGGTCGTCATCAAGAAGGGCGAGCATGGAGCGTTCATGCTCTCCCGGGCCGGGGCGCGCTTCGCCATCCCGGCCTTCCCGGTGGCCCAGGTCAAGGATCCGACCGGCGCCGGCGACTCCTTCGCGGGCGGCATGCTGGGGTACCTGGCCCGCAACCGGGTCCACGACGACGCCTCCATCCGCAGGGCGATGGTCTTCGGCACCGTGATGTCCTCGTTCGTGGTGGAAGATTTCTCGCTTGAGCCGTTCTTCAGGATCGAGACCGCGGATCTCTGGGACCGCTACCACGAGTTCGTCCGCTTCATCACCGTGTGATGCGCAGCTTCGTGGCGATCCACCTGGGCGACAGCAGCCGCGCCGCGATCGCGCGCCTGCCCAAGCCCGCGCCGGCCCGGGGAGTGCGCCTGGCCTGGGTGGCGGAGCGTAACCTCCATCTGACGCTGAAGTTCCTGGGTGAGGTGGAGGAGACCCTGGTTCCGGATGTCATCGGGCGGCTCGCGGAAGCGTCCAGGGGAGTGCCCGGCTTCGAGGTCGAATGGAGAGAAGTGGGCGTCTTTCCCCCGCGCGGATCACCCAGGGTGCTATGGGTCGGATGTGAGGGCGGCCCGGTCCTGTTCGAGCTGAAGCAAGCGATCGAGGAACGTCTCGAGCCCCTCGGGTTCGAGACGGAAAGGAGGCCGTTCCACCCTCACGTGACCCTGGCGCGCATCCAGGGACGATGCTCCCCTGCCCTGCTGGAGGGGTTGCTCGGAGATCGTGGATTCGGTTCGCAGCAGGTGGCCTCGATCGCTTTGATGTCGAGCGAGCTGCAACCGTCAGGTGCTGTGCACCGCACGGTGGCCGAACTGAAACTGGGTTGATACCATTCGATTCCCACTCCCCCAAGACAACCTGACCACGGAAGATTCACGCATGGTGAGCAAGACAGACAGCAACCCGGAGCTGAAGGCCAAGGCCAAGGCCGCGGCCGTCGACGCGGCCCTCTCGCAGATCGAGCGGCAGTACGGCCAGGGGGCGATTATGAGCCTCGACGGCGAGGCCCAGGTCGAGGATGGGATTTCCACCGGCTCGCTCTCGCTCGATATCGCGCTGGGCGGCAAGGGGCTCCCGCGGGGCCGGGTCGTCGAAATCTACGGCCCGGAGTCTTCCGGCAAGACCACGCTGACCCTGCACGTGATCGCGGAGGCGCAGAAAACGGGCGGCTACGCGGCGTTCATCGACGCGGAGCACGCATTCGATCCGATCTATGCCGCCAAGCTGGGCGTCGACACGAGTGGAGCGCGGTTCAAGGTCTCCCAGCCGATGTCGGGCGAGGAGGCGCTGGACATCTGCGAGATCCTGGTCAAGTCGGGCGCCTTTGACATCATCGTCATCGACTCGGTGGCGGCGCTGGTGCCCAAGGCGGAGCTGGCGGGCGAGATGGGTGACGCGCATGTGGGGCTCCAGGCGCGCCTCATGTCGCAGGCGCTGCGGAAGCTGACCGCCGCCATCAGTCGCGCCCACACCACCGTGATCTTCATCAACCAGATCCGGGAGAAGATCGGGGTCTTCTTCGGCAGTCCGGAAACCACCAGCGGCGGGCGGGCGCTGAAGTTCTACGCCTCCGTGCGGCTGGACATCCGCCGGATCGGCCAGATCAAGTCCGGAGACGAGAGTATCGGCAACCGCACGAAGGTCACGGTGGTCAAGAACAAATGCGCGCCGCCCTTCCGGAAGGCCGAGTTCGACATCATCTTCAACGTGGGCATCAACTACATCGGTGACGTGCTTGATCTCGGGGTGCTGCACAAGGTCATCGAGAAGTCCGGATCGTGGTACGGCTACAAGGGCGAGCGGCTGGGGCAGGGCCGGGAGCGCAGCATCGAGGTGCTGAAGGCAAACCCGGAGATGTTGAAGAAGGTGGATGGCGAGGTGCGCGCGGCGTTGGCTCCCAAGGAGCCCCCGGCAGCGGGGCCGGCACCGGCCGCGGCACCGGCGACGGCAGCAGCGGCAGCAGCGGCGGCAGAGGGAGTGGCGGCGACACGTGGCGTGACGCCTGTCTCGGTGCAGGCCGGAAAGTCTCCCGCGAAGTCTCCCCCGAAGCGATGAGAGCCGACGAACTTCGCCAGCGGTACCTGGAGTTCTTTCGGGGGAAGGACCACAAGGTGTTTCCCTCCGATTCCCTCGTGCCGGAGGGAGACGCTTCGGTGCTGTTCACCGGCGCCGGGATGAATCAGTTCAAGGACGCCTTCCTCGGCAAGGCGCCGCCCGACCTGATCCGCGCCACGTCCTCCCAGAAGTGCCTGCGGATGCCCGATCTGGACAACGTGGGCAGGACCCGCTCGCATCACACCTTCTTCGAGATGCTCGGCAATTTCTCGTTCGGGGACTACTTCAAGGTCGAGGCGATCCGCTGGGCCATGGAGTTCCTGGAGAAGGAGTTGGCGCTGCCGAGAGAGCGGTTGGCGATGACCGTCTACCTCGACGACGACGAGGCGGCGAGGATCTGGGAAGAGGAGATCGGCATGCCGAAGGAGCGGATCTGGCGTTACGGGGCAGAGGATAACTTCTGGCCGGCGGAAGCGCCGTCGAAGGGCCCCAACGGTCCGTGCGGCCCCTGTTCGGAGATCTACTTCGACTTCGGGCCTTCCGCCTCCCTGAAGCAGGGGGTGGCGTCCGATCCAGCGGGAGACAGTGACCGCTACGTGGAGATCTGGAACCTGGTGTTCACACAGTTCGATCGGACCGGCGTGAACCAACTCCAGCCGCTGCCACGCAGGAACATCGATACGGGGGCGGGCTTCGAGCGGATACTCCGGGTGCTCCAGGAGAAGCCGAACAACTTCGAGATTGATCTGTTCGAGCCGATCATGGCCCGCATCGTGGATACGTCGGGCGTCTCGTACGGCGCGGCGGATGCGTCGGACGTGAAGATCAAGCGGATCGCGGACCATGTCCGCGCGGCGACCTTCTGCATCGCCGACGGAGTGCGGCCTGGAAACGAAGGACGCGGCTACGTGGTGCGGAAGATCGTCCGGCGCGCGGCGGTGGACCTGCTGGAGTTGGGCCGCGACCGGCCCGGTCTTTCGGAGGTCGTGCCGGGCGTGGTGGAGGCGATGGGCTCCGCCTACCCGGAGATTCGCGAGCATCAGGGCCTCATCCAGGAGACCATCGCCGTTGAGGAGGAGCGCTTCGGCGAGGTCTACCGGATCGGTTACGAGAGGCTGGCCGCGATGCTGAAGAAGTGCAAGGGCCGGACCCTGTCGGGTCGGGACGCCTTCTTTCTCTGGGATACGGCCGGTTTCCCGTTCGACATCACCCGCAGATCATGCGAGGACCGGGGGTACCAGGTGGACGAGGCCGGGTACGAGCAGGAGATGGCCGCCCAGCGGGAACGGGCCCGGGCCGGATCACAGATTGCCTCCGACATCTTCGGCACCGGTCCGGCCGGCATGCTGAAGGGGAGGGTCGACCCGACCCGTTTCACCGGATACGAGCGCCTCCAGGACGAGGCCCGGGTTGTCGCCTTGCTTTCGGAAGCGGGCAAGCTCGTGGAAGCGGCGTCCAGCGGGAGGGTCGTGGTGGTGCTGGACCGGACTCCCTGCTACGGGGAGAGCGGCGGGCAGGTCGGGGACACGGGCCGCCTCCTCTTTGAGGATGGTGGCAGCGCGGCGATCGTCGACACGAAGAAGTCGGAGGGGTACCAGCTGCACCAGGTCGAGCTAGAGCAGGGAAGCCTGGCGGTCGGGCAGTCGGTGCGGGTGGAGGTTGATCCGTACAGGCGCCTGGACACGATCCGCAATCACACCGCCACGCACCTGCTGCACTGGGCGCTCAGAAAGGTGCTGGGCGAGAGCGTCACCCAGGCCGGCTCGCTGGTGCATCCGGACTACCTGCGCTTTGACTACACCTCCCGCGGCGGGCTCTCGAACGAGCAGGCCGAGCAGATCGAGGATCTGGTCAATCAGCAGGTTCTTTCCTGCCTGCCGGTAGAGACCTGCGAGAAGCCGTACGAGGCCGCCCGGCAGGAGGGGGCGATGGCCCTGTTCGGCGAGAAGTACGGCGACTCGGTCCGCGTGGTGAGCGTGCTCGACGAGGAGAAGGGCCTGGGGTTCAACAGCGTGGAGTTGTGCGGCGGCACCCACTGCGAGAACACCGGACAAATCGGTCTGTTCCGGATCCAGGGTGAGAGCGCCATCGCGGCCGGCGTGCGGCGCATCACGGCTCTGACGGGGTGCCAGGCGCTGTCATCCGTGCGCGACAACTTCCGGCTGTCGCGGCGGCTTTCCACCCTGCTGAAGACTCGTGACGAGGAGCTTCCCGCGAGGGTCGAGGGGCTCCTGAAGGAACGTTCGAAACTGGAGAAGGAGATCGCCCGGACGAAGCGGGAAACCGCCAGCAAGGCCGCAGGTGGTCTGCTGGCGGGTGGGACCGATCTGGGTGGCGTGACCCTGTTCTCACAGACGCTCGAGGGCGTGGGGCAGCAGGAACTGCGCAGCCTCGCGGACCAGATCATCCGCGATCATGCGGAAGGCGTGGCCATTCTCGCCGGAGTCGAGGGGGAGCGGGTCGCTCTGGTCGTGGCTTGCGGGAAGGAGGCGGTGGGGAAGGGCGTCAAGGCGGGCGAGATCGCGAGGCAGCTCGGCCAGGCGCTCGGTGGGGGTGGAGGCGGGCGGCCGGACATGGCTCAGGGCCAGGGCGGCGACCCATCCGCTCTCGCGGACGCGCTGGCGGCAGCCGACCGGGATCTGCGGACCAGGCTCTCGGAGGGGTGAGGATTAGCCTGAATGGAGCCTTCAGGGTGATTCCATGGGATTGAACCCTGGTCAGATTTGGATTGAACCAGGCCTGGAGCCACCTAGAATGTCGCGATTTGGCGGCGAGTGCCGCGTCGAGTGACTGGCACCCCCCTCTAGAGACCAGCCGAGGCAAAACCATGGCCGTCCCGAAGCGCAAGACGTCGAAGCATCGAAAGCGTAAGCGACGCGCCCACCTTGCCTTGTCCATACCCGCGATGAGCGACTGCCCCCGCTGTGGTAGCGTGATAAAGCCGCACACTGTCTGTGATTCGTGCGGGTACTATCGCGGCACCGAGGTGCTTCCTCCGCCCTCCGACTCGGAATCCTGACAGCCGGTTCCGCTGGATGACCCGCCACTCTGAGGTCGCTGGATGAAGATCGCACTGGATGCAATGGGGGGCGACAACGCCCCCATCGAGATTATTGCCGGTGCGCTCCGGGCGGTCGATGAGGGGTTCGTCGATCCGCAGGAAGTCATCCTGGTCGGGGACCGGGAGCGGATCGAGCTGGGGCTGAGCCAGCAGGGTCGTGCCGCCGAGATCGAAATCCACCATGCGCCGGAGGTCATCGGGATGGACGAACATCCCGGCATGGCGTTGCGGCGCAAGCGGAACTCCTCGATCGTCCTGGGAGCGAAGCTGCTCCGGGGCGGTCTGGCCAGCGCGATGGTCTCGGCCGGCAACACCGGCGCCATGGTGGCCGCCGGCACGTTGCTGGTCAGGCTGCTGCCTGGCGTGCGGCGCCCCGGAATCGCGGCGACCTTCGCCACCGCGGCAGAGCCTGTCACGCTGATCGACGTGGGCGCCAACATCCACTGCCATCCGGAAGACCTGTACACCTACGGCCAGATGGCGGTGGCCTACCGGGTGGGCATTCACGGCCTCGAATCACCCCGCGTCGGGCTGCTGAGCATCGGCGAGGAGGACGCCAAGGGTGGCCCTCTGATCCAGAAGACGCGAGAACTCTTCCACCAATCCGACCTCAACTTCGTCGGCAACATCGAGGGGCAGGATCTGTTTTCGGGCCGGTGCGATGTGATCGTGTGCGAGGGGTTCGTGGGCAACGTGGTGCTCAAGGTCTCGGAGGGGCTCGGCTCGTTCATGGCCCGGCTGATGGAGTCCGGGGTTCGCCAGCATGCGAATGACGCCGAGGGTGGAGTCTGGAAGAAGGTCGGCAAGGAACTCTTCGCCAAGACGGACTACGCGGAATACGGCGGAGCCCCGCTCCTGGGGACGGACGGGTTGATCGTCATCTGCCACGGCCGATCCGGCCGGCGAGCCATCGCGAACGCCCTCCGGGTTTCAAAGCAGTTCCTGCTGGCGGGAGTCAACGAGAAGATCGTCGAAGGGCTGGCGAAAGGTCCTGCGCTCGGCGGCGTCATCAGAGGCCGTGAGCGGTCGGAGGCGAACGACCGGAACGGCGACACAGGAGGCACCGCATGACGGTCATTCGACCTGTTGGGATTCGGGGAACGGGTTCGTTCTTGCCGGAGCGGGTTCTCACCAACGAGGATCTGCAGCAGATGGTGGACACGTCGGACGAGTGGATCACCACACGGACCGGCATCAAGGAGAGGCGGCTGGTCTCTGAGGGGGAGACAACCTCCGACATGGCCATGGCCGCTTCCCGCGCGGCGCTGGAAAGCGCCGGGCTCGCCGCCACGGATCTGGACATGATCATCGTGGCCACGGTCACCGGGGATCTGCCGCTCCCGGCCACGGCCTGCTTGCTGCAGCACCGGCTGGGAGCCCGGGAGATCGGCTGCTTCGATCTCCAGGCCGCCTGTGCCGGGTACATGTATGGCCTGAATGTCGCCAGGGGAATGGTCGCCACTGGACAGGCCGACAACATCCTGGTGATCGGTGTCGAGTCGCTCTCCAAGATCACCGACTATCAGGACCGTGGGTCCTGCATCCTCTTCGGGGACGGGGCCGGGGCGGCGATCGTCTCGAGCCGGTTCGAGCGGGGTGAGATCCTCTCCGGCTCGCTGGGGACGGACGGGGAGAAGGCCGACGTCATCACGATTCTCTCGGGTGGCTCGCTGCGCCCGGCCTCCCACGAGACGATCGATCGGCGGGAACATTACATGCGCCTCAGGGGGCGTGAAGTCTACAAGTTCGCGGTGAGCAAGTTCGTCCAACTGGTGAGGGAGGCGCAGGAGCTGCATCCTGACCTGGAGCTCGGATACGTCATTCCGCACCAGGTCAACCTGCGCATCATCGAGTCGGCCCGGGAACGCCTGGGCCTGGAGAAGGACCAGGTCCTGGTCAACATCGAGCGCACCGGCAACACATCGGCGGCCTCCATCGGCATCGGCATGGACGAGGCCCGGCGGGCAGGGGCGTTGGATCGCTTCCAGGGCAAGCTGCTGGTGATGTGCGCTTTCGGTGCCGGCCTGACCTGGGGATCGGTGGCTCTGAAATGGTAGACAGCGTGAGCCGCGCGATTCTGTTTCCGGGCCAGGGGGCGCAGCATCCGGGGATGGCCGCGGAAATCGTGGCCGCCATTCCGGCCGCGATGGCCGTGCTGGACCTGGCAAACGACGTGCTTCGGATCAACCTGAAGAAGTTGATCCTGGAGGGGCCCGCCGAACGGCTGGAAGACACCGACATCTGCCAGCCCGCGATCCTGGCGACCTCGGCCGCGGTGGTCGAGGCGCTCCGGCACGAGAAGGGGCTTCAGAGGGAACAGTTCGCAGCGACCGCCGGACTCTCTCTCGGTGAATACACCGCCCTCTGGTTCGCAGGGTCGCTGACCCTGGAAGACGCCTTGCGGCTGGTGAGGATCCGCGGCGCAGCCATGCAGGACGCATCCACGCGGAATCCCAGCGGCATGATCTCCCTGCTGGGGGCCGACAGGGAACAGGCCCAGCTACTTGCGGATGCGGGTTCGGCGGCGGGGGTGCTGGTTCCGGCCAACTATCTCTGCCCGGGATCGATCGCCCTCTCCGGCGCGGTGGCCGCCCTGGACCTGGCCGCGGAGAAGGCCAAGGAGTTCGGGATTCGGAGGACGGTGCGCCTCAAGGTCGCCGGCGCCTTCCACTCGCCGCTGATGGCGAGCGCCACCGAAGCGCTCCGGGACGCCCTGGCATCGATCGAGATCAGCCCGCCCGCCATTCCCTTCTCCACCAACGTCACCGGCGATCGGGTCTCCGATCCGGAGCGGATTCGTGCTCACCTGGCGGCACAGGTCACCAGCCCGGTCCTGTGGGAGGACACGATCCGCCGCTTCTGCGAACGGGGCATCCGGACGTACGTGGAACCGGCTCCCGGAAGCGTGCTGACAGGTCTCCTGAAGAAGGGCGCTCCCGGGTCCATCGGGGTCCCCGTGCTGACACTGGATGACCTGAAGAACTACTCCTGAGCTGTCAGGAGCGTGGTGATGGAGAGGCACGTACGATGAGCATGGATCTTTCAGGCAAGGTGGCGCTGGTGACGGGTGGTTGCCAGGGAATCGGCAAGGCCGTGGCGCTCCGGCTCGCGGAGGCGGGCGCGGACGTGGCGATTGTGGACATCACCGAGGAGCGCGCTGAGGAGGGGGCCGCGGCGGTGCGGGAGCTGGGCCGCAAGGCGCTCGCGCTGGGTGCGGACGTTTCGGACTTCTCCGCCGCGGATCAGGCAGTGCAGCAGACCCTCAAGGAGCTGGGTGGCCTGCAGATTCTGGTGAACAACGCCGGAATCACGCGGGACGGCCTGTTCTTGCGGAT
>JAZDLC010000465.1:0-5732 GCA_043802345.1 Planctomycetota bacterium | reverse complement strand
GAGCCAGGATCTACAGCAGACTTCACGTCCACAGATCCCGAGCGATCCCTGCAGGGCGGCCACTTCCCGGGGGTTGATCCGGCGCAGTTCCACGCGCGTCTGGTACTTCCGAGCCAGCACACGAACCAGCTCCCTGAAATCGACCCGGTGATCGGCGGCGAAGTAGAACGTGATCCGCTCCCCCCCCCGGGTCATCTCGACCTCGATGGGCCGCATGGAGAGCCTCAGCTCCTCGATCTTGGACTGAAAGAAGAGAAGCGCCTCCGCCTCTTCCCGCGGCAGTTGCTGCTCGACTCTCTCCAGATCCTCGCTGCTGGCCCGGCGCAGAAACTGGACCTCCCCCTCCACAGTCGGCGGGGTTTCGCCGGAGGACGAGGGCATCTCTGGCCGCGCTTCGATGTGGCACCAGAACTCCTCCGAGCGCAGCCGCCAGAGTTCCCGCTCGATCGCCTCCGACGAGGTTTGACCGTCCCGCACCGGACTCTGGACCAGCGTCGCCAGTTCCGTTCCTCGATCGCTCCGCACGACCAGGCGCTCCCCGCGGACGAGCCCCGCTTCCTGGAGCATGACCTTGCGGACCCGGCCGGCACGCCCGAAGCGGACGATGCCGCAATAGGAGGTGTCTTGCCTGTTCACCATGGGAGGGCCATCCTGGAACTTCGCGGCCGATCACTGCGTCCTGGGGAGTCTACCCTATGGCCAGCACGCCAGATACCACTGGCATTGATCGCGAGGAAGTACGAGGTTCAAACACCACGAAGGACACAGCGCGGCCGCTGGCCGCAACCAAAGAGGGGTTCCTAGCCAGGGTCACCTTCTCGTACTCGTACGTGTACCGGATTCCGTTGGTCCGCTGCAACCTGACAGCTCACGATTCGAGTACGAGTACGAACAACTTAATGGACGGCTTCGATTCCTGCGCACGCCGGGCTAGCCGCCCCGCATCGCCTTCACCAGCTCCTGCGCATCGGTCACCCGGGCCACATGCGCGGTGCGCACGTTCACGTAGGCGACCGTGCGTGGCCCCGCGGGCAACTCGAACCTCTTCAGGAGATCCTCGTCCTGGACCGGGTCAATCACCTGAACGAGCTTGCTCGGCAGGTAAAGCCGGTTGGCCTCCTTGGCCATCTCGACGGTCACCGGATCGTGCCGGTCGCCCACGATGACCGCGTGAACCGGTGGGTTCAGGAAGAGGTCCACGGCCCGGGCGTACCCCGCCGTGAAGAAACCGTACATGTGGTAGTCCTCGGCGAACAGACGCAGGGTCCGCTCCGCGGTCTCCAGGTACTCCTCCCGCAGGGTCAAGTGATGGGCGCGGAGGAAGACCTCCGCGATCAGCCCATTCTCGAGAATCGACTTGTTGCGACGCCGCAGGCCGCCGACCGCATCCGACCCGACCCGGATGTCGTAGAAGCCGCCCTTGGCGCCGACCTGCTTGGCCACCAGGATCTGAAGGAGATCCTCGGCGACGTCCAGATAGCGGCGATCACCGGTGAACTGCGCCGCATGAAGCAGCGCGCGGGCCGTGTACGCCTGATCGGTCAGCAGCCCGAGGATATGCCGCCCGTCCGCGTAGTAGTGATACATACCACGCCCCTGGTCATAACACTCCTCCAGCAGGAAGGAGAGCGTCTCCTCGGCCATCTTCGCGCAGGCAGGGTCCTCGAGCACGGAGGCGGCCTTGAAGAGCGCGGATACGGCGGCGGCGTTCCAGTTGACGTAGGCCGTCCGGTCGAGAGCCGGTGGCTCCCGCTTCCTCCGCTCCTTCTCCGAGCGCGCGTAGTAGTCATTGTCAGAGTCGAGGGAGCCGGCGAAGGCGGGCACATCGTCCAGCCTCAGCTCGTCGGCGAGCAGGCCCACGATTCCCTCGGCGATCCGGCGGAACTCGGGGCGGGCGAGTTCCTGGTACGCCTCGAGGTAGTTGCGGAGCAGACCCACGTTCGATTCGAGCAACTTCTCGGTGTGGGGCGACCGCCAGTCCCTGGTGGTGGAGTAGCGGAAGAAGCCGCCGTCCACCGGATCATGCAGCGGCGACTCGGCCATCTGGGAGAGAGTCTTCTCCACCACTTCCTTGAGCCGCTCGTCCCGCGTCTTGACATACCGCAGCAGCACGAAGTCGATCACCTCGGTGTGAGGGAACTTCTGTCCGGTGCCAAACCCTCCGTACTCCTGATCGAAGTCAGCAACCGCGGCGGCCTGAACCCGTTCCACGATTGCGTCCGAGAGATTCCCCAGCCGGCCTTCCCGTTCCCGGTCCTTCTTCTCCTCCCGGCGCAGCATCTCCTGAAGCGCCGTCGTGATGACGCTCCGCTTCACCGTGTAGTACCGCGCAACCCGCTCCAGAAGCTCTGTCAGCGACGCCACGTCGAAAGTCGTGCCGCCCGTGATCAGTTCACCATCCGAGGTCAGAATGGCGAGCGTGGGCCAGCCGCCCATGTTGTACCGATCATTCACCTCGGGACGACGGTCCTTGTCAACGTGGATCGGAATGAACCGCGAACTCAGGAGCTCGAGGACGGCGGGGTCGGCGAGCACACCCCGTTCCATCGCCTTGCAGTAACGACACCACGATGCGCTCAAGAAGAGGAAGACGGGTCGCTGGAGCCGCTCCGCCTCGGCGAACGCGTTCTCGTTCCAGTCGAACCATTCCACACTGCTCATGGAGGGGGGGGGTCTCTAGCTGGAGGCCTGTGCTGAATCTCTGACAACCTTATCGACGACTTCCGGCCAGGTCTCAAGATGAAGCGACCGGATCCGGATACCGACCTTGATTGTAGCGCCGCACGTTCCAGAACCGAGTGCACTGAGAATCGAAATATCGGGCCTGGTGAAGAGAGCCGTCGACCTCCGCGCCCGGCCAGGAACGACGATTGCTCGTCCAAAACAGGAAGCTATTTCCGCGCGGACCCTAAGATCCGAGCGAAGGTCATCATCTCGCTGTGCCGCAAGGCCAAGGACAGAGGGTGGATCGAATCGAAGCAGCCGTCGCAGAGAGGGACCAGAGGCTCCACTTCGTCGGGCTGGCGGGTTCCGGAATGAGCGCGCTGGCCCAGTACAGGGTGCTTCAAGGCGGACGCGCCAGCGGCAGCGACCGGTGTTTCGATCAAGGCGAGCAGGAACCGGTCCGCGCGGGGCTGGGGTCTCTGGGAATCGGAATCACCCCCCAGGACGGGTCGGGAGTGGCAGGAGCGGCCGGAGTGATCAGCTCCACGGCGGTGGAACGGGAGATTCCCGATCTGATCCGGGCCCGGAAACTGGGGCTCCCGATCTGGCATCGGGCGGAACTGCTGGCGGAGCACCTGCGGGGGGCGTCCCTGGCAGTGGCGGGCACCAGCGGCAAGTCGACGGTCGTGGCGATGGTGTTCGAGATCCTGCGCGAGGCCGGAGAGGATCCCGGGTTGATCACGGGCGCCCGGCTTCGTTCGTTGATGGGAGGCCACCTTCTGGGGAACGCCTGGTCCGGCAAGGGGCCGCTGGTCGCCGAGGCGGACGAGAGCGACGGCTCCCTGGTGCACCATCATCCCGAGGCGTCCATCATCCTCAATCTGCACCGGGACCACATGGAAACGGAGCAGGTGATGGAGCAGTTCCGGCTCTTCAAACGGCAAACCCGGGGGCCAGTGGTTGTCTCGGACGACCCGAACCTCCGCCCCCTCTGGAAGGGCGCGGCGCTGTTTGGAACGAGCCGGCATGCCCGGTACAGAGCCACCGGACTCTGGTCGGAGCGGGACGGTTGCGGCTTTCGACTGGAAGACGTTCGCTTCCGTCTCCCCATGCCGGGGCTCTACAACGCCAGCAACGGGTTGGCGGCCACGGCCATCTGCCACTCGGTTGGCATCGACCTTGCGACGGCCAGAGAGGCCCTGGCCCGGTTCGGAGGGGTCCACCGGAGATTCGAGCTGATCGGCCAGGCGCGGGGAGTGGAGGTGGTTGACGACTTCGCCCATAACCCGGTCAAGCTCGCGGCCGTCCTGACCCTGGCAAAGAGCCGCAGCCAGAGAGTTCTGGCCCTCTTTCAGCCCCACGGCTTCGCGCCCACCAGGTTCCAGCGGCACGAACTCCTGGAGATGTTCGCCGCCACCCTCCGGCCAGAGGACAGACTCTGGATCGCCCCCATCTTCTTCGCGGGCGGCACCGTGTGCCGGGACATCAGCTCCGCCGACCTGGTGAGGGAACTCGCAGGCCTGGGCGCTCCGGCGCTCCCGGTGCCGGACCGGGAGCGATGGCCCGGCGAGGTCGCCGCCCTGGCGGAAAGGGGGGATACGGTCCTGGTCCTCGGCGCCAGGGATCCATCACTTCCGGCCCTGGCCAGGGAAGTCCTGGAGACGATCCGATCCGGATTGCCCTAGAAAGGTGTGCGGGCGGTCACTCTTTCAGGATCGCCTCGAAGGCCAGCTCGTCGACGTCCGCCAACTCTTCCACCGTCCCATCCCGCCGACGAACCCCTCCGCTCTCGAGCGCCAGCAGTGTTGCGTGGGACGCATCGATGACCTGTTCCATGTTCACCAGCTGCGACAGGAGCTTGTCGCTGACGGGGTCTTCCTTCAGGAGCATTCGCACCGCGTCGATCCGGGCCAACTGCTGTTCGCAATCCGACATCGCGTCCTCGACCAGCGAGAGCTGGACCTCCCACGGACTCGCCTCGGTGTCGACAGCCGCGATTCGGCCCAACTGCTCGAGCTTCTGCTGGTGCAGCGTGACGATCTGTTCCCGGACCCATTCCCGACCACGGATCACTCCCGCGATGGCCTCCGGCCACCTGTCATTCGCCTCCGCCGTGCGGTAGGTCTCTTTCAACTCCTCCAGCGGCCGGACCACGACCACCAGGTTCGAGTCAGCTTCGCCCCGGACCGACTGATACCGGTCGTTCATCACGGCGAGTGAGTTTCTCTTCTCACTCAGGCGATCCAGGATCGACTCGGTGCGATCCGCCACGGAGACCAGGTACCTGAACGGGTCCTGACGGATGTCCTCCGGAGTCCACCTCTGGATATCCTGCACCACCGAGAGGGTGCGGGCCCGGAAGCGGTCGTTGAAGAAGAACAGCAGGCCCGCCAGGAGAGCCCCACAGACGGCAGTCCCCACCACGAACAGCCCCAGGGTGGCGCCCCGGTCTCGGAGAACCGACTGGCGCGCGGACAGTGGCTTCATGATCACTCCCTTCAGCGCTTTGGCGGCCCCCTGAACCCTGAGAAACCCACGTAAAATACTACGAGATAAATAATTACGTGGTAGTACTCGATCCACGGACCACGTCCTTGATGGAGGCCCTGATAGCTATCGGCGGATCGCCCGCGCCAGCTTGAACCGAGAGAATCGGCCATTCAGCCCGGAGCTCGACGCGTCCCCCTTCCCTTAGCCCGAAGCATCACACCCGGTGAAAATTTCCACCGGGTGTGATTCTTCGGGGTTACTTCTTTGCCTTCTTCCGGCCGCTCGAACCGTCCAGCTTCTCCAGAGGGGCGTCCGCCCACAACCCGTCCAGGTCGTAGAAGGCGCGACATTCCTTGTCGAACAAATGCACGATGGCGTCGCCGAAGTCGAGCAAGAGCCAACGCCCGCCGTCGTCGCCCCCCTCTTCCCGGGGAACCTCGCGGCCCATCTCACGCAGCAACCGACGGACCTCGTCCGCCATGGACCGCAGGTGGCGCCGGTTCTTGCCCGTGACGAGGATGAAGTAGTCAAGGATCGGAAGCGTCGAGCGCACGTCGAGGATTTTGATGTCCTCGCCC
>JAZDLC010000464.1:0-4815 GCA_043802345.1 Planctomycetota bacterium | reverse complement strand
TGGCATCGAAAACCGAGTCTGTGTCGAAGGCGTAGTAGACGTCGAACGACTCCTCGTTCCCCGGCTGAACGCCGATGTGGCGCGGCGCCACGCGTTTCTCGTCCATGAACTTGCGGAACAGCCCCGGCTCGATCGCGATGTGCTCGCCACAGGTGACGCTGCCGAATCGCGGGCAGAGGATTCTGCATCCCTGTTCGTCGTAGTCCCTGGGAGTGTGCCGATAGACGGACGCGATTACCGTCACGTAAGGTTCGTAGAGGGCGGCGATCTCCGGCTGGCGATACCGCACTCCGGCGTAGTGCTCGCTGGCGATCTCGCCATCCATGTTCACGCAAACGAGGATCGGCTTGCCGGTGGCGAGGGACTCCGCCACCGCATCCTCGTAGCTGCGCTGCCACTTGATCAGGCAGGGCTTCTGCCAGTCATCCTTGGTGGGGGCGGGCCACATCTGCTCGCGGCTGTCCTGGGCAAACGCGGAGGACGCCGCGAGGAGACCGCACAGCAAGATCTTCGTCGGGGACATGTTGCTTCCTCGGAAGGACGATAACGGACTCATGTGAGGAGCCGCTCGGAGTTCGGCGGCTGAGCGAACGGTATCCTCAGTAGCCCCGGGCAGTTCATCAATCGAACGATTGTAACGGCCGGGCGAGAAACCGCGCAACGTCCAAGCAGACCCTCGCGGCCCTGCTCCGCGGATTGGCTGCTTCGACCGGTGCTCAATTCTGCAACATGTCCACGAGCGGCGGATCGCCGGGGCCCGGCGACACGAGTTCTGTCCGAATGTGCCGTTGCGGCGTCGCCAGGCACCTCGTAGGCTGTAGGCCTTAACCTTCAGGAGAAGCTCATGATGCGCCAAAGTCCGACTGTTGTTTCCGCGGTGTTGTTGGTCCTGTCACCGTTTGCCGGGGATGCCTGGTGCCAGGCAGGGGAGGCGCAAGAGACGGTCAAGGCTGTTCCTCACCTCTTCGCGGAGAGCATCACCCTGGACGGAACCTTCATGCCGGCGGAGGAGGAGCCGATCCAGGCCAGCTTCGAGAGTTACAAGGGAGCGCTGGAAGTGGTCGAGGCAGCCCAGCAGGGAGCGGTCGTCGAGGGGCAGGTGATCGTTCGGTTCGATGCGAAGGAGTACACGGAACAGCTCGAGGCGGCTCGCGTGGATCTGGAGCTGGCCCGGGTCGCTTTCGAAGGGAAGCGGAAGGACGCGGCCCGCACCCTGGAGCTGATCGGCATCTCATTCATGGAGGCGGAGAGGCAGTTCCGCCGCGCCGAGGATGACTTCAAGTATTACAGGGAGGTGGATCTGCCGCGCAGGATCGAGGAGGAGGAGCTAAGCGTCCAGGGGTACCGGGACAGCATCACCGATGCACAGGAGGAGCTGGCGCAGCTCGAGAAGATGTACGGAGAGGACGACCTGACCGAGGAAACCGAGGAGATCGTTCTGCGCCGCACCCGCAGGAGCCTGGCACGCAGACTCAGGCAGGCTGAATTCCGGGAGGAGCGCCACCAGCGCTTCCTCGAGGTGAACATGCCGCGGGATACGGAGGACCGGACAGTCGGCATGCAGAAGGCGACGCTGGCGTTCGAACGGGCCCGGGAGAAGCGGGACGCGGACCTGACCAAGGAGCGGCTCGAGATGGAGAAGGCGGAAACGGAATTCGCCAAGAAGGTCGAGGCGTTCGGGGAGCTCGAGGCGGATCGGGGGCAACTGATCCTGCGCGCTCCCGGATCCGGGACCTTGGTCGGCGGCGTGTTCAGTGGAGGCAAGTGGTCCGACGTCAAGCTGGAGGGGCCAGTTCAGGAGATTGGTGACAAGGTGAAGAACAGCCAGGTCCTCTGTACCTTCCTGCCGGAGCAGACTCCGCATGTGCAGGTGTCGATTCCGGAGAAGCAGTTGATGAAGGTGACGATCGGGCTCGCCGGGCTCGTGACGCCGGAGGTCGAGCCGGAGCGTGAGTTGCCGGCGCGGGTGAGCGCGGTGACCGCGTACGGCAAGGGCCAGTTTCCGGCCATGCTGAGACTGGGCGAGCCGGCGAAGACACTCAGGCCGGGGTTCACCTGCAAGGTGAAGCTCAACCTGGAAGAGCCCGAGGAAGGGGTCGGGATTCCGGTGGAGGCAGTCGTTCGGAGCGGGGAGTCCGCCCACGTGATGAAGGTCGTCGGCGGGACTGAGGAGCGGGTTGCGGTGGAACTGGGCCGCACGGATGGGGAACTGATCGAGGTGGTGAAGGGACTTGCGCTCGGGAACGAGGTGGTGCGCAAGCCCCAGCAAGCCGAGGGTAATGACTCGAAGACCGAGAAGCACGAGAAGTGAGCTGCCTGATGAGGTCGCGCCTGATCCTGGCGTCGGGAACGCTGATCGCTTTGGCGCTCTCGTTCCCGGACGCCGTACGCGCGCAAGAAGCTGAGCCAGACAAGAGCGGGCTGGAGCGCGCCATCGCTCGCGGGGTGGAGTACCTGGTCACGTCCCAGAAGAAGGATGGCTCCTGGGGCTCTCCAGCCACCAATCTGCACGACATCTACGCGCCGCCTCCCGGATCCCAGAGGACCTTTCAGGTGGCGTCCTCGGCGCTGGCGCTATCCGCGCTGCTGGAGGTGGGGGGGGATGATCCGGCCGTCCTGGCCGCGATCGGTCGAGGCAAGGAGTTCCTGATCGCCCGGCACGGCGTGCGCCGGATCATGCCCGACACGCTCTACAACGTCTGGGCGAGCGGCTACGCCCTGGAAGCGTTCGCGAGACTGTTGGCGATCGAAAAGGACCCGGAAGAGGCCGCGCGCCTGCGCAAGGCGGCGCGGGAGGCGATCGAACTGCTGGATCGCTTTCAGTTCGTGGAGGGCGGCTGGGGCTACTACAACTTCGACGTCCAGAGCAAGGATCCCGGTCCCGGGTCGACGTGCTTCACCACCGCCACGATCCTGATCGCACTGAAGATGATCTCTGATCAGGGCGTGGAGGTTCCGAAGCATCTGGTCCGGGGTGGGCTCAACGTGCTCAAGCTGAGCGAGAGGCCGGACAACGCCTTCGCGTACAGCGTGCCCCACCGCTTCAATCCGTCGGGTGGGGTGAACCAGGTCAAGGGAAGTCTCGCGCGGACTCCGGCCTGTCTGCTGGCCATGGACGACTGGCGGCCAGAGGTGGATCGGGACCGCATGCGCAAGGCGCTGAATGATCTGGAGACGCACGGCCGCTTCCTGCTGATCGCGCGGAAGTACCCGATTCCGCACGAGGCCTGGTACCAGAATTCCGGCTACTTCTGCTTCTACGGCTACTACTACGCCGCCATCATGCTGCATCGACTGCCGGAGAAAGAGCGAGCGGTCTTCCAGAAGCAGATCACGAACCGTCTGGTCGGCCTGCAGGAGCAGGATGGCTCCTTCTGGGACTACCAGCTCTTCAACTACCACAAGGCGTACGGTACGGGTTACGTGCTCATGGCGCTGGGCCGGTGCCGGGCCGGGAGCTGAACGGTCCAGCGGACTGCGTTCCTTGATATCGAGCGGGTGCACGCTTTCGGGAGTGCGCGCAAGTGGAACGTGTGGCATCCAATGTTTGGAGACTGGCGCTCCAGGTTGTTCGGTGTGGTGCTGCGTCCTATCATCAAGTTGTCGATAGCCTGGATCCGCGGCCTCCTGTCAACAACCTGGATCCGCAGTCCTATGACCAGTCTCAAGAACAGCCTGCTGCTCTCGCTCGGCCTGGCCTCTGCGGCCCAGGGTCTGGCCCTGGCCGGTGATCCACCACTGGACGCCACGCTCTTCCCGGGAGATTCCTTCCTGGGGAGCTTCCCGTTGCCGGGTGACGAGGACCGGGTGCGGATTCGCGTCCTGGAAGGGGCGGAGCTCACCTTGACCGCGCGATCCGTCGGGGGATTCCGGGTGCAGCCGGTCCACGAACTGCGCCGCGACGGGGTGACGGTCCGGTTGATTCGGTCGCAGATCGTGAGAAGGAACGGAGGGAGGACTCGAATCCTCCGGAGAATCGCGATCGACAGGCCAGGAACGTACGAGGTCTGGATCGCCAACGGCGGGAGCCGCCTGGGCGACTACGGCCTCTTGCTCGAGGAGAAACTGCCCCGCAAGGTCAGCGCGAGGCTGCTGCTCCAGGGCGGGCAGCAGGAGACTGTGTTCTTCCCCGCACGTTCTGGTGCGGCGGTCACTTTCCATCTGTCCACGCCGCAGAGCGGATCGAATCCGCTGCTCCTGCCGGTGCTCCGGTCACCCGACGGAAGTCCGATCTCGCTCAACGGGTTGGTGCAGTCAACCGCGAACGGGCGGCGGCTGAGTATCGGCCCGGTCTACCTGACCTCTGACGGCGTGTACGGTCTTGCTGTTTCGGGACTGGGCTTGCAGCGGATCAAGGTCAGCGCCGTGCTGAGCCACGCCACACGGATCGGCTCGTTCCTGGTCGAGCCTCCGGGACATGCCTCGGTGGGCGGGACCGTCTCCTTTGCCGACGGAAGCTGGCTGTCGTCGCACGGCGCGGATGACCAGCGGGGCGAGGGCAATCTCCTCGAAGGGGAGATTCTGGTGCGCGTGGAAGCGGGCGCTGATCGGGCGCGGATCATTGCGGCGCTCGAGTGCACACTGGAGGGAGAAGGGGCTTCCGGGTGGCTGCGCCTGAGGAAGATGAATGTCTCCGGCCCGGCCCGGATCGCCTCCCCCTCATCCCGCCTTCAGGTAAGGACGCGTAAATAAATAAAGGTTTCACCTGGTGTCCGGAGGCTGTATCGTCGTGGGGTATGAAGACTGCCTCCGAACTTCAGGCGAAACTGGCCCGCGTGTGGCCGCTTCTGGACGAGCGGACTCGGCGGATCATGG
>JAZDLC010000463.1:0-18573 GCA_043802345.1 Planctomycetota bacterium | reverse complement strand
AGACCGGCCCTCCCAAGCCCCCGATCACCTGATCACTGATCTCCGCTCGGGCGGGATGGTGACGCCCCGAAAAGAAAAGAACACCCCGCCGCACGAGTCGGGGGGTGTTCTTTCAAGAGGTAGGTCCTGTCGTTCCTACTGGGGAGGAAGCCTCCCGATTGGTGTCTTCAGTGTGGGAGCGGTCGCGGGTGAGCGGAAGGTGAAGCCGCTGGCTTCCAGGCTGATCTGCTTCCCCGCCGAGAGGACGGAGAAGCGGAGGAGGAAGCCTCCGATCAGGCCGAGCACGCCGGCGACGGCTCCGGTGGCGGCGAGCGCCGTGGTCGATGCCGCGCCCATCTTGAAGTACATCATCAGCAGGACGATCATGGGAACCAGCAGTCCCATGAGCAGGTCACCGAAGATGAAGATCGGGCTCGTTGCCATGCTCTCCGCCCCCTCACGGGAGTCAGTTGTGCGATAGGCGGTGTGCAGGAAGAAGAAGATCACCAGCAGTTCAACCAGGGCCAGCCCGGCTCCGGCCAGAGCGAGATCCTGGAACTGCATCACGGTGATCTTGGAAGCCCCGACGATGGCGACGGCGATCATCGTCCCGAGCAGCCCGGTGAAGAGCGCCGAAACCATGAAGAGCACCGGCAGGACTCCGGTCCGCCAGAGCGGGAAGCCCTTGGAGGCGCTCAGCAGGGCGCCTGTGTACAGCGTCACCAGGAGTCCGAAGATGATGCCGGCGATTGGCAGCACCACCTTCAGCGCGCTCCCTTCCGCGGCATCCGCCACGAATCCGAGCGGGGTCACCTGGCCCAGGAAGTGGATCACCGAGAGCGCCATGAAGATGCTGATGATCACGACTCCACGTGAAATCCAGGAGGATCCCAGCCTTGCCGCCGAGCGGTGAGCCCGTTTGGGCGAGCCCAGGTGGGCCAGTAGGAAGATCAGCCCGGTGATCACCAGCGGGAAGCTGATGGTCAGGCCTGCGTTGGTGACCGGCGCCCAGTCATCACCCAGGAGCGAGGCCGTGGCGGCGACGACGTAGGCGCCCGCGCCGAGACCTCCGAGGAAGAGGTAGGCTGCCACCGATCCAAGCCAGCTTGTCTGAAACTCGCGTTTCTTGAGAATGTCCATGTTATCTCCCGAATCCAGTTCGGTCTCGCGACCTCGAGACTACCTCGGTGGCAGGTAGTACACCTTGGGTTTGTTGCCGAGCTCGGGCTGAAGGACGAAGCCCCGCATCGTCTTGATCAACTGCGATGCCTCACAGTAGGGATCGTCCAGGTCCCCGAAGATCCTCGCGTTGGCCGGGCAGGCCTTGACGCACGAAGGAAGGTCGCCTTCGGCCAGCCGGTCCCTGCAGAAGTCGCACTTCGTGGAGACGCCGCAACCCGACTTCTCCTCCCAGAGCTGCTTGACGAACGCCTCGTATTCCGTTTCCGGGGACACCTTCGGGGAAGTAGCTCTTGTACTCCTCGACCATGTAGCGCGCGCCGTAAGGACAGGCCATCTTGCAGTAGTTGCAGCCGATGCACTTCTCCTTGTCGACGGTCACGATGCCGTCTTCGTGCTGGACCGTCGCGCCGGTCGGGCAGACCGTGAGGCATGAAGGCTCCTCGCACTGGAAGCAGAGGACCGGGAGCGCCTGCCGAACGGTGTTCGGGTACTCTCCGGTCTCTCCCTTCAAGAGCCTCGCCCAGAACACCCCGGGGGGGGTGTGGTTCTTGGCCTTGCATGCCATGACGCAGGCGAAGCAGCCGTAGCAGCGCTTGAGGTCGATGACCATTCCGTAGCGTGTCATTTCAGTTTCCTCCTTGCTACTCGGCCTTGTAGACCTTGACCCGGCAGCAGATGTCCTGGTTCAGGGTCAGGGGGTCGGTGTGCTCCTTGTCCATCTCCACCAGGTCGTTGAAGAAGGTGCCCTTGTCTTTCGCGATCGGCTGGTACTCGGTCCAGTGGCCGGCGACGGCCGCCACCGCGATGTGGTGCGGCTCGATGCCGTCGGTCAGGGCGACCCAGCCTCTCACCTTGTGACCTTCCGGATTCTCCAGCCAGACCTTGTCACCCTCCGAAATACCCTTTTCCTTGGCGGTCTTGCGGTGCATCTGGAGGCCGTATACGTACGGATCCTCCTCGGACAGCTCGTCCAGCCAGGGGTTCTGCTGGGTCAGCGAGTTGCAGTGCATGATCGCGCGCCAGTAGAAGGTGTGCATGTCGTATTCGGGCTTGTCGTCCCCATGGGTCGGACAGGGGTACCAGTCGGCCAGGGCCTTGAACCTCGACCAGTCGAGGAAGTCGTGCGCCCCGAACGACTCGCACAGCTTGGTGATCTTTTCACCGCCGTCGATGAAGTACTCGAAGTAGATCGGAACCCTGACGGGCTGGAACCACTTCCAGTAGACATCCTCCTTCCTCTTGGGCCAGGTGAAGACGCCGCGCTTCTTGAAGTACTCGAGGTCGTGTTCGTTGCCGAAGCGGTCCCTGACGAGCCGGTCGCAAATATCCTCCCAGGTGTGCTCGATGCTGCCATCCTCGCAGAGCTTGTTTTCCTCGTCCATCGGGCCGCCGTAGCGGATCGGAATCGAGTCGTTCAGGCCCTTCATGTACTTGCCGGTGATGCCGAGCCGCTTGCAGATGTCCAGCATGACCACATTGAAGTCACGCCGCTCGTACATCGGCTCGACGACCGGCTGCCGGATCGTCCAGCCCCAGTCGTCCTCGCCCTGCGGATGGGAGAAGGTGGAAGGGAAGCTGACGGCGGGCGTGAACCGCTCGAGGTAGCAGGTGTCGGGCAGGATGATGTCGGCGACCGCGTCCTCGAACTCGGTGATGTAGAGCTGGAACGAGAAGATGAACCCGAACTTCTTCAGGAAGTTTTCGGTCACCACCTCGGCGTTCCCCATCGTCATGACCGAATTCGATCCGAAGTTGATCATCACGTCGGGCCGGTACGGGATCTTGAACTGCTCGAGCAGATCGAACCACTTCGGGGACATGATCGTGAGGGCGTTGTAGATCGACGTGGGGAACATGTCGTGCAGGTCGAGCCGTTGTGGCGGCCTCGGCTCGTGCAGCGGGTACGGCAGGTGGTCGTACACCCAGGCGCCGGCGACCATCAGGCCGTCGGGGCAGGGGTACGGCATCTGGTACGGCTTGCCGGTGCCCTTGTAGCCGCCGTTGACCGCGGCGCCCAGTCCTAGTGCTGCGCCGTAGGTATCGGCCGCGCCGACGATGTGGTTGACCATGTCGATCGAGAGACAGGTCCAGCCTGAGTTGACGTGGCCCTGCGAACCGCGGAAGAAGTGCGTGCCCACGGGGCGCCGCGGGATCTTCTTCGGACCCTCGTCCGTTTCGATGGTCACGGTGGAGCCGATCTCCGCCGCTTCACCGAACTCCTTGGCGACACGGGTGATCGTTTTCGCCGGAACCCAGGTGATCTTCGAGACGTACTCGGGGGTGTACTTCTTCACGTGCTCCTTGAGCAGTTCGAAGCCCGGCTTGCACCCTTCGACCCCCTGAACCGTGAAGGTTCCTTCCAAAGCGACCTCGTGGGCCGTGTCCTCGTACTGCACCCGGGTGATCGACGGATCGTCATGAACCTTGGGGCAGTTGTCGGCCAGGTCCCAGACCAGCGGCTTGTTGGTCTCGTCGTCACGCTTGTACCGTCCATCTGACGGACGAATCAGATACGGGGCGTTGGTCTTGTACGACAGGTACTCGGCGTCCCAGATCCCGTGATCGTTCAGGAGAGAGTTGACGAGTCCGAGCGCCAGCGCGCCATCGGTGCCGACCCGGATCGGCACCCATTCCCACGCCTTCGAGGCCTGAGCGCTCTGGAACGGGTCGAAGACGACGTTCTTGTTGCCGCGGACGCGAGCGTCGGCAGCCTGGGTGGCGTTCATCACGGCCGAGTGGCCGGCGCCATGTCCCTTCGAGCATCCGAAGTTCAGCGTGTAGTTGGAATGGGCGAAGTCGGGGATGATCGACCATGCCATGTGCATGATCCCGTTCATGAAGTGGGCGCCGTTGCCGCAGTGGAGGCCACCGCCGGAAACCCAGTAGTTCGGAGTGCCGAATCCCTTCATGAAACCGATGACGCCGAAGCGGATCTCGGACGCCTGCGTGGTCGTGGCCTGGAAGTACAGTCCGCGCGGGTCGCGCTCCTGGCACTCCTTCAGCTTCCGGCAGATCGTATCGAGCGCCTCGTCCCAGGAGATGCGCTTCCACTTCGCGTCCGCCTTCAACCCCTTCTCGGGGTTGGTCCGCTTCAGCGGGAAGTTCACGCGGTACGGGTCGTACAGCAACTGTGCTCCGGCGAGACCTTTGGGGCAAATCGAACCGCGTCCTGTGGGAGCGTCGGGGTTCCCCTCGATCTCGGTCACGATGCCATTCTGACGCCGCACCTTGATGCCGCACATGCAGTAGCACTGCCCGCAACATGTGGGGATCCAGACATCTTCCTTGGTACTCGTGACCATCCGTTCATCCTTTCTCAACCAACGAAGGCAAGGGAAGCACAGAGCATAGAACCTGACCCTGCGAATTCCCAGATGGAAGCGCGTCATCAGTGCGATTCCACGCGGCCATTTGATGGATGTTTCGCGCAAGATTCACGTTGACGGGAACCAGCTATAACCTGGCTGCGCGCCAGAAATAGAATTGGTTGATAAGCCGCTTGCGGACGGTGTTCAGTCTGTTCGGCTGCTGCAGCGTTGGCGGCCTGTCGTACGCAGTCTTCACCAGGGCGGTCCGTCCGAAACCAGTCTCGATGAAGCACGACGTGCGTCCGTCGTATGCGTCCGTCGCGGAGTTCCCTGCGAGTTCGGAGCGCAGGTTCCGGACCACGGTCTTCGCCTGGAGCACCGCGCCCGACGCCAGCTTCGGCACCGGCAAGTCGGCGTTGTCCCCGATTGCGTAGATGCCATCCATCACCTTCAAGGTCTTCGCGTCCGTCGGCACGAATCCGCTCTTGCCGACAAGTCCGGAATTCCGGAGCGCCGGCGCGCACTGGTGGGGCGGAACGAGCATCAGGAGATCGAACGGGAGGCGCGTCCCGTCGCTGGAGTGAAGCACGCGGCCTGCCGGGTCGATGGAGGCGACCTCGAACGGAGTGTGCCGGTGGATGCCCCTCTCTTCGAACAGACTCTCGGCGAGGTCCGCTACCGCCTCCAGTTCACTGGCCCTTGGAAGGGGATAAACGAAGTGGATCCTGGTCTTCGCGCGCCGCCCGTCCCGCGAGAGGTGTTCATCGAGCAGCAGGGCCATCTCGATCGGCGCGACCGGACACTTGTACGGCAGGCGTGTCGCTCCGACCACCAGGTCTCCCCCGCGAAAGGCGGAGAGCGTCTCCGCGAGAGCCACCGCCCTGCGCTGGCAGTGGAAGTGGCACGCGGCGTCACGAAAGCCCGGGATCAGGTCGGGATCGACGCGTGAACCGGTCGCGAGCACGAGGAAATCAAAAGGCATCTTCGAGCCTCCCTCGAGCTCGATGATGCGCGCGTCCGGATCGATGCCGGCGGCCCGCTCGACCTGTAGCTGGACCCGCCGGTCGAGGAGGCCGTGGAGATCCCGCGTGAGCGACTCCAACCGCCGCCCGCCCAGCGGCACGCGCAGCAGACCGGGCTGGTAGATGTGGTCGCCGTGTCCGTCGAGCACGATGACTTCGAGATGGCTGTCCCGGCGCGCGAGACGGTTGGCCGCGACGATTCCGCCGGCCCCGCCTCCGATCACCACCACACGCCTGTCCATGAGCCTCCTGGCACGTCCCGGTCGAGCGAGCCTCCTATATACGGAGAAACGAGACGGCGCGCCAGCAGAGGAGGGTGGTCGCACCCGGCCCGGCGCGCGCCATCCATCCATTGGACATGTTCCCGCCTCTCACGAGGCAGGTTCCAACCGCTTGCGAGATCGTAGACTATGGTGCCAAACCGCCAACTCGTTCGCAAAGGTGCTCCCGCGATGGCTGACGCTCCATCCAGGCCGCTCGGACCCAGGAAGACCAGGGCCGATTTCCGTCGGACGATGCTTCTCAACCTCTACCACACGCGAGGATCGGCGATCCAATCGGCGAGCCTGGCGGATGGGTACTCGGTGCTGAGCCTCACCGTCCGGAACTACCTCATCGAGCGCTGGCTCCGGACCACGGAAGCTCACTTCGCAGCCAATCCGAAGTTCGTCTACTATCTTTCGGCGGAGTACCTGCTCGGCAGGCAGTTGCCACAGAACCTGCTCTACACCGGGACCGAGCGGCTGGCCCGGCGCGTCCTGAAGGAAGCGGGGTACGAGTTCGAGGAGTTCGTCGAGTTCGACCGCGAACCGGGGCTGGGAAACGGAGGGCTTGGCCGGCTGGCGGCCTGCTTTCTCGACTCCCTGGCCACGCTCGACATCCCTGCTGTCGGCTACGGAATCCGCTACGAGTTCGGAATCTTCAAGCAGAGAATCGAGGACGGCTGGCAGGTGGAGGGGCCGGACGACTGGCTGGCCTTCGGCAACCCGTGGGAGTTCGAGCAACCGGATGACATGGTGGAGGTGGGCTTCGGTGGGCGCACCGAGCGCTTCCTGGGCGAGGATGGCGCGAGCCGCACGCGCTGGACGCCCGCCCAGACGCTTCGCGGCGAGCCGTACCACATGCTGGTCCCGGGGTACGGGACCGGAACGGTCAACCTGCTCCGGTTGTGGCGGGCGCGCGCCACCCAGGATTTCGACTTCCGGCTGTTCGACACCGGCGACTTCGCGCGGGCCGTCGAGCAGAAGGTCATCTCCGAAAGTATCTCGAAGGTGCTCTACCCCAACGACAACACGCCCCAGGGAAGGGAGCTTCGACTCAAGCAGCAGTACTTCTTCGTTGCCTGCTCGCTGCACGACATCATCCGCCGCTTCCGCATCAAGAACCGGGACTTTGCGACCTTCCCCGACAAGGTGGCCATTCAGCTCAACGACACCCATCCGGTGGTGGCGATCCCCGAGCTGATGCGGCTGCTCATCGACGTGCACGGCGTGAAGTGGGGCGAGGCCTGGGACATCACGACCCGGACGTTCGCCTACACCTGCCACACCCTCCTGCCCGAGGCGCTGGAGACATGGCCCGTCAGCCTGCTCGAGCACCTCCTGCCGCGTCACCTGGAGATCATCTACGACATCAACCAGAGGTTCCTGGAGAAGGTGCGTGTTCGTTTCAACGGCGACATGGAGAGGATCGCCCGGATGTCCCTGATCGGAGAGCAGTCCGAGCGGCGCGTGCGCATGGCCAACCTGGCCACGGTGGGGAGCTTTTCCGTCAACGGCGTGGCCAGGCTTCAGTCGAGGCTGCTGCGGGAGAGGACGCTCAAGGACTTCGCGGAGATGTGGCCGGAGCGTTTCAACAACAAGACCAACGGGGTCACGCCGCGGCGCTTCATGAGACTGTCCAATCCGCGCCTGTCGCGGCTCATCAGCTCCAGGATCGGTGACGGTTGGCTGCGGGACCTGGAGCGGCTCGCCGGGCTCGAAGCGTACGTCGAGGACGCGAGGTTCCGCAAGAAGTGGCGCCAGGTCAAGCGCGCGAACAAGCAGGACCTGACGGCGGTGATCGAGCAGCTGACGAAGATCAAGATCGATCCGGATTCGGTCTTCGACGTGATGGTGAAGCGTCTCCACGAGTACAAGCGGCAGCTCCTCAAGCTGCTTCACATCGTGACCCTCTTCCACCGGATCCAGGACGACCCGGGACAGGACCTCCTGCCGCGGACGTTCCTGTTCGGCGCCAAGGCCGCTCCGGGGTATCAGATGGCCAAGCTGATCATCAAGCTGATCAATGCGGTTGCGAAGGTGGTGAACGAGGATCCGCGCGTGGCGGACCGGCTCAAGGTGGTCTTCGTGCCGAACTTCAACGTCACGCTAGCGCAGAGGATCTACCCCGCCGCGGACATCTCCGAGCAGATTTCGATGGCCGGCAAGGAAGCTTCCGGCACGGGCAACATGAAGTTTGCGCTCAATGGCGCGCTGACCACCGGCACGCTGGACGGCGCCAATATCGAGATTCGCGAGCGGGTCGGGGAGGAAAACTTCTTCCTCTTCGGTCTCACGGCCGAGCAGGTCTTCGCGCTGAAGGAGAAGGGGTACGATCCGGCGGAGCCGTACCGGACCGACCCCGGACTGCGCCGCGTCATCGACTCCGTCAACGAGGGCCGGTTCTCCGGTGGCGACCGGACATTGTTCGCTCCGATCGTCGAGTCGCTGCTGCGGCGGGATGAGTACCTGCTGCTGCGGGACTACGGCCCGTACGTCAAGTGTCAGGACCGCGCGGAGGAGGCATACCGCGATCAGGACCGGTGGACGCGGATGTCGATCCTGAACTGCGCCCGCTGCGGTTTTTTTTCCTCCGACCGTTCCATGCGCGAGTATTGCGAGGAGATCTGGAAGGTGGCGCCGGTCCCTGTTCCGCTCGAGGTTCCGTGAACTGGTGCGCAACCTCGACAGGCTCTGGCGGTTGACATTGGGTTGAATGTGCCCCACCACGATTTCCGGGCGGAGCAGGCCCTCGAGCTCCTACGCTGCAGTTCCGATGGATATGGACCTCTCCAGGCCTCTGCGGTGGGCGGCGAAGCTCTCTCTCTGGAAACCGGCGATGCTGGTGTCGAGAGGGGCGACGTACCTCTGCGAGGGGCGGATCGGCGAGGCCCGGCGGTGCCTCGAAGAAGCGATCGGCCGCGCGCCTGGCTGGGCCGAGCCGTACTACTTCCTGGGCCGCGCCGCCGCCGCGGACAGATCTGCCGACGAACAGGAGTCGTGGTGTCTCGCCGCGCTCGAGAGAACCCCGCGGCACCGGCCGGCTGAGAAGGCGCTGCTCGTGTTGCGCGCCTGGCGCCACGAGCCGATCGTGCGGGCATGGCACCTCTTCTATGCCTCCAGGTTCGGGGAATCGCTGGCCGCCTTTGACGGAGCGATTGCGGAAATCGGGAGCCGGGCTCCAGAATCGTCCCGGGCCGACTGCATGGCGGGGATCGGCTGGTGCTACTACGGCTTGAAAGACTACCCGCATGCGGTCGACGCGTTCCGCGCTTCCGTGGCCCTCTCGCCGCAACTGATCCACGCGCACAAGGGGCTTGGCATCTGTCAGTAGCATCTCGGGCGCTGCGAGGAGGCTGCGGCCTCCCTTCGATCCGCCCTCGCCCTGGGCCGGGCCGAGGAGGCGCGAGGTCACCTCGAGGAGGCGATCCGGATCAGGCCGGAGCATGGTTCGGCACATCTTGATCTGGCCGAACTCATCCTCCGCAGCGGCGTCCGGGAGGAGGCGGAGGCCCCTTTCGAGCTCGCCCGGCGCGCCTCGTCGGAGCGCTCCCTTCGCGGGCTTGGCGAACTGTCGCTGCGCCGCCGGGATCCGCTGTTCGACGTGTTGGGGCACGTCGTCCTCCGGGAACACGAGAGGGCGCTCGATCTTCTCGGCGGCGACACGGAACTGGATCGGGGGGACCGCTGGCGGGCCGCGCTGCTGCGAGGGAGGGCCCTGCAGCGGCTCGGGCGCTCCGCGGAATCTCTCTCGTCGTTTCAGGAGGCCGCGCGCCTGGCGCCGGACCGGCCTGAACCTGTCATCGGCGCGGCCAGGAGCCTGGAAGAGCTGAGCCGGTTCGAGGAGGCCAGGGACCTCGTCCTCGCGGCGCTGCGAGGCGCTCCCGATGACATCGATCTTCTGGAGCTCGGCGTCCGCCTGTCTGAGCGGTCGGGACAGGGCCGGAGGGCGAGGCGACTCCAGAAGCGACTTCACCGGAGGGTGCCGGCATGAAACTGAGATCGGAGGTGATCTGGACGAGGATTGGGGAGGAGTCCGGCTTCCTGCATGACCGGCGGAGCGGCGGGATCTTCGGCCTCAACCGGACCTCGGCGACTCTCATGGAAGCGATCCTCTCGGGAGCGGGCGTGGCAGAACTGACCCGGCGCCTCACCAGCGAGTACGACGTTTTCGAGCTTTCCGCCCGGGGAGACGTCCTGGCCTTTGTCGAGCGCTTGCGGAGGTTCGATCTTGTCGAGGGTTAAGCCTGTCGTCGCGGTCACCGGGCTGGAGGGCCGCGACAATCCGTACCCTGGGGTGGCTTTCGCGAGCGCCCTGCGCGCGGCGCGCGGCGATGCGATCGTGCTCGTCGGCCTCGCGTACGAGCCGACCCTCACGGGGTGTTTCCGCGGCGACCTGTTCGATCGCGTCTACCTGACGCCGCTTCCCGGCGGGCCGTCCGCCACGCTGCTCCGAAGGCTTCGCGAGATTCACGAGGAGATGCCGATTGACGTACTGGTGCCGGCGCTCGACTCGGAACTGGCCGTGTTCGCGGCCCACCGGGAGGAACTCGCTGGCTGGGGCATCCGCATGACCATCCCGTCGGCGGAGTCGGTGAGAGTCCGCTACAAGCAGAGGCTCGCCCGCTGGGCCGGGAGAAACGGCATCTTCACCCCGAAGACCGAGGTGATCACGGATCCCGAGAGGTTCTTCCGTCGGGAAGAGTGGCGGTTTCCGTGCTTCCTGAAGGGGCCGCTGGCCGACGCCGTAGGGGTCGAGTGCGTGGAAGAGGCTATCGCCGCGTGCGGGCGCCTCGCTTCGAGATGGGGCTTTCCTGTTCTGGCGCAGGAGGCGCTCCTCGGCGAGGAGTACGATGTCTGCTCCGTGGCGATGCCGTCCGGCGCGGAGGCCGCGACGATCGCCATCAAGAAGACGATTCAAAACAGCGCCGGCAAGGCGATCGGAGCCGAGGTGGTCGACGATCCCGATGTGCTCGCGGCGGGACGAATCGTGCTGGAGGCGCTCGCATGGGAGGGACCGTGCGAGATCGAATTCCTGCGCGAATTCTCGAGCAAGCGCCTCTTCCTGCTGGAAGTCAATGCGCGGTTTCCGGCCTGGATCGGTGTCGCTCCTGCCGTGGGAGTCAACCTGCCGGACCTGAACCTGCGCATTGCGCTCCAGGAACCTCTCCCGCAGGCCGTCAGGCCGAGGGTGGGCTGCCGGTTCCTGCGCAGTTCGAGAACTTCACTGTCCCGCGCCGAGGACCTGGGCGACTTGCTGAGTCTCGGTCGATTGACCCACGAGAAAGACTGAACCATGCATCGTGTCATGCTGATCCTGTTGGCCGCTTTTCTCGCCGGGGACCTCGTCGCCGCCACGCCGCGGGAGGAGAGCGGATGGACGTTGTTCCAGAGGCGCGATTACGCGGGCGCTCTGAAGCGGTTCAGATCCGAGGTCAACCAGGCCCGTGAATGGGCGCCGATCCACGACGCCATGGGGTGGTGCCACTACTTCCTCGGCGACTTCGATGACGCGCAGGCGAAGTTCGAGGAGGCACTGAAGTACCAGCAGGACTACAAGTGGAGCCTGCAGGGCCTGGCAGCCGTCTCGCTGGCCAGGAAGGCGCCGCTGGAGACGGCGGCCGGGCTGCTCGCCGCGGGCCGCTACCAGGAGGCGCGCGCGGGAGTTTCTCGGGGAGAGCGGATGCCGCGTGAGCTGGGCCCCGGTCGATCCGGAGCGTCTGTTCGAGGTCGCGCTGGTCCAGGACGCCGGGCGGGGGGCTCTCGGTGTCGCCGCGGTCCGGGTGCTGGCCGGAGACGGACGCGCGCGGCCGTGGATGGCGCTCACCATCGAGAACCGCCCGCTCGCCGGGACCGCGGCGAGGTTCGCCGCCGCCCTGGGAATCGAGGGGCCCTTGCACCTTCTGTTCCAGGAAGCGGAAGGTGTCTACCGCGTGCTCGACGTCCAGGCAGGCTTCCCCATGTGGATCGAGGTGGTGCGGAAGGGCGGACCGAACCTGGTGGAGATGGCCGTGCGCCAGGCGCTCGGCGAACCGTTCGAGGGTCCCGGCGGGGGTGGTTTGCCCGCGACTCCGGCGGGGATCCTCTTCTCACAGACAGCCGAGGACATCGTGATCGATCCTGCCCACCCCGCGTCGAAGGGGGTTTTTGGACTCTGCGAGAATCATGACTGAACCAACAAACCCCAGGCTTCCGTACGAGACCCCCGAACTGTACGCCCTGCCGGGAGCGCCGGTCTCCCGCGCGCCCGGCAGGGAGCGGAGGATCCCGCCCATGCCCGAGGTCGCGGGCGTCGCCGTGGACGAACTGGTGCGTCGGTACGGCAGTCCTCTCTGCGTCATCGACGAGGCAGCGCTGTGCGGCGGGCGTACCGGCGCCTCTTCAGAGCGTTCCGCGGCCGCTACAAGGACACCGTCATCGGCGTGTCGGTGAAGACGAACTACCTGTCCGCGATCGTGGCGGTGTTCCGATCGGAGGGAGCGTGGGGAGAGGTGGTTTCCGGGTTCGAGTACCGGCTCTGTCGCGATCTCGGGATTCCGGGCGATCAGATCATCTTCAACGGTCCGTGAAAGACGGACGACGACCTGAAGACCGCCTTCTCGGAAGGAGCTCTTCTCAATCTCGATGGTGACGACGAACTCGATCGGGTGGTTCGGCTGGCGAGGGCTGGCGGCTCCGTGCTGGAGGTGGGGCTTCGCGTCAACATGGAGGTGAACTACCCGCCCTGGGACAAGTTCGGCTTCAACCTGGAGAGCGGGCATGCGCTCGAGGCCGCGCGTCTCATCAGCCGTGAGAAGAACCTGCGCCTTGCCGGCCTGCAGATGCACCTTGGCACGTACATCCCGGATCCAGAAATGTACGGCCGGGCGATCGAGGCCCTGATTTCCCTCGGACTGAGGCTGGAGCGGGAACTCGATCTGGAGATCCGGCACCTCGACCTCGGAGGCGGCTTTGCCACCCGGAACACGCTGCACCACACGATGCTCCGGGGCGAGGCGACCGCGGCGACGCCAGAGGAGTATGCGGAGGCGGTCGCCGGACCACTCCGCAAGGCGGCGTATCAGTTCAAGTCGCCACCGCGCCTGCTGATCGAGCCGGGGCGCGTCCTGGTGGATGAGGCGGTCTCGATGGTCACTACCGTGCGTGCCGTGAAGCGGATTTCCGGCAGGCAGAAGGCGGCTCTGATCGACTGTGGCGTCCACATCCTCCCGACCGCATTCTCGTATGACCATGAGATCCGGCCGGTGGAGGATCGCGGACAGGCGGTCGAGGATTACCGGATCGTCGGCCCTCTCTGCATGCAGATCGACGTGGTGCGCGAGAATGTGAACCTGCCCGCTCTGCGCGCCGGCGACCGGCTGGTGATTCGCGACGCGGGGGCATACAACTTCTCGCAGTCGATGCAGTTCATCTTCATGCGTCCGAACCATGTGATGGTGCACGCAGGGGGAGTCGACGTGATCCGCGAGATGGAACAGGATGGCCATGTCCGGTCGCTGGAGAGGCTCCCTCCGCACCTGATCAACGACGAGACCCGGAACTCGCTCACGGCAAGGGGCCGCTGACTTGTCGGCAGCCGCCACCGCAGCAGGGGGTCATGCCCGCGGCGAGGAGTTTCACCAGGCCCTCCTGGCCGGCTACGGGGCTCTATTCTTCGCGCCACACCCGATCGCGGGGGCGCTGTTCCTCCTGGGGACCTTCGCCGCGAACTCGACCATCGGCGCCGCCGTCCTGGTGGGACTTCTCTCGTCCACCGCCATGGCGCAATTCCTGCGCAGGTCTCGCCGGGAGATCGAGAGCGGGCTGTACGGATTCAACGGCGCCCTGGTGGCGTTCGCGCTGTTTTCGCTGGCTGGCCCGCTCGACCGGCTGTTCCTCCTGCTGGTCCCGATGGCGGCGCTGACGGCTCCCATCGTCTCGCGGCTGGTCGATGGAGCCTGGTGCCGGAGGTTCGGCCTGCCGATCCTCTCCCTCCCCTCTCTTCTCGTCTGCCTCCCCCTTTGCTACTGCCTCGCGAGGTGGGGCGGGATGGCGCCGCATCCCAGCGCCATCATGCCGTCCTACATCGTCGGCGGAGCACTCCTCGAGCCCCACTTCTACACGGAGGGAATGCGCGACGCGGTCTCGTCGGTGACGGGCGAGTGGGTCGTCGTCCTGCTGTTCGCCTCTGGATTCCTGTTCTATTCGTGGCGGCTGCTGATGGCCCTTTGCGTCGGGATCGCCGTCGGAGCGCTCTCCGGTTTCGTCTTCCTCGGGTACTTCGGGGCGATGAACTTCATGTTCGTGATCGTGACCGCGGCGCCGGTCTACGTCGCTCTCGCCGCGACGTTCACCGGCGGAGGGCTTCGGTCGGTTGTCTATGCATGTCTCGGGGTCGTCGGTTCGTTCCTTGTCTGGTTTCATCTCGGGATTCTCCTGGCCGATCTGAACCTCCCCTTCCTGACGGCGCCGTTCTTCGTGACGACCGCGCTCATGCTCTCGCTGCTCAGGATCGTGCCGGCCGGGGCAATCGGTTTCCTGCCCCGCCAGATACCTCTTCACCAGGTCGGCCCGCCGGAGAAAGCCTCGAAATGGGCGCGCGAGCAGGCCTTCGGCTGGCGCTACTGGAAGGGGATCGGCGGACTCGAGACCAGGCCATGGTCCTCCGTGACAAGCGAGGAGCGGATGGCGCGCGCCAGGGAGATGGTCCGGAGGAGCCGCCGGATCGTCGTGCTGACGGGCGCCGGCGTGAGCACGGAGTCGGGCATTCCGGACTATCGCAGCGGTGCCGTGGCCTGGAAGCAGTATGACACCGGGCACTTCCTCTTCGATCGCTTCATGGCTTCGGAGGAGAGCAGGAAGAAATACTGGGAAATGAGCCAGGATTTCTACCTGGTCATCCGGTCCGCCGGGCCGAATCAGGGTCATGTGGCGATCGGGAAGCTCCACGAACTCGACAAGCTTCATGCCGTGATCACCCAGAATGTCGACGGTCTGCATCAGCGCGCGGGCGTGCCGGGCGACGTTGTGATCGAGATCCACGGCAGCGAGCATTCCGTGTCCTGCCTGAAGTGCGGCAAGCGACTCGACCGGGATCTGGTCTACCGCTGGATCCTGGATGGCGTGGAGGTGCCGTACTGCCCGGTCTGCCAGGGGATCTTGAAGCCAGATAGCGTCGCCTTCGGACAGCCGATGCGGGAAGAAGAGAGCCGGCGCGCGCTGCAGGCCGTGGAGGAGTGCGACCTCCTGGTGGTGGCCGGGACGAGCCTCGAGGTGCAGCCGGTCGCGACCCTGCCGCTGGTGGCCCTGCGCCGGGGAACGCCGGTCATCATCTGCAACCTGCGGCCGACGGACTATGACTGCTTCGCGGAGCATGTCCTCAGGGGAACGTGCGGAGCGATCCTGCCGGAGCTGTTTCGGGCGGGGTGACTGGGGGGCAAGAACTCCCTAAATACGCCGCCCTCCCGCTGGTACCATGCCATCCTGGTGAGCGAGCGCTCCCGGCCCGGCGGGGCGCGGGCAGGAAGGAGTCATGATGGCAATCGGGTCCGCGCGTGGTGTTGTCTTCATCCTGGTCGCTGTCGCGCTGGCCGCCACGGTGTCGTTCCTCCTGCTGCAAGGCGGCGGGGAAGTCGACCCCGGCTCGAACCTCCCCGAGGTCGTCCTGCCGGACGAGCCGGAAACTGCCTCGCCCGAAGCGCACACGGGCTCGGAGACGGCCGCGGGCCAGACAGAGCGGACCGAAATCCTGGTGGCAGAAGAAGCTCCGTTGAACGACGGTCCGCCCGTTTCCTACACCGAGGCGTTGGGCGGTCTGATCGGCCGGGTCGTCGAGGTGGACGGGACTCCGGTCGCGGATCTCGAGATCGAGCTGATCGGAGCGTCGATGGACGATGTGCTGGGGAACCCGGCCCAGTTCTTCGCCAGCGAGATTCCGGCCCCCGCCTTCACGCAGGGACGAGCCACCACGGATGAGGCGGGGCGCTTCCGCTTCACCGGGGTCCAGGTACGCGCGATCCACGCGCTCCTCCTCGACTCGGGCGGACCGAGGTCCACGATTCGATTCGTCGACTCACTGCCCAACAGCGGGGAGGACGGCGACCTCGGAGACGTCGTTCTCGATCCGTATGTCATCTTCACCGGGAAGGTCGTCGACCAGGATGGCGCGCCGATTCCGGACGCGCGGGTTCGCGCCACGGATCTTCCGGCCATCATCTTCGAGGCCGGAGTGGAGAACCTCCGGCCGGATGGCGGCGTCGTGCTCCACAATCCGCGTCTCGGGAGCAAGGTGGGCCGGCCGCCGAACATCGTCTTCCGCTTTCCGCGTTCCGTCTGGCGGTTCATCGAGAAGTTTCCGATTCCCACCACGTACACGGCGGAAGACGGGTCGTTCACCCTGGCCGGCGTGCCGGAGGGGCTGGTGTCCGTGCTGGTCGACAAGGACGCCTACGTGACCAAGGTTCATGGTCCGGTGCCGACAGGGGTCGCGGGAGGAGAGCGCAGCATCGGCACGATCCGCGTCGACCACGGAGAGCTGCTGACCGGAACGGTTGTCGATATGGCTGGAGACGCTGTTGCGGGCGCCGAAGTCCTCGTGGGACGGCAGATCGAGCTCACCGATGAGGTGACGCTCGTCTGGGCCATCGGCGCGACGGACGGAGGAGGGAGGTTCAGCGGCGGCGGCCTGGCGGATGAGGAGCACGTGGTCGCGGTGCGGGCTCCAGACAGCCTGGACTGGGTCGTGGTGAAGGACATCGTTCCCGGCAGCGATGAGCCGGTGATCCGTCTGCCGATCGGCTACGACGTGACGGTCCGGGCGTTCGACCCGAAGGGCGTGGTGGTGGCGGATCTCCAGATCTGCATTACACCCGAAATGGAAGAGCCGGGCAGGATCCCGATGCTCCGGGAAAAGCCCCTGCCGCAGGCGCGCATCATCCATGGGGAAGATGGGTCGGCGACGGTCGAGCGGCTGGGCGCATCGGTCTATTCGCTGCTCGTGCGCGCGGAGGGGTTCGCGGCCGCGAGGGAGATGGCCGATCTGACCCAGGGTTCAAGGGAGATTCGGGTCAGTCTCCAACCGGCGAAGGGAATCGAGGTTCAGGTGTTGCGGGCCGCCGACGGCACCCCCGTCCAGTACGCGTGCGTGAAGGCGCTGCCGGTGGACGAGGGCTCGCTCGAACTCCAGGCCGAGGCGCTGGCCAGGACAGACCAGAACGGCCTCGCCCGGCTCGATGGCCTTCGCGACGAGCCGTACCGCATAGTCGCGGAGCATCCGGCCTATGCGGCCGCCGTGGTGCAGACCTCCTTCGAGGAGCCGCGCGTCACGGTCGAACTCGCGCAGGGCGGCAGCATCAAGGGCAGGGTCCATGCCAACGGGAAGCCCCCGGACGCGCCCCGCTTCATCGGCATCGGACAGGAAGACATGGTCAATATCCCGCGCTTCCGGGTGACCGACCTGGAGGGGGGATTCCATGTGACAAACCTCCGGCCGGGCAAGCATGAACTCATCATCATGCGCCGCTTCGCTCATGAGCAGGGGCTCGGCGGCTTCTCCAGCAGCTTCTTCAACATGATGATGCCGGAACGGGAGATGGAGGTGCAGGTGGCCGAGGGGGAGGAGACCGAGGTTTCGATCGACCTCCTGGGGACGGACGGCGACGGGCCCACGGCGCGGCTGATGGGCCGCGTCACCCTGAACGGACAGCCGGCCGTGAGGGCCACCGTGCTCGCCGTGACACCTGGGAGCTTCCGGAGCCGCAAGAACTCCGTGACCGATGAGAATGGCGATTTCGACTTCGGGGAAATCGCCCTGGCCGAGGGGAGCCGGGTCTACCTGACGGTCACTCCCAAGGGGGTTCCCCAGGAAAGCTGGTTTGGTGGCGGTTTCTACTCCCGCTGGTATCGGCTCACCCAGGGACAGAGCCGGCATGTGACCATCAATCTCCAGACCGGGGGGCTTCGGGGACGGGTGGTTACGAGCGCCGGCGGAACGCCCCTGGCCGGCTGCTCCGTCACGGTCCGAACCGAGGGTGGCGGCGGTGGCGGGTTGTGGGGCGGCTCTGACGACGATGACGGAAAGCCCGAGCCGGCCGAGGGTGAATCGGAACACCGCGCGCAGACCGACAAGACGGGCGCATTCGAAATCACCATGCTGCCCGCCGGCGAGTTCATGGTCCTGGCCGAAGCCGAGGGGTACACGGATGGATCGGTCGGGCCGATCCGGGTGCCGGTGGGCGGCGAGCCCTCACCTGTGCTCATCCGCCTCGACGCCGCCATCGTCGTGACCGGGAAGGTCGTATTGCAGGGGGTGGATGCGCCGGACTGGGTTTGGATGAACTTCCTCAAGGAGGGGACGGAGCAGTCGGTCGGGGTGAGCGCCACGGGTGACGACCTGTCGTTCCGGACCGACAAGCTCGCACCCGGCAACTGGACGGTGCAAGTCGGTTGCTGGGATGAGGCGACCGAGGAGTACTCCAGCTACGAGGCCCGGGTTCGTATTCCCGCTGACGGGGTGACGGGGCTCGTGATCGAGGGCCAGTTGAAGGCCGACTGAAGGCCGGGCCGGCAGCCTCTTCGTGCTACTTGCCTGCGAATTCTCCGCGGTACGCGCAGATTCTCCCGTACCCGTACCCGTACTCGTACGCGTGCGCGTGCGCGGGAGCACTTGGGACTTTGGTGGTTTGCGATTCGCCGGGGATTCGTGTGAGCGGCTTCGGTCCAGGGTTGGGGTGAGGGTTGTGGGTGGCTCTCGGGCGTGCTTCCTGGGCGGGCCAGGACCTGGGATGGCACGTGTGCGCTCCGGGCGCGACGAACGGAGGGCGTCCTGCTGGCGGGGAAGGCGAG
>JAZDLC010000462.1:0-2270 GCA_043802345.1 Planctomycetota bacterium | reverse complement strand
GGGCTCCAACCTGTCCGCGGGCGAGCGCCAGATCATCTCCTTCGCCAGGGCGCTGGCGGTCCAGCCGGCGATCCTGGTGCTCGACGAGGCGACCGCCAACATCGATCCGGTGACGGAAGCCGACATCCAGGCAGCCACTCTGAAGCTGCTGCAGGGCCGGACCTCGATCGTGGTGGCCCACCGCCTCTCGACCATCCGGCGGGCCGACCGGATCCTGGTCCTTCATCGCGGGCAGATCCGGGAGCAGGGGAGCCACCGGGAGTTGCTCGAGAAGCACGGTCTGTACAGCGTGCTGCACCGGCTGCAGTTCGGGGCGTAGCGGGTGCTGCTGGTGGTGTCTGCCTGCGACTTCTTCGCGGCGCGTAGGAATCGAAATCGAAATCGATTGGTCTCACGCCACTCGGAGGGTGCATCCAATCGATCCCGATTTCGATTTCGGTCACGATTCTTCGATGACCCGGCGAGCAAGTCGGGCACGGTCCCGCCATGGCCCCTGCCCGCGCTCACACCCCCACTAATGAACATGCCACGGCGTCAGTACCCGGCGGGCCGGGTTCGCGTCGTGGTTGCCCAGGATCAGCATCCCCTTCAGCGGCATGTAGTAGTCGATCAGGGTGTGGATGTCGGTCCGGTCTTCCTGGGGGCGCGAGAGGGCGGCGACCAGTTGGTCGAGAATCTCGGTCTTGCCGTTCTCCGAGGGGGGCGCGAGACCGGCGGCGAACTGGCCGATGATCTCGGGCGCCAGCGACGACTCGATCCTTGGGTCGACGGAGAGCGTGAACAGGTCGACACCCTCTTCATGGTTGCGGAGCTCTTTGAGATGAGGTTCCGCCTCGGCAAGGTTGCAGCTCATGATGAGCGTCTTGCCCGGTGAATCCCCGGAGCACGGCTCGACCTCGGCGCCGACGATCCCGGCAAAGCCGGAGGCCAGGGGAGCCGAGGCGGGTGAGAGAGCCTGGACCACGAAAGGAGTCATGTCGAGCGCAGCCAGAAGTCCGGCCAGGCGGCGCAACATGCCGGCGAGGAAGTCGACTCCGACCGTCCCCAGGGGCAGGGTGAACGGATCGTCCCTGGGAATGTGGAGCACGACGCCGCCATGTTCGATGAAGTGCCAGCCCCTGGGCCCGCGGTCAGAGCCTCCCCCCAGCAGGGCCGCGCGGGCCAGCAGCGAGGCCAGCGCGTCGAGTTGGGTCTCGGCATGAGAGTCGCCGTCGCCCGGGTCGAGGAGTTCGAAGATCCGCTGCGCCCGGGCGGTCTCGCCGGCGTGGACCAGGCTCTCCACGAGAAGCAGCCGGGCGGCGAATTTCTCCGGACCCCCTAGCTGCTGGTTGGCGGCCAACGGCTTGAGGATCTCGGTGGCGGCCCGGTAGTCGCCGCCGCGAAACAGGGCGTAGGCGAGCTCCTGGCGGACCCGGTGATCCTCGGGCCGCTCGTGAGAGCAGGCGGCCAGGTAGTTGGCCCCCACGCCCGGGAAGCCCAAGTCCACGAAAACGTACCCCAGTTCGAACAGGAACTGCGGATCCCTCGGGTCCTCCGCCACGCCAAGGAATAGCTCGGCTTCCCGCGACGAACCGAACGCCGAAGAGAGGCGCGCGGCGGTCTTCAGTCCTTCGGAGTGCAACGGTTCGACTCTGAACAGGTCGAACAGGATTCGCAGCGCCTTGCCGGAATCGCCCATTTCCAGACTCTTGAGGGCTGCCGCGAACAACCTGTTACCGTCCGGGCCACTTTCGACGTTTGAAACCATCCGGACCACTCTACAGAATGGAGACCAGACGATTGGCCAGAGATTCCGTCGACAGGATCCAGCAGGGGGGCGCGTTGCTCACAATCGCGGTCATCAATCAGAAGGGTGGGGTCGGCAAGACCACCACCACGGTCAATCTGGGTGCGGGGCTTGCCCGGCTGGGGAAGCGCGTGCTCCTGATCGACTTTGATCCGCAGGCCAACCTGACCAGCCACCTCCAGGCCGATGCCGACGGGGACCGGCCGACCGCATACGAGCTGCTGCGCGCCTCCAGCACTCTCGCCGACCTGGCGGTTCCCACCGCGCAGGAGAACCTGTTCCTGGTTCCGTCTTCGGGTGACCTGGCGGGAGTGGAACTGGAGCTGGCGGCTGAGATCGGCCGGGAGGCGATCTTGCGCGACCGGATCGCCCAGGCCAGTCTGCACGGCGCCGAGCCGTACGACTACGTGCTGATCGATTGCGCTCCGTCGCTCGGTCTGCTGGCGGTCAATGCCCTGACCGCGGCGGACGAGGCCCTGGTTCC
>JAZDLC010000461.1:0-11955 GCA_043802345.1 Planctomycetota bacterium | reverse complement strand
GGCGCGCGGCCAACTCCCTGGCCTTTACGAACTTCTCATCCAGGGTTGCGGTGTCGTCCTGTTCCGCCTCGAGTTCCTCGATCTGTGTCTCGACCCTGGAGCGGTGATCGAAGAGATCCTGCTCTCCCGGTCCGAAGCGATCCAGCAGCCTGCGGAGCGCGTCCAGTCTGTCGCTGACCTGTCCTGCGCGCCTCGGATCGTCCGAGATGCCGTCGGCCGCCGAACGCAGCACGGCCACGGCCTCCTCGACCTCTCGAGCCGCCCGATCGAGGGCGGTGTGCGCCGGTGAGAGCAGCTCGAGGGCGCCGCGGTCCAGACCCGACATCTCCCGCAGCAGCCTTCCGACCTGGTCGTTGACCGAATCGTCCGCCTCATACAACCGGGACAGGGCGCTGCCGATCAGGGTCCGGAGCTGGTCGGCGGCCTCCAGCACGGAGAGTTCCCGCTCCAGCCGGTCCAGCTCGCCCGCCTCCGGCGCGACCCGATCGATTTCCGTGCGCTCGAACCGGAGGAACTCCAGCCTCCTGAGACGCTCCCGGGCGCTCGCCTGAAGGCGGTCCCGACGGTTCCGCAAGTCGAGCGCGGCCCCCCTCGCCCCGGCGAAGTCGATTTGCCGCCCGGTGAGACCCCCGTACAGGTCGAGCAGGGCCGTGCGGTGGTCGGCCTCGGCAAGCAGGCGGGCCTCTCCCTGTCCCACGATGTCGATCAGATGGGGAGCCAGCGCCCGGAGCGTGGCCAGCGGTGCCAGGGTCCCGTTCAGGTAGAGCCGGCCCTCGGTCGATCTGGACGCGGTCCGGGTGATCAGGAGCTGGCCCCCGTCCAGGTCGAGCGGCTCGATGACCCCGCGGATCCGGTCCTGGTGGGCGGGGGGGACGCGAAACAACGCCGAGACCCTGCTCGATTCGGAGCCGTGCCGGATCTGCGACTTCTCGAAGCGCCCGCCGCGAATCAGCTCCAGGGCCCTCAGGACCAGCGACTTCCCCGCGCCGGTCTCGCCCGTCAACACGTTCAGGCCGGGCGCGAACTGGATCCGGGCAGCGCGGATCAGCGCCAGGTTCTCGATTTCAAGTTCGATGAGCATCCGCCACCAACCGGGAATGTCATGAGGCCCCCGGATCGCATGACGCCGGGAGCCCCAGAATACCCGCTGGAGGTCAGGATTCCTGCTCGGATGCCTACTCTGTGTCGGCGACGACCAGGTTTTCGGCGTCGCTCTCCTCCAGGACCGCGCTGTCCGAGAGGGTGGGTGCGCTGGCCACTGGAGCATCCGGTCGACCGTCGGAATGCTCGAGAACTGCCACCCCTCCGGTACATCCTCCAGCACACCCGGTGCATCCTCCGGCACATCCTCCGGTGCATCCTCCGGCACATCCTCCGGTGCACTGCTGAGTCAGAGCCTTCTTCGCGTGAGCACACGGTGTGAGGCGCCTGTCCAGCGCGACGATGTCGATCACCTCGATGAAGGCCCGGTTGCCGAAGATGCTCTCGACCCTCGCTGTCGCGCGGAACCTCTGGTACTTGGCCAGATTGAAGAGGATCTCCATCTGCTCGCCGCTGTGGCGATTCAGATAGAGGAGGGCACACCGGTCAGAGTACTGATCAAAGTCGGCGAGGTTGTTGCGCACGTCCCAGGCCGCGAAGTTGGTGTACAGGTGATCATCGAACTTTGTGAAGAAGACCTGGAAGATCTCCCCGTGATTCGAAAAACGCCCTTCGAACTCGAACACGCTCTTGAGGTAGGTCCTCGGCTGCGCGCGCACGTCGTTCAGGTTCGCCGGAACGACCGCGTCATCGGCGGCCTGCGCCGTGAATCCTGTTCCCAGTACCACCAGCATCGCCGCCAAAATTTTTGCTCTCATCGTCATCCTCCTGGAAAGACGGTTCGACCGGATTGGGAAGTAGATCATGACTCAGACTGGATCTCTTCCAGCATCAGTTCGAATGCCGTGTTCAACCGCTCCTCAGTAATGTAGGAGTCGTCGTCCACAGCCTTCTTGATTTTTTCAATTAGCTCTGCCCGCGAGATCGGCAGGTCGGGGATCCCAAACAGGATCTCCGCGATTCTCGAGCTTTTCACAGGTGTCTCTCCAGTAGGTGCTCAATCAGTTGTTGGGCTCGAGTGAGATCAGTTGTCAGTCGCTCGGTCTGGTTTCCTTGGTCAACCTCCTTGTCCGCGGCCGGCATCATCCAAGTTTTGTACGTCGGCGTTGTACCTAGATCGACAGGTCTCGATCTAGCCTTGAGGAATCTGCCCCCCCGGCACCCTAAAAAAGCTCAGGCACGTTTCGCTGTATGTGCGAGATTCGACTAAAGTTAGAGCTGAAACTGTCGGTTGCTGGAGGCGAGCGGGATGCTCGAGCACGAGGGTCCCCCGAGGCGCCAGCCAGGCTCTGACGCGGTCCAGGACGCCGTCGAGAAGCTCCCGCTCGGAACCCTCGTAGAGAGCGTACGGCGGCCCCAGGAAGATGATGTCGAAGGGCTCGGTGACCTCCTGTCGCACAAAGGCCGAGACGTCCATGGGAACGATCCGGACCAGGCCGGAGGCGTCAAACGCATGGACGGATCGTTCGAGAGCGGCAAGGGCGGCACGCTGGCGTTCGACCAGGACGACCCGCCCGGCCCCGAGTGACGCCGCTTCCAGTCCGACCGTGCCGGCTCCCGCGAACAGATCGAGGAACCTGCAGCCGGGAATGCCCACGCGCAGGATGTCGAACAGGGAGCGGCGTGCCAGTGCCCTCAACGGCCGAGTGGCCAGGCCCGGCGGCACGTGCAGGGCGCGTCCGCGATAGCGACCGCCGAGGATCCTGGGGGCGTGTTGATTCCGTTTCATGGTGTGTCTCGCAGGTTGACTATACTCAACCCTCCATGGATCGTGATTCAGGAGGTGCGGTAGCATGGCGCTCTTGCAGGTCAATATCGACCATGTTGCAACGGTCCGACAGGCGCGCCAGGGCGCCGAGCCGGACCCCGTGCAGGCGGCCTCCCTGGTGGAGCTGGCGGGGGCTTCCGGCATCACCATCCACCTGCGGGAGGATCGCAGACATATCTCCGACCGGGATCTGGAGCTGCTGCGGCAGACGGTGCGCACGCGGCTGAACCTGGAGATGGCGGCCACCGCGGAGATGATCAGCATTGCGAAACGCACCGCTCCTGAACAAGTGACGCTGGTACCGGAGAAGCGCCAGGAGCTGACCACGGAAGGGGGCCTCGACGTGGTCGGATGCAGTTCGCAGATCCGGGACGCGGTGCAGGAGCTCCGGGAGGCGGGTCGCGTGGTATCGCTCTTCATTGACCCCTCTCCTCGGCAGATCGAGGCTTCTCGGGGTGTGGACGCTGATGGCATCGAGCTGCACACCGGCCGGTATGCGGAGGCCCGGTTGCCGCGGGATCGCATGAGCGAGCTGGAGTGCCTCGCGCGGGGGGTGGTCCAGGGTCGCGAACTGGGACTGGCGGTGCACGCCGGGCATGGTCTGAACTACCAGAACACGGGGGCGGTGGCCGCTCTGCCGGGTGTCGAGGACCTGAATATCGGCCATAGCATCGTTTCCCGGGCCGTGTTGGTCGGGCTGGACCAGGCCGTCCGTGACATGTTGGTCGTGCTCGCGGCCGCCCGGACGGGCTCGTAGGCGGTGCGGCGCGCTTGCGGGCTCCTCCGGCCGTTCCCCCATTCGGGCGGGACTTTCCGGGACGGCCGGACTGTCACGCGGCTGCCGGCGGCAGGTATAGTCATGTTCAGGAACCGATACCTGCCATTGCCGCGTGCTGACGGAATGCGCTTCCCACCGGTGCAACTGTTTAGCTGGAACCCTGTTTTGTCGATTCATGGATAGTATGGCGAAGAGCGCTTCCAAGGGTCCTCCGGATCGTTCCGTTTCGAGGAGCGGCACTCGGCTGCCTCGTTCGGCTCCGGAGGGCTGGCGAATCGTCATGGATCAGCGCGCCTTGCCGCTGCCGATACTCCGTCCCATCACCATCGGCTCCGATCCTCGTTCCGGGATCCAGTTCTCGCACGGGTCCATTCGTCCCTTCCATGTGCAGCTGACGAAGAAGGGCCGGACGGTCGAACTCCGCCTGCTGGACCGATCAGGGGCGCTGCAGGTCGAGGGGCGGCCAGTGGAGCTGGCCTCGCTGCATGGGGGGGAGCTGATCCGGATCGGGGAACTGCAGCTCAGGATCGAGCGGGGGACCATTGCCCCGGCGGTCACCGCGACCGGCGGTGCCGTGCTCTCCCTGGAGCAGGAGTTCTACGCTCACTTCCGGCGTGAGCTGAGACGCATGCCTTGGCTGGGTGTGTCGCTGGTGGTGCACCTGCTGCTGTTCCTCTGGGCCGATCAGATGGTCTGGAATGAGGGGAACGGCCTTCATTCCCGCTATCTCCTCGCGAACGTGGATGAGCGAAGCAGCGCGCTGCTCGATCCAGAGGACCTGGACGAGCTGAAGACACCTCCGGAGGAGCCGGAGATCGAGTTGGAACTGCCGGATGTGGTCCTGAACGACCCCGAAGAGCCGGACGACCTGCCGTTTCTCGAGGACCTTCCCATCAGCATGGTCAGCATGGGAGATGCGAACCGGCTTGGCATGGGAAGGGGCGGATCGGCGCCGGCGGGCTTCGGCGGGCAGGGGATTCGGCTGGAGGGCGTGACGGGCCCCCTGAAGGAACATCTCAGGTCGTATCGAAGCCGTGGTCTTGACCTGGTCTTTCTTGTCGACACCACCGCCAGCATGGAGTTGTTCCTGCGAGCCGCGAAGCGCACCGTGGACCGCATCATCACCGATCTCTCGGCACTGGTCCCGAACACGCGGCTGGGGATCGTTGCCTATCGGGATGAGGGCGACCAGTACGTCACCCGGGCCACGCCGATCTCCGCGGACCGGTACGCGATCCTGAACTTCCTGGAGGGTCTCGAGGCGCGTGGCGGAGGCGACGTGCCGGAGGCGATCCTGGATGCGCTGGAGTTTGCGCTGGACGAGTTGCCCTGGCGCAAGGACGCGCACCGCGTGATCCTGATCGTGGCGGACGCTCCGCCTCACCCCGAGGACATGGCGAAGCTGCGCATGAGAATCCGTTCGGCGACCCGGTCGGGCAAGTCGTCCACGGTGATCAGCACGATCTTCACCGGCAGCGGCCAGCTGCAGCCCGCGCGGCAGGAGATGGCGGAGAGTTCCCTGCAGGAGATCGCCCGGGCAGGCGGCGGTGAGTTCGCTCGCATGGAGGATACCAGTCAAGTGGTGACCCAGCTGATCAGCATGACGATGGGAAGCCGTTTCTCCAAGGCGCTGCGCGAGCTGCTCCAGATGCGCGCGGACTCCTCGAGGCAGATCGTGGTCCGCCGCATGGTGGAAGAGCGCAATGTGGATTGGCTGCTGCGCAAGTTGCGCATCGTGCCGGTGGAGTCGGCGGTCGTCGAGGGGCTGATCCACATCGGCTCTCCCGCGGTGGCCATGCGCTGCCTGGATCTGCTTTCGGACAACAAAGTCCATCGACAGGTTCAGGAGGCCGCCCTCTACATCATCCGCAGGACCACCCATTACTCGGGCGCGCTCGACCTGAGCCGGTCGGTACAGACCCAGACCGCGGAATGGGAGGAGATCAAGAGCGCCCTGGAGCGCGCCTATCGCCAGCAGGGGAACGCCGAGCGAGGCGGCTGAGAGGCTGTTCCCGTTCGGCCCGAGGTGTGCTGCGACGGCCCTTGCGAGCGATCCCGAACGGCCGAGCGCAGGGCAGGCGATCAAACTGTTGGTTGCCGCGCGACCAATGGTTACCAGCTCAGGCCGAATGCCTTTACGCTGCTGAGCCAGGCATTCGTTGGGGATGCCTCGAGATTGACAGGAGGCCTTTGGACTTGGGCATCTCAACGATCGGACGCGGAGCGCTTCTTCTCCTCTCCGGCGCTGGAGCAGTTACGTTCGAACTGGGGGCCACCAGGGCCTTCACCGGGTTGTTTGGTGGGACCGTGCGCTCGGCCTCCGTCGTGGTGGCGGCCTTCCTCGCCGCGCTGGCGCTGGGCGCCCTGCTCTTCGGCCGGGTCGCCGACCGATCTCGCCGCCCGGTCCTCTTGTTCGGATCGCTTGCCGCGGCGGGGGGCGGGCTGATCCTGCTGGTTCCTTTCCTGGTCGGCCTGTGCGAGGGCATGGCCGTCCGTTCGGTCTTTCAGACCGGAGAAGCTCGCTGGGCCGTCCTGTTCCTGGGCGCGGGGATCGTGGTCGGGCTGCCGGGCCTGGCTCTGGGCGGAACCTTGCCGGCCCTGGTCTCGGCCGGGAGGTCCACCGCGGACCCGGCCCGCACCCCCGGACTTCTCTACGGAGCGAATACTCTCGGCGCGGTGCTGGGAGCACTGCTGGCCGGCTTCATCCTGCTGGAGACTCTCGGCACGCGGGCCACGCTGCTTGTTGCCGGAGCGATCTCCATTCTGGCCGGCCTGATCGGGCTCCTCCTCGGACGATCGGTGGTTGTCGAGGTGAGGCCGAGGGAAGGAGACACGGCTCGTTCGGCAGGGCTGAAGATGAGGCAGTTGCTGCTTTCGGCCTGCTGCGCCGGGGCGGCCGCGCTGGCACTGGAAGTGCTCGGCACGCGGCTGTTGATGCAGTTCCTGCACAGTTCGGCGCACTCGTTCGCCCTGGTGCTGATCGTCTTCCTGGCGGGAATTGCGGGTGGGGCGGCCGCGGGCAGCCGTCTCGCGGCGCCGGCCGAGCGACTGGCCGGCAGGCTGACGCTTTCGCTGGTCGGGCTCGGCATTCTCACGGCGGCCAGCGGTCCGGCGCTGGTGTACCTGGGCGCTCTTGCCGGGGGCGATACGCTCAGGGGAATCTGGAGACAGGCGGGCCTGGCGCTGGTGATCCTGCCCGCCGCGTGCGCCTCGGGGATGGTGTTCTCGCTGCAGATCGCCCGTCCCTCAGGGACGAACCGGCCAGGCTCGCACGTGGGTGCGATCACGCTGGCGAACACCATCGGAGGCGTTCTGGCAGCGCTGCTCGTGGGGTTCGTCTGCATCCCGAATCTGGGAGTCCGTACCAGCCTGCTGCTCGCCGGCTTGCTTGCGGTCGTGGGCGCGGTGCTGGTGGCCCGCGGTCCGCGTTCCTGGCTGGTCGCGCTCGCCGGCGCCGTGGTGGTTCCGGCGGTTCTGCTGCCGTTCGATCTGCGACCGCTTCCAGCCCACCCGTTTTTCCGGCAGCTCGTCGCCTTCCGGGAAGGTCCGGTGGCCAACGTGGCCGTGATGGAGTCGCCGGCGGAGAATCGCCCGGTCCTCTTCATCAACCGCACCACCCTCCAGGGCGGCGGAGCCGGCGCCCTGGTCCAGGAAAGGAAGCAAGGACTGTTGCCCGCGGCGCTCCATCGCGCACCGACCAGCGCCCTCGTGCTCGGTGTGGGAACCGGCGCCACGATCTCCGGCCTGCTGGACGCGGGATTGCGCAACGTGGACGCGGTGGAACTGGTCGATTCCGTGGTGGAGCTACTCCCCTTTTTCGACAGCGGCTCCGGCAACCTGCTGCTCCGTCCGGAGGTCCGTTTCCACCGGGAGGATGCGGTGACGTTTGTGCGCGCCGCGCGCAAGCGGTTCGACCTGGTCGTGGGAGACCTCTTCTTCCCATGGCTGGACGGCGCCGGCGCGCTCTACAGCACGGAGCACTTCGAGGCGGTTCGCGAACGGCTGGCGCCAGGGGGGATCTTCTGCCAGTGGGTGCCGCTGTATCAGCTCTCCTGGGAGGACTTCGGCTTGGTGGCCCGGACCTTCAGCTCGGTGTTTCCCCAGACCTGGATCTTGCTGGAGGAGCCTGTCACCAGCAAACCCGTGGTCGGGCTGATCGGCAGCGTGGAGGCTCTGCTGCTCGAACCCTCCCGGCTGGACGCGCTGTTCCAGAAGTCGCGGTTTGCAGAGGCGTATCAGGCGGTCAACTTGACCAGCTCCGGCGACCTGTTCGAGCTCTACTTCGGGGACCAGTACACCATCGAAGCAACCTTTCCCTCGGGCCGGGTGCCGGGTGAATCGGACCTGTTGAACACGCGTGACCGGCCGATCGTGGAGTACCGGGCTGCTCGCACTCCGGAATCGGAGGAAATCCTGGCGCTGTTGAACCTGAACAACCTGGCCCTGCAACTGGGGGGATCGATCGGTGTCTATCTGGATCTTTCCACGATCCCCGAGGCGGAGCGCCGGGCCGATCTGGAGCGGACCCTGAACATCCGCTCGAGCGCACTGACCCAGTATCTGCTGGGCCTGTACTGCAATCTGAGGCGCTGGCAGCCCGGACAGGATCGGGTCCGGTTGGAACGGAAGGAAGGTGAGTACTACTTGACCGGCCTGCGTTTCGAGCCGACCCATACCGTTCTCAACGAGGCTGCCGCCGACCTCTCGTACCGGATGATCCAGGAACGGCGCCTCGGGGAGACAGCCGCGTTCGCCACCTTTCTGCTCAGCATCAATCCCGGCAACAGGCGTGGTCTGGAGAACCTGGCGCTGGCGAAGCTGTTGCTCGGGGAAGAAAGCGCCGCGGTCGAACTGCTCGCTCCGCTGGGGGATCAGGAGGAGGCCGCAGCCACGAGCATGGTGCTCCTCGGGATCACCCAGTACCTGGTCGGTGACGAGGAAGCCGCCCGCGTCGCCTTGCAGAGGGCGTACTCCTCTTCGAGGATCGAGCTTCCGACCCTTGTCCATGCGATCTGGAAGGCGCTCGAGGGAGACCGCGCGAGCGCGGCCCGGATCGCCACACCGCTGGTGGACGATCCACTCTGGGGCGTGCTGGCCAGGAGAGCGCTGCAGCGGATGGCGGACGAGACAAGACAGCAGTCCGGGGATGGAGGAGGATGAGGCCGCTACTCGCGCTGCTTGCCGGCTTCTCCGCGCTCGGCGCGGAGATCGTCTTTACTCGCCGGTCCGAGCTGCTCCTGGGAAACACCGGGATGATCGTGGCGGCGGTCCTCTGCAGCCACCTGCTGGGATTGACCTTTGGTGCCTTCCGGGCGCGACGGTCCAGGGCGCTCTCTTCCCGTCCCTACCGGATGTTCGGCCTGGCCCAGATCGCCCAGGCCTTCCTGATCTTTCTGGTGGATCTGCTGCTGCCGCTCCTGCCGGACGCCACCACCAGCGGCCTGTGCGTGCGTCTTCCTGCGACCATGCTGCTGCTGTTCCTGCCCGCGGTGGCGGCAGGGTTCAGCTTTCCCGCGCTGGTCGCGCTGTACGGTGGAGGGCGCGCCGGATCGGCCTACTCGCTGGAGACCCTGGGAGCTGTGATCGGCAGCCTGGTGTCCGGCTTCATTCTCTACCGCCTGGCCGGGCTCGGCAGGACCGCCGAGATGCTGGCATTCGCGGCCCTTTTGAACGGCCTCCTGGCCTTGACCCGGAGTGGCTGGCCGGGAGTCTTGCCCCTGGAGACGACCCTGGAACCGGAACGGGGCCGGGCCGGAGGGCGCAGGATGCTGCTGGGTCTCGCCGTGGTCGGCGGGGCCGTGCTCGGGATGGAGTTGCTGTACACCCGGCTGCTGCTCTTCTTCGTGCCGGGACTGGTGGGGGCCCTCTCGGCGGTCCTGGCCGGGATTCTGCTGGGAACCTCGCTGGGCGCGGCGGTGGGGGGCATGCTGGCTCGCAGGGGCGGTGGGGGGCGCGCCGCGGCCTGGTGCCTGCTGTGCGGTTCCCTCGGCGTCTGGTCATCCCTTGTGGTGCTGCCGCATCTGGCCGGAGGCATGCGCCTTCTGCCGCGTCCGCTCGGCGGCGGGTACGAGTCGGGAATGGAGCTGTTGACCTCCTTCGGTCTGGCCGTCCTGCTGGCTCTCCCCGCGACCGCTGGAGCGGGAGCGGTCCTGCCCCTGGTCATCCGGGCGCTCAAGTCCACTCCCGCCGAGACGGCGGGCCGCGCGTACGGCTGGTCCTCCCTGGGCTCGGCGGCCGGTGTGCTCGTGGTGGCGTTCTCCGCCGGGCAGTGGATTTCCCTGCGCGCGGCTGTGGTCGGCTGCGGCCTGGCCCTGGTCCTGTCCGCCCTGCTGGTCGTGGAGAAGGGCGGCCGCCCGCGAGTCCTGGGGTTCGCGGCGCTCGCGGCGGCGGCCCTGCTGTTGCTGTCCCCGCGGTCCGAGCCGCTCCTGCAGCATTCGGTGGAATTCAGGAAGAGCACGGCCGTGGGAAGAACGGTCCTCACGACGGCAGAGGACCGCCATCTGGTGGCCAGCGTAGTGGATCTGGGAGCGGGTCGGGGGCGCGCTCTCTACACCAACGCTTTCCTCGCGGCCTGCACCGGGCCGCTCTACGGTTACATGCGGATGCTGGGTCACCTTCCGGCGCTGCTGGCGCGATCGCCCGAGGAGGTCCTCGTGATCGCCTACGGCACCGGGACCACGGTCGGTTCCGTGGCGGTCCATCCGGAGGTCCGGTCGATTGATGTGGCGGAGATCTCTTCCGCCGTGATGGGCCTCGCCTCCTGGTTCGACGGCGCGAATCGAGGCGTCCCGCACAGAACCGACCTGGGAAAGAAGGTCGACGTGCATCTGGGAGACGGCAGGGCGTTCCTCCAGGGCACGAACCGGCGATTCGACGCGATCACCCTGGAGCCGCTTCCGCCCAACACGCCTGCCGCCGTGCACTTCTATACGACCGAGTTCTACCGGGCCTGCCTGTCCCGGTTGAAGTCGGGAGGCGTGTTGTGCCAGTGGATTCCGCTCAATTCGGTTCCTCCAGACGGCTTCAAGATCCTGCTGCGGACCTTCGCGGCCGAGCTTCCCGGGACCTGGCTGTTCCTGTTCGATCAATCGGCGCTGTTGATCGGACTGCCCGAGGCCCGGCGCGGAATCGATGTGGCGGAGGTCTCGCGGCGCGCCGCGAACAGCACGGTGAGCAGCGACCTGCGGCAGGCCAACATGGAAGGGGTGGCGCCGATCCTGGCCTCCTTCGTGACGGACCGGGAGGGGCTGCTGCGGGCCACGGCCGGCGCCCCCATCATGAGCGACGATCGACCGTTGGTCGCTCTCGAGCTGGCGCGGCCGGATCGTCTCGCGCTGGAGAATTCGGCCGAGAACGCGCGCTTCTTGAGCGGCATCCGGCGGGAGATCGGCGGGCTGCTCGATCTCTCGCGAATGGAGGTTGAGGAGAGGGAGGAATTCAAGAGCGCGCTGCGAAAGTCGAGTGGATCGAAGCGGCTGCTGCTCGAAGCGCGCTGCGACCCCGTGCGGCGCATTGAACTCTGGAGCAGGGCCCTGTCGCTCTCACCCGGTGACCTGGAGGCGGCCGCGCGGCTGACCGGTGCAGGGGTTTCCGTCCCACAGCTCCAGGCGGCGCCTCCGACCATGGACCCGGGAGAGATCCGCCGGATCCTCGACATGGGGATTTCCGGAGCAGAGTCGCCCGATCGGGCCATCGAGGCGGCAGGCACGGAAAAAAGGATCGACCCCCGGCTCCTGCTCCCGTTTCTGGACCATGGCGAGCTTCAGGTTCGTCTGCTCGCCATGGTCGCCCTGAGCCGCCGGATCGGCGATGTTTCACCGTACGATCCAGAGGAGGATTCCGCGGCCCGACGGACCGCCATCGAGGCGATCAGGTCCCGCATTCCGTAGCGTTTCATGCTATCTTTTTCTCTCAGGAGGTCCGGATCTCCGCGGCCCGGGCCCACTCCGTCCGTATCAGCATGGGTTCGCCATGGAGCCGAAACGATGAATACCAGGTATTCGATCCTACTGGTCCTGCTGATCTCCAGCGCGCTCGTCGGCTGCAGGACCGCGACCCAGACGGGCATGCTGACCGGCGCCGCCTTTGGCGCGGGCACGGGATTGATGGTCGCCGAGATGGCTGGGAAGAGCCACGGCGCCGGGGCCCTGATCGGCGCCGGCTTCGGCATGCTGACCGGCGGGTTGATCGGCAATGGCGTCGATCGCCGCAGGGAGTACGCCCGGCAGCACGCGAGCAACGTGCCATATGACCACGACGGCTACTACCGTCCACCGGTGGCCTACGGGCCGCCTCCGCCGCCCCCGCC
>JAZDLC010000460.1:0-15713 GCA_043802345.1 Planctomycetota bacterium | reverse complement strand
GGAACTGCTAGACGGCCGAGGCCACGCGAATCGGCCGCCGCCGCAGTGGTTGTGGACCCCGCCGCCCGCCGAAAACCTCCCCGACCTATTCCGCGGAAAGTAGGGTCGAACGAGACGACCTCGGTGATCTCGCCGGCATCGATTCTCTCCCGTCCCAGGATGGCCGCCAGGCGCGACGCTGTCATGGGAAGGGGAGCCAGTTCGTTCGCCGCCACGGCAACCGCATCTAGATCGATCAAGGATGCAACTCCCGTTCTTTCCATTTCTCAAATCTTGGGCAGCACCCCTTCTCACTGAAGGTGGGGCCAACGCAAACTCGCTCGCCTGCTCCATTTCAGGGAAGCCGGGCAAACACACACGCATCCGGTATGCCGCCGAGAGCGACTCGGTCTCAGGAATTGGGGAGATTCCGAGAAAAAGCGAAATTCACCCTGCTCTCATCCAGAACATATACACCCGAGACTCGGAGGATGGGGGATCCTGCCCTCGCAGGTCGCTGTATTCCAGATTCAGAATCGATCTGCCCGCCGGCGAGATCTGTCTCTTCAGGCGAGTGTTGCACAAGCGAGCACCGCCCGTCGTCCGTGCCGCGGGTTCGGCCGGCACCACCAGGCGCAGGGTGCAACAGCTTCAGGGCTCGCCGAGGAAGGACGGAGGACGCTTCTCCCGCCCTGTTCGAGCGCCAAACTGGGAAGAACTTATGGCGCAGATCCCTACGATCTGTTTCGTTTGCCGGAAATCGGAGGAAGGGATGGCGGTGTCGGCCGTCCTGACTGACAGGACGTCTGGGTAGCTGGAGGCTGAAAGTGCGGATTCTGTTGACAGGGGGCGCGGGCTTCATTGGATCGCACCTGGCCGATCGGCTGGTGGAACTGGGTGGTTCCGTCACGGTCCTCGATGATCTCTCCACCGGATCTCTGTCTCACCTGAGTGGCTGCGCGAAGCAGATTCGCTTCGTGCGGGGCTCGGTGCTGGAGCCGGATCGGATCGAGAAACTGGTGGCGGGCACGGACCGGGTGGTCCACCTGGCCGCGGCGGTTGGCGTGGATCGTGTGGCCCGGGATCCAGCAGGCGCGAGGCGGGTGATCGCGGAGGGATCCAGCAGCGTGCTGGAGCACGCCCGGAAGCGTCAGGTGCCGCTGCTGATGGTCTCGTCATCCGAAGTGTACGGTTTCTCGCCGCCCTGTCCGATTCGTGAGGAGGACGTTCTCTCCCGCATCGCGGGGGTTGCTCCGCGCCTCGCCTACGCTCAGGCGAAGCTGGAGGCGGATCGCATGGCCCGGGAAGCGGCCCGGGAGGGGGCGCGCGTCCTGACCCTGAGGCCGTTCAACGTGGTCGGTCCCCGCCAGGGGGATGAAGGTGGCGCGGTGCTGCCGGGTTTCTGCAAGAGCGCCCTCCTGGGGCGGCCGCTCGAAGTGCATGGCAGTGGGCAGCAACGCAGGACCTTCCTGGATGTCCGTGACCTCGCGCGGCTGCTGGCCGGCCTGGTGCGCATGGAGTCGTTTCCGGTCGACGCCCTCAACGTGGGCGGCACCGAGGAGTGGTCGATGCGCGAACTCGCGGAGCGGGTGGTGGAGCTGGTCGGCTCTCGTTCGGAGATCGCGCACGTGCGGCACCCCTCCAGCCGGGGAGGTGTCGAGGTCCAGCGGCGGGTGCCGGACCTGAGCCGGCTTGGATCGCTGGTGGAGCTTGGGCCGAGGCGAGGAATCGACAGCTCGATCCGGGCCCTGGCCGCGGAGCTGCGGGATTCACTGACCCTGGCCGGAACGGTCTGAAGTCCGGCTGATGTGCGGAATCGCCGGCGCATTCTCGACCGGAGAGGGGGCGGTCGACCGGGAATCGGTCCAGGCGATGCTCGATTCTCTGGCCCATCGGGGGCCGGACGACGAGGGGCTCGTCGCGGAGAGCCGGTTCGCGCTCGGATGCAAGCGGCTCGCCGTCCTCGACCTGTCGGCGGCGGGCCGGCAGCCGCATCAGAATGACGGCGGGACAGCCATCTCGGTCCTGAACGGCGAGATCTACAACCACGAGGAGCTGCGCGCCGACCTGACAAGAAAGGGGCACCACTGCGGCTCCCGATGCGACGCCGAGCTGATCCCGCGCCTCTACACCGAGTACGGCGATCTCTTCCCGAACCGGTTGCGGGGGATGTTCGCGCTGGCGCTGGTGGACCGGGAGCGCCAGCGCCTGCTGCTGGCGCGGGACCGGATGGGCCAGAAGCCGCTCTACTTCGAGGAGACCGGTGGCCAGATTCGTTTCGCCTCCGAGCCTCGGGCGCTCCGTCTCGACGTCCCGGTGCGGCCAGACCCTGCCTCCCTGGTCCGCTTTCTGACGTTTGGGTACGTCCCGGCGCCCGGCTCGGCCTTCGCCGGTCTGCGGCGGGTCCTGCCCGGACAGATCGTGCTGGCCGATCAGACCGGAGTTGAGCTGAAGAGCTACTGGGAACAGCCACGGCTCGAGCCGGACGATCGCCCGCCCTCGGAGTGGCAGGAGACTGTCTGGAGCGTCCTTGCCGAGTCGGTCAGGGAGCAGCTCCAGGCCGACGTGCCGGTCGGTCTCTTCTTGTCGGGCGGAATCGACTCCGGACTGATCGCCGCCGCGGCGTCCGGCTGTGGCTCCCGGCCGGAGTCGTTCTGCGCGGGCTTCTCCGAGGAGGCGTTCGATGAACGCCGGAGGGCCAGGCAGACCGCCGGGAAATTCGACCTGCCGCTGCGGGAGATTCTCATCCAACCCGCCCCGGAGGCGGCGGCCAGGAAGGTCGCGGCCGCCTTTGACGAGCCTTTCGGGGACTCCTCGGCCTATCCCACCCTGTTGCTGGCCGAGGCGGCGAGACAGCGGGTGAAGGTCGTCCTTTCAGGTGACGGGGGGGACGAGCTGTTCGCGGGGTACCGGCGCCACCTGTCGCTGGCCCTGGCGACCCGGCTCGAACGCTTCCTGCCGGGCCCCCTCACACGGCTGCTGCGCGGGCTGCTGAAAGAGGCGTCCAACGGCACCGCCGGCCGGACCTCCTTCGGATCGGTGCGCCGCTTCTGCTCCGGGCTGGGACTCCCTCCCGGGGAGGCGTCGCTCTACTGGAGCAGCTTCTTCCGCGCGCCGCAGAGAGCGCGGTTCCTGCACCCTGACCTGCTGGAGAAGGCGGCGATCAACCCGGAACAGGAAGCGCTGAACCACTGGATGTCCGGACCCGGTCCGGAACTGCGCCGGGCGCTCCATCACGACCAAGCGCGGTATCTCCCGGACGACCTGCTGGTGAAGACCGACATCGCCGCCATGTCGTGCGGCCTGGAAGTGCGGGCTCCGCTGCTCGATCATCGCCTGGTGGAGCTGGCCGCCACGATCCCAGAGAGGCTGCTGCTCTCAAGGAGGAGACCGAAGCTCCTGCTCCGGCGGCTGGCGGAGGAGAAGCTGCCGCGGGAGGTGGCCCGTGGCGAGAAGCGCGGCTTCGGCGTGCCACTTTGCGCGTGGATGCGCGGACCGATGCTCGAGATGATGGAACAGACGCTGCTTCAGCCCCGTCTCGAAGAGCGGCGCCTGTTCCGGCAGGGAGCCGCCAGGGAGTTGATCGAGAGGCACCGCTCGGGCAAGGAGGATTGGTCCGCCTACCTCTGGTCGATGTTGGTCCTGGAGCACTGGTTTCGGAGGTTTGTGGATCGAGACGGGACATGACGATCCGGATCGCACGCATTCTGGGTCGTTCCAACGTGGGTGGACCCACGCGCACGGTGTTGCATCTGACTCGCCACCTGGCGGCGGAAGGGTTCGAGACGCTGTTGATCGTCGGGCACCCGGGCGAGCGGGAAGGGGAACTGATACCAAGGGACGAGCCCGCGGTGGTGCGGCTTCCCGGGCTGCGCCGCAGTCTCGGCTGGTCCGACCTGCGGGCGCTCCGGTTGCTCAGGAAGATCCTCGAGGAGTTCAGGCCGCACATCGTCCACACCCACGCCGCCAAGGCGGGCGCCCTCGGTCGCAGGGCGGCGCTCGGGTTGAAGGCAAGGCCAATTGTCGTTCATACCTTCCATGGGCATGTGCTCGACAGCTACTTCCCGAAGGTTGTTTCGCTCCTGTTCCGGCAGCTGGAACGGCGGTTGGCCCGGTCCACGGATTGTCTGGTCGCGGTGTCGGCAAGCGACGCGAAGGAACTCTCGGAGACACACGCGCTCGCGGGCCCCGAGTTGTTCGAGGTGATCGAGAACGGCATCGATCTCGCGCCGTTTCGCCCGCCGGATGCGGCGCTCCGGCAGGCGGGGCGGCTGCGGCTGGGCGCGGACGACAGGGCGCGACTGATCCTGGTCCCCGCCCGGCTGGCGCCGATCAAGCAGCATCGCCTGCTGTTCGACGCGCTGGACAGGCTGCCCGCGGCGGTGCTCCCGGTGGAGGTCCATCTGCTGGGTGACGGCCCCTTGAGAAAAGACCTGGAGCGGAGAGCTTCAAAGCTGCGCGAAGGAGTCGCGGTCCGGTTTCACGGTTTCCGTGATGATCTGCCGGCCGTCCTTCCCGCGGCCGATCTGGTGGCGCTCTCCTCCCGGCGGGAGGGGATGCCGCTGGCTCTCATCGAAGCGATGGCGGCCGGAGTCCCGGTCGTGGCGACTGCGGTGGGCGGCGTCCCCGAACTGGTACTGCCGGGCAAGACCGGTCTGCTCGTGCCGGACGGGGACATTGGTTCGCTGGCCTTCGCCCTCGGCCGGGTGCTGTCGGATCTCCAGCTGGCGAGGAGGCTCGGCCTCGCGGGGAGGCAGCGGGCGCTGGAGAGACACGGTCTGGACCGGGTCGTGCGGGAGCATGCCGAGCTGTACCGGCGGCTGCTCCGGACTCGCTCATGCGAGCCTTTCGCCTGTTGAAGCGGCCGTTCTCCCTGGTAGAACGGTGATCAGAGATTGAGAAGTGAGCATGTCCGAAAGGAAGCAAGACAGAATCGAGCTGCTTCGCGGGGTTTCGTCCTTTTTCGCGGGCCGGGAGGCGGCGGACGGGAGCGTGGTCTGCCCGCGGCACGGACTCGAGCACACCGGGCGGGTGGTCTACTCCGCCTCGATCGACCTTGCCTTGCTGGAAGCGACGGGCGAGAAGTTGTACCGGGACAGGATCCGGCGTCGGGCGCTGCGGACGCTGCTCATGGCGCGTGAGGTGCCGGAGAGCGGCAAGACGGTCTTCTTTCCGGGGGGACAGGATCGGCGCAACGCCTCCAGCGATCTGATCGACTCGGGCGCCTGCTGCGACGTGCTGTCCGAGGTGCTGGAACGGGTCCCCGAGCTGTTTACCAAGGCGGAACGGGCGCGGTTCGTCGACGCCATCGGCAACGTGTGCGACAGTTTCCTGATGGCGGCGGTGCTCGACGGGGACCTGCCCTGCGAGCGGCTGTGGGGCGCCACCGGGCTGGCCCGGGCCTCGAGGGCGCTGTCACGACCGAGGTACGGGGAGAGAGCCCGGGAGGCGGTGCGCACGGTGGTCGCAAGCGCTCACGCTGATGGCTCGCTGCCGCACCTCCCGGATCCCGAGAAGAAGGGCGAGCATGTGGGGCTGTCCGACATCTCGGTCTACAACCACTCCCGGCACTTGAGCTTCATCGCCTACATCTACGAGTGCCTCGACGAAGGGTACGAGGACGTGGTCGGGGAGTTCATGAGCGGCGCGCAGGAATTCCTGTGCGCGCTCTACGGCCGGGAAGGGCGCAAGCAGCTCTGCAACGAGGCGCGTCAGTGGTACTGGGAGTCGAGCTACGAGGTGGCGAGCCACCCCTTCGACATTCATGCCCTGCTGGAGGCCAAGCCACCGAGAGAGGATCCAAGAGGGCCGTTCGTGGCCGAGCTGGCCTGGCGTCAGCTGCAGGCGCATGTCGACCCGGAGGATGGCGGAATCCACTCCCACCGGGGTGATGAGCAGAATTTCCAGTGCCGGGATGTCTGGAACGGCTACGTGGCCTGGCTGGCCCGGCTCGGCACGGAGATTCCGACCGATCTGGAGGAGCCTCCGACCACCGGCATCCGCACCTATGAGGATTCCGGCATGGTGCGGGTGGAGCGGCGCGATTATGTCGTCCTGCTGAGGGGGAAGAAGCAGCCGATCAACATCTCATATGGTGGAGAGGCGGGTGGCGGGAGCCTGATCTACTTCGGCCGCAGGGAGAACGGCTTCGTCGATCAGGTCAAGATTCCGAAATGGACCTCGCTGGCCCCCGGAAACTACGCCGCCACGCCGAAGGACCGGCCGTCCTTCAAGCAGCGGGTCATGGCGTTCTACCGGGACAATCGCAACGACCTGCGCTTTCGGCTCTACCTGGCCAATCTGGAGCGGAAGGCGGGCAACACCCGCAGGGCGTTGGAGTATCCCCTCCGGCACGTGGTCAACAAGCTGCGGGACGAAATGAAGGGGCGGTATGCCAGTCACTTCGATATTTCTCCCTCGCTCTCCAGGAACGACAACGAGCTGGTCTACTCCTCGATGCTGGCCCGTCGCGACGGCACGGTGATGACCGGTTCGGCCCTGACCCGTCGCTACCTTTTTGGTGAGCTGGAACTCGAGGCGGAGGACAGTCTCGTGCTGGAGCGGCCGGTGCGCGCCGTGGTGTACCAGTGTCTGGAAGGCCTGCGGGATCTGCAGATCCGGACCGACGTGCCGTACCGCAACAACGAGAGGACGATCATCTTCCAGCCCGAGGCGTTCCCGGCCAAGATCAGCGTCTGGTACCGCATTTGACGGGGGTGGAAGGTGGCATCTAGCGGGATCGTTCCGCGCCCCGCGCCCGTTCTGGAAGCAGTGGAGCGGCAGCTTCACGATCAGCATGACGCTCCAGGAACTAGAAGGTGGTACCGGCGGGCAGTGAGCCGGGTTCTGCGGTCCGCCGCGGCGCGTCTGGCCCGGGACAGGGGGATGAAGCCGGTCTGGGAAGCGGATCTCGAGGCCTTCCCGGGCGATCTGGCCGGATTCCCGCCGGAGGAACTGGGAATTCTCTACGAGCAGCTTCTCGGCCACGAGCCGAGGCGCTCGTCGCGAGGGTGGGTCCTGCTGCCGGTCGAAATCGACCGGAAGCAGGCAGGGGCCTTCTACACCAGTGAACGGCTGGCCGGGCCCACCGCGAGACGCACGGTCGGTCCGCTCCTCTCGGCGCCAGACGCCGGGCAGCTCAGGATCGTCGACCCGGCTCTGGGGTGCGGGGCCTTCCTGCTGGTGGCGCTCCGTCTGCTGATGGATCGCGAGCAGGGGGCCGGGCTGGACGGGGCCGTGGCCATCTCCTGCCTGCACGGCTTCGATCTGGATCCCCTGGCGGTGGAGGTGGCCCGTCTCGTTCTCTGGATCGAGGGGGGGGACGCACGGCTTCCGCTGGAGGCGGTCAGCCGGACGATCCGGGTGGGAAACGGTCTCCGCCGGGGGCGGGAAGGGAGCTTCGACGCGGTCATCGGCAATCCGCCCTGGGAGATCGTCAAGCCGAACTCGAGGGAGTTCTTCTCCCGCTTCGACCCGGGGTACCGCCGGCTGGCGCGGCGGGAAGCGGAGCGGCGGTCGGAAGAGTTGCTGCGCCGGCCGGAGATCGCGTCCCGCTGGGAGCGATACCTCCTCTGGCATCGGACCTTTTCGGCCTGGGTCCGGGGAGGCGGCCGGTTCGAGCACCAGGGCCGCGGCGATCTCAATACCTACAAGCTCGTCCTCGAGCGGGGACTCCGCCTGCTCCGGGAGGGGGGCTGGCTGGGGCTGATCCTCCCCTCGGGGTTGGGATTCGATCTCGGAGCGGCCGACCTGCGCGCCCATCTCCTCTCGACCTGCGACTGGCGCTGGCTCTTCCAGTTCGCGAATCGGGACGGCCTGTTCGAGATTCATCGCAGCTACAAGTTCGGCCCGGTGGTGGTGAAGAAGGGGGGAGAGACCCGGGAAATCCGGGCCGCGTTCATGCGCAGCGATCCGGCGGAGTGGCAGGATCCCGAGCCGAGCGCCTTCGTCTATCCGAGGGAGGCGGTGCGGCGGTTCAGCCCGGGGGCCGGGGCCTTGCTCGAGATCGGGAGTTCCAGGGAGTTCCTGCTGCTGGAGCGGATCTTCGAGCATTCGGTGCTGCTGGGAGAGCGCCAGGAAATCCGGTACGCCCGCGAGTTCGACCTGACCAATCACTCCCGATTGTTCGTCGATCCTCTCAGGCTGGAGCGGGAGGGTTGGACTCGCGATCGGCTGGGACGCCTCGTGCGGGGTGAATCGGAGGTGGCCCTTCCTCTTTATCAGGGGGTGATGATCCAGCGGTACGACTGCGCGGCGGCGGAGTATGTCGGCGGGAAGGGGTCCCGGGCCGACTGGCGTGCCCTGCCTTTCCCGGCCAAGCGGATTCGCAGCCGCTTCGCGGTGCGGATCGAGGATGTGCGCCGCCGGTGTGCCGCATCCCTGGCTCCGCGTCTGGCGTTCCGGGACGTGCAGAACGCGTGCAACGAGCGGACGATGATCGCCGCTCTCGTGCCCGGATTCCCGTGCGGCAACACCCTGCCGACCCTGACTTGCGGTGACCTCCTGACCGATCTGGCTTTGCTTCCGATCCTCTCTTCCTACCCCCTCGACCGGGTGCTCCGGCTCAAGATGAGCCAGAACCACGTCAACTGGTTCGTGGTCCAGGAGCTGCCCCTGCCGCGCGAGATCCCGCAGGCGGTGACGGACGCCATGGTGCTGGCCGCGGCGCGGCTGGCGCTGGTCGGACCGTGGTTCGAAGAATCCTGGCGCGAACTGGAAATGCAGTTCGGCCTGCCGGCCGGGTCGGCGGCCCGGCGGGTCGCGCTCGATCCGGAGGAAAGGCGTTCCTTGCAGGCTTCCCTGGATGCGGTGGTTGCCTGGCTGTACGGCCTGGACGAGGAAGACCTCGCGCTTCTGCTCAAGGACTGCGACCATGCGGTCGCAGCCCTGAAGTCGGCCCGGCTGACGAGGTCCTTTGACCCAAAAGGCTTCTGGCGGGTCGACCGGGATCTGGACCCGAACCGCCGTCGGACCGTGCGCACCCTGGCCGCTTTCCGTCGCCTCGGGAAGCTGCTGGAGGCCGGCGCCGGCCCGGGCCGAGCGGTCCGGACCATCTGTGACGGGCCGGAGTGAACCGATGGACGCCGCGTTTCTCCGGCCCTTGCTGTTCTCCCTGGCTTCGGCGCTGGTTCTGGTTCCTCTCTGCTGCAGGGCGGCGCGCTGGCTGGGGCTGCTGGATCCTCCGGGACCCAGGAAGCAGCAGGAGCAGGGGGTGCCGCTGCTGGGAGGAGTGGCGCTCCTGCTGGCCCTGCTGTGCGGTCTGGCGGCGGGCGGCCAGCTACCGCCGCAAGGGTGGTGGCGAATCGGCGCGGGCGCGCTGATCGTTCTGCTGGTGGGACTTCTGGATGATCTGCGCAAGAGACACGGCGGGCTTCGCGCCCGTTCGAAGTTCCTCGGCCAGTCGCTGGCGGTTCTGATCCTGTTGTCCGACCGGCTCTCGCCAGTGCTCGGCGGCCGGGCCGGTCTCGCGGAATGCATCTCGTTGCTCGTGCTGATCTTCCTCCTGCTGTCGATCATCAACGCCCAGAACGCGGTCGACAACATGAACGGCCTGTCCGCGGGACTGGCGCTCGTGACGGCAGGCGTGTGCGTCGCGGCCTCGCCGTCATCAGGCTCCACTGGCCTCGGCATGATGGCCGCGGCCCTGGCCGGGTCGCTGGCCGGATTCCTGCCGTTCAATTACCCGCGGGCTGGCGCCTATCTGGGCGATGCGGGGAGCTATCTGGCCGGCTTCCTCGTGGCGGTGCTGGCGCTCGATCTGACCACGGGCTTTCACTCGGGCAGAGTGACGGTGCTGTCGGGCGAGGACCTTCCCGCTGCGTTGCTGCTGGTCTCTGTGCCGCTGTTCGATCTGGGCTTCTCGGTCTTTCACCGGCTACGGGAGGGCCGCCCCGTGAGCCAGGGAGACGCCCGGCATCTCTCCCACCGTCTGGTGGCGGTGGGTTTCCGGCCAGCCGTGGCGGTGCTTCTCCTGGTCGCGGCGCAGGTTCTTGGCTGCGCTGTCGGCTGGCTGCTGCTCGAGAGCGGCTTCCTTCTTGCCATGACCGGGATTGCCCTGGTGCTGACGCTCTTTCTAGGTGGCGCCTTGTTGCTGATTCGGGCGGAACGGAAATCGCGCGCCGCGGGCCAGGATCACTGAAGGTCGGTCCATCGAACCGCCGATGGCGAGAACCTGATCATTGAACCGCTGAGGATCGTGGGCCCTTCTGCAGGAGCCGCACTGGCCCGCCACTCAAGGAAAAAATCGTGACAAGCAGAACCGGCCCGAACGAAACGTGAAGCTCCGTGCCGCACCACTTCCTGCAACTGTCGAATCCGACTCCGGGCGGAGGCGGCGTAGATCGCTTCTCCTTGGGGAGTTACTCAAGGTCGCAAGTCGACGCCACGATGTGCAGGAATTGGAGCGAGGAATCTTCAGCGACAGGGAGTGCCGTTTGCCGATTGACCGGAGGTTTGAAACTCCTCTCCGCATCTGCCCACAACAGGCCATTCGGGCCATTTTTTCAGAAGAATGCTATAAGAGAACCATCCTGTTCCGACGCGCTGGCGGAGCGGGAAGACAAACGACAACCACGCCCCTCGTCCGGACGCTCTCCACCCGGCGAACTGTCGCCGGAAGAGGAAGTCGGGAAGCAGGGCGGCGAACCTGGAAGCAGGAACCAAATGCACGTGACCCTGAACGTGAAGAACGCGCGCCACGACGCGAGCCTGGACGAGCTGTTCGCGCGAGAGCAGGAACGGATCGTCAAGCGCCTGAGCCGGGTCCCGCTGGACCTGGTCTCGCTGCAGTGCGAGGTGGATCACAGCACCCGGCAGAAGGAAGGGTATGTCTCCCTGACGCTGAATCTCCCGACCGGACGGCTCAATGCCCGCGGCGTGGGAGCAAACGTGCTGGCGGCCCTGCGGGATGCGGTGGACGATCTGCTCGTGGGACTGGATCGGCAGCGGAAGAAGCACCAGAGGGAACGGCGATCGGAGAAGGAGGAGTTCCAGTACGGAAACGGCACGCTCGGCAAGCTCATGGACCGGATCGACGCGGAGCAGCCGGCCGATCTTTCCAAGATCATTCGCCAGACGCTCGGTGAGCTGTATCCGTTCGTGCGCAAGGAGTTGACCCGGCATGCGCAGGTGCTCGATCGTCCGGAGTGCGATCAGATCGACGTGGCCGACGTGGTGGAGGAAGCTGTCTTGAGAGCGCTCTCAAGGCAGGAAAAGAAGCCCTCCGATGTGCCGTTCGATCGCTGGTTGTTCACCTGCGCCTACGAGGTGATCGTCAAGGAGGAGGACTCGCTGAACGACCGGGCCGGGGGCGTTTCCCTCCAGGATGAAGTGGAGGAAGAGAGCTCGCAGGAAGGTCCCATCGGCGGCGAGGAGATCTTTCTCGACCGGATGTCGCACGGGAGCTTCTTCGCGGACCAGCTTCCAGACGGACAGGAACGGGAGCCGACAGATGAACTGGACGGGCGTGATTTCCAGCAGGCGATCATGCAGGCGATTCGTCACTTGCCGGGCGATTCCCGGAAGATCCTCTCCCTCGTGGCGCTCGAGGGACTGGGCGAACGGGAGACTGCGAGGCGCATGAGCTGCAGCGAGCAGACGGTCCGGAGCGCGGTGGAAAACGCGCGCGTCGCCGTGCGGGCCGAACTGGCGGCGCGAGGGTACAGCGCTTGATTCAGGCACGGGGATCCTTTCCATTGTAGCTTCCCGTTCGGCGGGCCCTCGCCCGCCTTGCCTGGATCGAATGCATGGCGCAGGGCAGACCGGAGGAGACGTTTGACGGGGTCAGGGCGGCCCTCTTCTCCCAGCTGATTTCTTCCGTGGCCGAGGAGATGGGGGAGGCGCTCCGCCGATCCGCTTTCTCCCCGAACGTGAAGGAGCGATGCGACTACTCCTGCGCGGTCTTCCTGGGGGACGGGGAAATGGCGGCCCAGGCGGCGCACATCCCCGTTCATCTTGGCTCCGCTCCACTCTCGGTGGCGGCCGTGCTGGAGGAGATGACTCTCGAGCCGGGCGACGAGGTGATCCTGAACGATCCGTTCCGGGGTGGCACTCACCTCCCGGATGTCACCCTGGTGCGGCCGGTGTTTCTCTCGGGTGGGAAGCAGCCCGACTTCCTCGTGGCGAACCGGGCGCACCATGCCGACATCGGCGGTTCGGCTCCCGGGTCGATGGGGATTTCCCGGGATATTCATGGCGAGGGCTTCCGCATTCCCCCCGTGCGTCTGGCCCGGAATGGCGAGTTGATCGGCGACATCGTGAAGCTGTTTCGCGCGCAGGTCCGGCAGCCGGACGAGCGAGAGGGAGATCTCAGGGCGCAGCGGGCGGCCAATCACGTGGGGGTTCAGCGCCTCACCGAGTTGGCCCGGGAGCACGGCCTGAGCGCCCTCCGCAAGGGCGCCGCCGCCCTGCCGCGCGCCACCGCGCGGGCCATGGCGTCGCTGCTCGGAGAGTTGCCGCGAGGTACCTGGTGTTTCGAGGACTTTCTGGACGGAGATGGCCTTGGCAGCGGGCGCCTGCCGATTCGTGTCCGCATCGATCTTGGTGGCGGCCGGGCGCGGGTCGATTTCTCCGGGAGCGCCGCCCAGGTGCTGGGCCCGGTCAACGCCAACATGGCCATCACCGTTTCCGCGGTCGCGTACGTCTTCTGTTGCCTGCTGGATACTCACGTGCCGAAGAACGGCGGCGTGCTTGACTGCATTGACCTGGTGGCGCCACCCGGATCGATCGTCAATGCCGGAGCTCCGGCGGCGGTGGCGGGCGGAAACGTGGAAACCTCTCAGAGAATCGTCGACGTGCTGTTCGGAGCGCTCGCCCGGGCCGCCCCTGATCGGATCCCCGCGGCTTCCGCCGGCACGATGACGAATGTCAGCCTGGGCGGGGCCGGTTTCACCTACTACGAGACGATCGCCGGGGGCGCTGGCGCGTCTCCCTCCGCTCCTGGCGAGGCGGCGGTCCAGACCCACATGACGAACACGCTGAACACTCCGATCGAGATGCTGGAGGCCGCCTATCCGCTGCGAGTGACGCGCTACGCGGTGCGCCGGCGGTCGGGAGGCCGGGGCGCGCGGATGGGGGGGGATGGCATCGAGCGGCATCTCCGGGCGCTTGAGGGAATGACAGCCACCATTCTCGCCGACCGCCAGAGTCAGGGGCCGTATGGCCTCTCCGGAGGGCTTGCGGGCCGACCCGGGCGGACGTATCTTGGAAAGCGGCTCCTGCCGGCGAAGCACACTCTGGAACTGGAGCCGGGCGACACGCTCATTCTGAAGACACCGGGCGGAGGCGGTCACGGCCGTCCCGGGAAGGACTCGAGGTGAGACGTATTCTGCTCATCATCGCGATGACGTTCCCCGCGGGCTGCAGCTCGACGCCGGATCCTCTCGCTGTGGAGGGGATCACCCTGAGCGAGGATGAGATCTTCCGGCAGGCCGACTACCCGGGAGTCGGCCCGCTGAAGGTGTACGAGGTGGCGCGTCAGATCCTCCGCGTGCATTTCGCCGGAGGGGCGTTCATCGAATCCCCCGAGACCCTGACGCTGGAGGTTCCTCCCCGCGGATTCCATGGCGCGCCCCGGCGCGTTCAGGTCTTCCTCAGGGTCGTCGCGGTGGAGGGCGGCTCCAGAGCGGAGATCTTCTGCATGATCGAGGAACTGCGGGATGACCTGCTCGAGCGGGCCGACGAGCCCTGGGTGTTCCTGGGCCGGGACGCGGAACTGGAGAATCTGATCCTGCATGAGATCTGGGACGCCGTGATGGTGGCTCCGCTGCCGGGGGGGTAGGGTCGCTGCCTGCGTGCCCATGCCCGTGGGGCTATTGCGGCGTACCGAGCTATTTTCCAGAACCTCAAGGAATCGCCTCCAACCGGCCGATCTGTCCTGCGTGGCTTGTCCCAGGAGAGATCGCAGTCGGGTGCGCCGGCGCGCAGCCGGCCTGAGGCTGGAGTCGTACCCCCTGGGTACGGGACCTCTGCTCACGGCGCTGTGCGCGACCGTTCTGCTCCCGGCGGCGGTGCTGCTGGCCCTGGCGGCCGGCTTTGCGGGAAGCACCTGGTCTCCATGGCAGGAAGCCGCGCTGAATAGCTTCCTGGTCGTGCTGACGGCCTGCTGCTTCGTGCGCAGCAGCCACCTCCAGCAGGTCCGCGTGGTCGTGGCCCGTCTCGGGGGCGCGTTCCTGATCGCCGGCGTCGTGGTGACGTTTCTCCGGCTCGCGGGAGTGCTCGCCAACCCGCAGCTGTTGGTCGGCGAACTGATGGCCAAATGCCTGGGCGCGCTGATGCTGGTGATTGCCCTTGGGCGCTGGGGGCGGCGCATCGCCGCGGAGGCTGACGCGGCCAGCGTGGCGACGCTCCGCTCGACCTTCAACTCCATCGCCGAACCGCTGGTGGTGCTGGACCATGACTGCCGCATCCAGGAGGTGAACTGGTACGGCGAGTTGCGGTTCTCCGATTCCGTGCCGGGGAAGACCGTTTGCGAGAGTTCGGTCTTCCAGCGCGATTCATGTGAGGGCTGCCCGGTCGGAGCATGCTTCGAACAGAACCGCCCGCAGTTCTTCACCGTCCAGAGAAGTCCGTCCGAGCAGAGTGTTGACTTCGCCGCCATCCCTGTCTCGGTCAACGCGACCGAGGCTCACCGGCAGGTTCTGCGGCTTCGGACCCGGCGCGGCCGCCCGGGGGACGTGGAACGTCTGCATTTCCTTGACGACGTGATCTCCTCGGTGTCGGAGGCGGTGGTCGGTCTCGATCGTTCCCACCGGATCACGGCGATGAACCGTCAGGCCCGCAGCCTGCTGGGCGAGGCGGAGCGTGAATCGGTCGGCCAGGAAATCCTCTCCAGACTGCGCTTCGCCGCCCCCGCGGACCGAGGTCGATTCGAGGCGTTCCTCGAGAGCGACCAGAAGGCGGAGCTGGAGTTGATGCTTCGCACCGTGGACGGGCGCACGGCGCACAGCGTCATCTGCTCGGACCCGCTGCTCCAGGAGGATGGCACGCGCACCGGCACCGCGCTGATCTTCCGGGATGTGACCGAGAACAGGAAGTATCAGGAGATGCTGCGGCATTCCGAGCGGATGTCTTCCCTGGGGCTGTTTGTCTCCGGTCTGGCGCACGAACTCAACAACCCGGTGACGGCGATCCTTGGGGCGCTGAAGGCGCTGAGGGGCGGACAGTCCAGGGTTGATCGCGCGGGTGTCGGCCAGAATGATGCGCTCGACGTGATCATGCGCAACGCCGAGCAGTGCCGCAGGGTGGTGAGCAGCCTGCTGCGTCTGGCTCGCAACGAGCGCTCGGGAATGCGTCCATTGGATCCGGAGAAAGTGGTGCAGGATACGGTTGATCTGCTCGGCCGGTCGCTGGCCCAGGACAGGATCCTGCTGAAAGTCAGTTGCGAACCCGGGGTCGGACAGGTGAGCGGGGATCCGGATCAACTCCAGCAGGTGCTGATGAACCTGATCGCCAACGCGAGAGACTCGATCCACTCGCGGAGCGAGGGCGGGACGATCGCTCTCCGCGCCCGCGAGCGGAACGGGCGATGCTTGCTGGAGGTCGAGGATGACGGGGCGGGAATCGAGCCGGGGCTGGAGTCTCGCCTGTTCAAGGAGTTCTGCACCACCAAGCGGGTGGGCGAGGGCACCGGACTCGGCCTGTTCATCTCGAGCGCCATCATCCGCGAGCACGGCGGCACGCTGACGGCGGCCGCAGGGCATCCCCGGGGGGCCCTGTTCACCGTCTCCCTTCCGATC
>JAZDLC010000459.1:0-4073 GCA_043802345.1 Planctomycetota bacterium | reverse complement strand
ATCCGGTTCTACAACCGGGTCTCCACCACCGTGCTGAACGCCTACGTGGGGCCGGTGCTGGAGGAGTATCTCGGGAACCTGACCGCCAGGCTGGATCGGGCCGGATTCGCGGGCGTGCTGTTGATCATGCAGAGCAACGGCGGCGTGGCTCTGCCGAAAGTGACGGCCCAACGGGCGGCCAACACCCTGCTGAGCGGGCCCGCGGCGGGCCCGCGGGCGGCGGTGGCCTACACCTCCTTGCACGGTGTGCAGGACGCCGTGCTGGTCGACATGGGAGGGACCAGCTTCGACGCGTCGCTGGTCCAGAAGGGCGAGGCCGCGCTGAACACGGAGGGTGAGATCGATCGGCTTCGGATCGCCCTGCCGATGCTGGCTATCACCACCATCGGAGCGGGGGGAGGAAGCGTCGGCTGGGTCGATGAAGGAGGGCTGCTGCGGATGGGGCCGATGTCCGCCGGCGCGCATCCCGGTCCGGCCTGCTACGGACGGGGAGGAACCCGTCCGGCCTGTACCGACGCGGATCTCCTGCTGGGCTACCTGGACCCGAAGTTCTTCGCCGGCGGCAAGCTGCCGCTTGACGCCGATCTGGCGCGGGAGGCGATCCAGAGGGAGATTGCCAGGCCCCTGGGACTGGGCCTGGAGGAGGCGGCGGCCGGCATGTATCGGGTGATCAACTCGAACATGGCTCACGGCGTGCGCGAAATCACCACGCGGCGCGGGCTGGATCCGAGGGACTTCCACCTGGTGGTGGCCGGCGGCGCGGGATCGCTGCACGGGGCCATGATCGCGCTGGAGCTGGAAATCCCGAACTTGCTGGTGCCGCCCACGGCGTCGATTCTCTGCGCCACCGGCAGGCTGCTGGCGGATCGCCTGCACGACGTCGTGAGGTCGTACGTGGTGTCCTTCGAGCATCTCGATTGGCGGCGTCTGGAAGAGCAGATGTCCAGCATGCTGGAGGAGGGGAGCCGGCAGCTCCGCATGGAGGGCATACCGGAATCCGCGGCCACCCATCAGGTACTACTCGATCTCAGGTATGTGAAGCAGTATCACGAGGTCACCGTTCCGGTGCCGGTGGAGTTGCTGGCGCGGAGGGATCTGGACGGGATCGCCCGGTTGTTCCACGTCCAGCACGACCAGCTCTACGGATATCATCTGGCCGCCGAGGGGACGCCGCTCGAGCTGATCAACATCCGCGTCAGATGGCTGGGGAGGACCGAGAAGCCGTCGCTGCCGAAAATCGAGTCGGGCGGCGAGGATCCCGGGGCGGCCAGGAAAGGCGAGCGCCAGATCTTCAATCCCGAGCGGGGATTGTTCGGCCCCGCGGCGGTGTTCGACGGCCACCGCCTGCTCGCCGGGAACATCGTGCCCGGACCGGCGCTGATCGAGCGGAGCGACACGACCATCTTCGTGAGCGAGAGCTTCACCGCCGAGGTCGACCAGCTTGGCTCCTGCCTGTTGCGCCTTGAACGAGGGAGAGGACGCAGATGAGTGATCCTGAGCCGAAGATCGACAAGGTCCTGATCTCCATCATCAGCCGGGCGTTGAAGGCAATCACCGACGAGATGAGCCTGTGCATGGAGAAGAGCACCCGCTCGCCCATCCTGTGCGAGGCGGAGGACTTCGTCACCGGGCTGTATGACGCGGAAGGGCGGATGCTGGAGCAGACCGAGAACCTCCCGATCCTGAGCTTCTCGCTCGGCCCGGTCTGCCAACATATCGCCAGGACCTTCGCCGGAAATGTGTTTCCGGGCGACGTGTTCTTCCACAACGACGTCTTCACGTACGGCAACCAGAACAACGACGTGGCCGCCTTCAAGCCGATCTTCTTCGGCGAGCAGCTGGTCGCCTGGTCCGCCACCAAGGGACACATGGCGGATATCGGTGGGGCGGTGCGGGGCGGCTACAATCCGAACGCCACCGAGGTCTGGCAGGAGGCGTTGCGCATTCCGGCGGTCAAGGTGATCGAGCGGGGGAAGCTCCGGAAGGATGTGTGGGATCTGATCTTCGCGAATATCCGGTTGCCGATCGTCAAGGAGGACATGCGGGCCGAGATCGGGGCGTGCACCGTGGGGGAGCGGCGCCTGCTGGAATTGATCGCCAAGTACGGCCTGGAGCGGTTCAGCGCCCACATCGAAGCGCTGTTCGACGCCACGGCGAACATGATGAGAGCGGAGATTCGCAACGTGCCGAACGGCGTCTACCACGGAGAGGCGAAGGTCTACTTCGACGGCAAGACCCCGGGCTCGGTCTACACCATTCGGGTCGATATCCAGGTCGAGGACGAGGAGATCGTCTTCGACTACAGCCGCACCGACGCGCAGACCGACGGCTTCGTCAACGGCACGTACACGTCGAGCGCGTCGGCCACCGTCTTGACCTTCCTGCAGATGGTCAACCCGAACATGCCGCACAACGACGGCATGCTGCGGCCGATCCGGATCGTCATACCGGAAGGCACGATTCTCAACGCCTCGTACCCCGCGGCCACCACCTTCGGCAATCATCTCTGCCCGCCGAACGCTGACGCGATCATTCGCGCCCTGGCCCCGGCCATTCCGGAGCAGGTCACCGCGGGCTGGAATCCCCTGCTCTGCTCACTCTCCTCCGGACCCGATCCCCGCAAGGATGACATGTACGTGGACATCCTGTTCATGGGCTTGAAGGGCGGGTCGGGCGCCATGAAGGCGTGCGACGGATACGATCACATCGGCATGATCGACGCCTCGGGCGGGCTGTTGGATCAGGACTACGAGATGTTCGAGCAGCAGACTCCCCACCTGCTGAAGATCCATGAGTACCGCCAGGATTCCGCGGGGGCGGGAAGGCACCGGGGCGGCCTGGGGGTGCGCACCGAGTACGTGGTCGGGAGCGATGACACGCAGATCGTGACCTTCGGCGACGGCGACGTGGAGCCCGCCTTCGGCCTGTTCGGCGGGAAGAGCGGGACGCTGAACCGGATCGAGCTGATCCGGCCGGACGGAACCCGCGTCGTCCCCACCAGCAAGGACCTGATCAAGGGGATCCGGCAGGGAACGCTCTACACGCAGGAGGCGGGCGGGGGCGGCGGTTTTGGCAGTCCACTGCTGCGTCCGGCGGGGAAGGTGCTGGAGGAGGTCAGGAACGAGATCATCTCCCTGGACGCCGCCCGGGACCTGTACGGCGTGGTCATTGATCCCGGGACGCTCGAGATCGATGAAGAGAAGACCGCAAGACTTCGAGGAGAGAACTGATGGACTTCTCGCTGACCGAAGAACAGACGGCTGTCCGGGAGACCTTCCGCAGCTTCTCTGAGAAGGAGGTCAAGCCAGTTGCGGCGGAACTGGACCGGGAGCCGCGCTACCCCATGGAGCTGTTCCTCATGGCAGGCAAGCTCGGCCTGTTCGGCATGCGGTACCCGCAGCCGGAGGGGGCGGAGATGGGGATGCTGTCGTTCATCCTCGCTCTCGAGGAACTGGCCGCCGCCTCCCTCTCGGTCGCGGCGAGCTGCACCATGCAGTCGCTCATGGGTACCTACTTCGTGCATCGGTTCACCCGGGACGAGCTTCGCGAGCAGCTGTTCCTGCCCGCGCTGGAGGGGAAAGTGATCGGCACGATCTGCATGACCGAGCCGGACGCGGGCAGCGACCTGCTCGGCCTGACCACGCGGGCCGAGATGCAGGGTGGAAGATGGTTCATCACCGGTCAGAAGACCTGGATCACCTCGGCGCAAGAGGCGGACATGTTCACCGTGCTCGCCCGCACGGGGGAGAAGGAGCTCTCGTTCTTCCTGGTCGAGAAGGGAGTGGCCGGTCTCGAGGTCGGCAAGAGCATCGACAAGAGCGGCGTGCGCGCCTCGCCGACGTCCGAGGTGTCATTCAGCGAGGCCCCGGCGACATGCATGCTGGGGGAACAGGGGTCGGGCCTCGCGAGTCTGCGGGAAATCCTGGCGGAGATCCGGGTGGTGACCGCGGCGCTGGCCCTGGGAGTGGCCCGGGCCGCGCTGGAGGACTCGATTCTCTATTCGCAGCAGCGCGTCCAGTTCGGCAAGCCGATCTGCAAGTTCCAGGCGGTCCAGAGCCACCTGGCGGAGATGG
>JAZDLC010000458.1:0-13798 GCA_043802345.1 Planctomycetota bacterium | reverse complement strand
CGCTGCTGGCGGATCTGGCGCGCGAGATGATCCCCTACACGCCGGAGGAGTTGATCGAAGAGGCCGAGCGGCAGTTCGCCTGGTGCGACGCCGAGATGCTCGAGGCCTCCCGGGAGCTCGGTTTCGGCGACGACTGGAGGGCCGCCCAGGAGCATGTAAAGTCACTGCATGTGCAGCCCGGCCGCCAACCGGAACTGATCGTCGACCTGGCCACGGAAGCGGTCGCGTTCCTCGAACAGCATGAGCTGGTGACGATCCCGGAGTTGTGCAAGGAAACCTGGCGGCGGCGGATGATGTCGCCCGAGATGCAGAAGATCAATCCGTACTTCCTGGGCGGCGAGACGATCAGCATCTCCTTCCCCACCGACGGCATGTCCCATGAGGACAAGCTGATGAGCATGCGGGGGAACAACATCCACTTCTGCCGGGCCACCGTCCACCATGAGCTGATCCCGGGGCATCACCTGCAGGGTTTCATGCTGGACCGTCAGGCCACCTGGCGCCGTCCCTTCGAGACCCCTTTCTGGACGGAAGGGTGGGCGCTCCACTTCGAGATGCTGTTCTACGATCTCGGCTTCCCCCGCTCCCCGGAGGACCGGATCGGCATGCTGTTCTGGCGCAAGCACCGCTGCGCTCGGATCATCTTCTCGCTGCGCTTTCATCTGGAGAGCATGAGCGCGCAGGAGGCGATCGACTTCCTCATCGAGCGGGTCGGCCACGAGCGGAACAACGCCACCGCCGAGGTCCGCCGCTCGGTCAACGGCGACTACTCCCCCCTCTACCAGTGCGCCTACATGCTCGGCGGCCTGCAGTTCCGCGCGCTTTACGACGAGCTGGTGAAGACCGGGAAGATGACCCCCCGGCAATTCCACGACGCCATCTTGCAGGGCCACGCCATGCCGGTCGAGATGGTCCGGGCGCGACTCACCGGTCAGGATCTGTCACGGGAGCACGTCCCGAGCTGGCGGTTCCTCGACAGGTGAGCCGGACGGCGCCGATTCCTGCGCGCGCCGCGAGGAACTTCGAGGCTAGTTTAACATGAAGGAGTTGATCAACGTCGGACCGGAGGTAGATCATGACCTCCGATTCAGGGGCCCAACCCGGAGAGCACATCCACCATGAACCGACCGACAAAGCGTCCGGCGAATCCGAACTTCTCCTGCGGCCCGTGCAGCAAGCGGCCCGGCTGGTCGGCCGGGGCGCTGGAGGGCGCGTTTCTGGGGCGCTCCCACCGCTGCCCGGAGGGGCGGGCGCGGCTGATGGAAGTCATCGACCGGTCGAAGGCGCTGCTGCGGATGCCGGATGACTGGCGGCTCGGGATCGTGCCGGCTTCCGACACCGGTGCGGTCGAGATGGTGCTCTGGTCGATGCTGGGTGAGCGGGGCGTCGACGTGGTGGCGTTCGAGAGCTTCGGCGCCGGCTGGATGAGCGACATCCTGGAACAACTCAAGCTGGAGGATGTGCGCTGCTTCACGGCGGAATACGGACAGCTTCCCGATCTGACACAGGTCGACTGCGATCGGGACGTGGTCTTCACCTGGAACGGCACCACTTCCGGCGTGAGGGTCCCGGACGGCGACTGGATCCCACTCGATCGGCAGGGGTTGACCATCGCCGACGCCACCTCCGCCGCCTTCGCCATCCCGCTCCCTTTCGAGAAGCTCGATGTGATGACCTGGTCCTGGCAGAAGGTCCTGGGCGGTGAGGCGGCCCACGGCATGCTCGCCCTCTCTCCACGGGCCGCAAGGAGGCTCGAGACGTTCACTCCGGACCGCCCGCTGCCAAAGATCTTCCGCCTGACCCAGGGCGGCAAGCTGAACGAGGAGATTTTCACCGGCTCGACCATCAACACTCCCTCCATGCTGGCGGTGGAGGACGCGCTCGACGCCCTTCGCTGGGCCGAGGCGCAGGGAGGTCTCGACGGACTGATCGCCCGCACTCAGGCGAATCTGGCCGCCGTCACCGAGTGGGTGGAGAAGACCGACTGGGTCGAGTTCCTCGCGGCCGACGAGAAGGTCCGCTCTCCGACCGCGGTCACCCTCAGGATCCGGGAACCCCGGTTCGTCGCGCTCGAAAAGCAGGAACAGGCGGCGCGGCTGAAGCGGATGGTCTCGCTGTTGTCCAAGGAGGGGGTGGCGCATGACATCGGCTCGTACCGGGACGCCCCTCCGGGACTGCGGCTCTGGGGCGGCGCCACCGTGGAACCATCCGACACCCGCGCGCTGCTTCCCTGGTTGGACTGGGCCTTTCAGGCAGTGCGAGAGTAGAGAGCCGCGCCGGGACGCCGCGCCGTCTCGCCGGAGCCGGAAAGTTATTTTGCCACGAGCCTCAGGAGAACCCGGGAAGCTACGATTCGCCCATGCTCGACGGACTGCTCGACCGGAAACCGCGCATCCTGGTGCTGGCGCCCCAGCGTCCGGCGCAGCATGGCAACGGGAGCCGCGTCCGCAGCTACCATGTGATTCGGGCGTTGTCCGGGCGCGGGACGGTCCATCTGATCCAGCTCCCCCGGCATGACGGGAAGACGGTCTCGGGCGAGATCCGCCCGTACCTCGCCAGCCTCCAGGAAGCACCGAACTCGCCCAAGCCCCAGCGTGGGAATTCTCCGAGGAAGCGCAGGCGGTTCGCCCGCAATAGCCTCCTGGCCCCCTGGAAGGTCAATCAGCTCGACTGGCTGATGGAAGCCAGACGCCTCAGCCTCGGGAAGATGGAGAGCGAGCCGTTGGGGGTCGACGAGATTCCGTTTCGCCAGAAGCTCCACGCCGCCACCCTGCTGACGGAGGTCGACCTGGCGCACCGCTGGATGGGGATCTCGCCCACCGACTCGATCTCGGCCCGGGCCATCCCGGAACTGGTGCTGCCGATGGTGGAGCAAGGCCCCGCCAGGGAAGGGATCGACCTGATCTGGCTGGAGCATACTCATCTCCTGCCGCTGGCAGACCCGCTCAGGAGACGCTTCCCGAACGCGAAGCTGGTCTGCAACTCGCACAACGTTCTCTCGACGCTCCACGAGGCCCATGCCCGGATCATGACCTCGTCCATCGCCCGCCGCTGGCACCTGGTGGAAGCTCGGGCCTGCCGGGAGATGGAGCGTCGCGGCCTGGCCGCCATGGATCAGGTCTTCTGCTGCTCCGAGCAGGACCTCGGCCGGATCCGAGAACTGGTGCCGTCCGCGAGGATCCGGGTCTGGCCCAACGGAGTCGATCCGGAGTTCTTTGCCCCCACGAGGCCCCCCGACGCAACGCCGCTGCTGCTCCTTCCCGGCTCCATGAACTACGTGCCGAACAGCGACGGAGCCATCTGGTTCGCCCACCGGGTCCTGCCGCGGATCCGCGAACGGATTCCCGCCTGCAAGCTACGCATTGCCGGCCGGGGAGCGAGCCAGACGTGCGGGCAGCTGGCCGTGGACGACCCTGCGGTGGAAGTGCTCGGGAAGGTCCCCGACATGCGCCCCCACTTCGAACAGGCATCGATCGTGATCGTGCCGCTGCGCGCCGGAAGCGGCACTCGGCTGAAGATCCTCGAGGCCATGGCCATGGAGCGGCCGGTGGTCTCGACGACCATCGGGGCCGAGGGTTTGCTGTCCGAAGAGGAACAGCGCCTGCTGCTCGCGGATGACGAGGAGCAGTTCGCCGCGGCAATCCTGGAACTCCTGGGAGACGCACGGAAAAGATCCGAGCTGGCTACGGAAGGGCGGCGATTCGTCTCGAAGAGGTACGACTGGAACCGCCTGAGCGCCACCGCGCTCAGGAACAGTTGACTTCCCGCACTTGGGATTCTTCGAAAGTAGCCCCTCCCCAGATCCGAAGATTCTCGTGCCCGACCGCGGTATTTCCGCAGATAGGAGCCAGTCCGATGGGCCTGGTGGTCAACAACAACCCCGCTTCCGATTCCTCCGCCCAGCATCTCGCGAGGATCAACGAGGCTCTCAAGAAGAGTTCTGCGAAGCTCTCCTCCGGCTCCCGGATCCCGACCGCGGCCGCCGATGCGGCCGGCCTGGCGATCTCCGGACGGCTGCAGGCCCAGGTTTCCGCCCTGGGACAGTCCTCCCGCAACGCCTACGACGGCGTTTCGGCGGTCGAGACGGCCGAGGGGAGCCTGGGGCAGGTCTCCGACATTCTCGGCCGCCTGAAAGAGCTCTCGGTGCAGGCCGGCAACGGCACCCTTTCCGACGCGGACCGGGAAACCCTGCAGAACGAGGCGAATGATCTCCTCAAGCAGATCGACCAGGTCGCGGGATCATCCGACTTCAACGGCGTCAATCTCCTCGACGGAAGCGTTTCCTCGCTGGAGATCAACGTGGGAGCCGGCACGGAGCCGGGGATCGACAGTCTGCACATCAACCTCGAAGCGGTCACAGCCGGAAGCCTGGGGTTGAGCACGTTCGACATCGGGCCGGGTGGCGACCGCGGCGCCGCACTTGCCGCCCTGGATCAGTCGATCGGGACCGTCAATCAAGCCCGGGCCCGGCTCGGCGCGACCCAGAACCGCCTGTACTCCGCCATCGAAAATACCCAACAGCAGATCACCTCCCTGACCGAGGCGGACTCGCGGATCCGGGACGTGGACGTCGCCAAGGAGAGCTCCCAGCTGGTGCAGCTGCAGATTCAGTCCCAGGCGGCGACCGCGATTCATGCCCAGGCGCGCCTGCAGCCGCAGGCCGCCCTGTCGCTCCTCGCCTTCAAGTAGCGCAGGTACGTGTCCTTCGTGGTGAGTAGGCCCCGGCTAGAGCTTCCGCTTGAGATCCTTGAGCGAGAGCATCAGCTCTTCCTGGATCTCCTTGCGCCAGAGGTTCCCCAGATGGCCACCGCTGGGAAAGAACTTCACGTACTTCTGGTCGAAGACGCTGTTGATCCAGCGCACATCATCATCACTCAGCAGGAAATCATTGCTGTTGGTGAATAGCCGCACCTTGTCGGTGGCCCGCAGCTCCTTCTCGATATGGCGCAGATCCGAGAGCGCGATCATGTCCTGCTCGCCCTTGACGTCGGAGCGGTGCTTCACGAAGTACGGCAGCACGAAGGCGTAGAAGTACTCCATGTAGGAGTACTCGATGATCTCGCTGTAGGCCGGCCCCCGGCTCACGCCGGAGAGACTGGTCGCCAACACACCGAGGTCCTGGCGCGACTGGCTGTCGTGGATCGCGAACATCAAGGCCAGGCGATACGTCAACCCGATCAGGAAGCGGGCCTCGATGCTGCTCACCGGCACTTCCATCGCCTCGGGCCCCTCGCCGTCCATGAGTTTCAACACCTTCATGATCGTGATCTTGATCCGGCGATCCCGCTCCGCCTCGGGCCACTCCAGCGGCGCGTTGAAGAAGCGGTCGAGCTCGGCCATGGCGTTGAACAGACTGACCGGAGGGTTCACAGAAACATACCGGTCGAATCGAACCAGTTTGTTCCCGGGCTTCTCGGCCGCGGCGGCGATCTCCAGCGCGTGGTACCCGCCGAGCGAGAGCCCCATCAGCGCGGCCTGCTTGATCCTCCCCGGGTACTCCTCCTGGAGCTGCTTGTGAATGCGATCCAGAGCCAGATGGACGTCGTGTGCGTCCACCGGGCCGAAGCCCGGGAGCGCCTCGCTGCCCGCTGTCTCCATGAAATCGAAGTTCATGGCGCTGCTGATCGCCACGGCGGAGAAGCCGTGGTTATACGCCATCTCCATCAGCCCCAAGCTCGAATCCGACTCCCGGTGCGCCCCCAGACCCGGCAGGATGTAGAGGATCGGCGCCGGCTCATCCCGCATGATGTACATGAACTCGAGATCCTCGCCCGTGGACGGTATCTCGACCTCGTCTTCATCGCAGTCATCGACGAAGTCCGAGTCCTTGAACTTCAGGAAAGCGGCCTGGAGCGTCTGCGCCTCGGCCGAGGTCTCGTCCGAGTACGTGAAATCGCGAAAATGACTGCGGCTGTTCAGGTCCCAGAGGAAGCGGGAGAAGGCGTACGGGTCGTAGTTGCTGCGCACGAACCGCTTGTACTTCTCCATCTCGTCGGAGCCGTCGTTGAACTTCAACACCTGCGAGAGGCCGGGGACGTACGACGCCGGATCGAGCGCCATGTCGAGAACCGACGCCGGGGTATCCCGGTCCGATCCCGGGCCGAGAATCGGCAGCACCAGGAAGGTGTCCGCCTCCCACCCCCACTGTTCGAACGTCTCGGCCGTGTCCTCGTCGTCCGCCTCGATGCCGAACGCATCGGCTACGTCGAACAGCCCCACGATGCCGATGGTGGTGTTGATCAGAAAGCGCGCGGTCTCGGTTCCCGCGTCGGCGAACTCCCCCTGCAGCAGGTCGTTCACGAACCGCTTCGGCCAGGCCAGGTTGTCCCTGAGGCGCCCGATCGCCTTGCGCGCCGGGGCCGGCACCAGGAACCGGTAGCCGGTGCTCAGTGGATCGACGAACCCGATCAGGAAGACATGGTTGAAGCCGCCGGAGAAGCGATTCCAGGGTTCCGCTGGGTCGGCGAGGAAGTATCCATCTCCCAGCTCGGGCTCCTGGAAGTGAGAGGCCCCCGGCCCGGTGTATCCGGACCAGTCGCGGCGCTCCGAGTCGGTGAGAGTGCATCCGAGCGACGGAAGCAACAATGCGGTCAGAATCAAACCGGCCTTTTGGATCGTCGACACAGAAGAACTCCCTGAGAGCACGGGTGCGCCGCCCTGGGCCAGGCAGCCGGCACCTCCACCAACATCCGAGTCAACCGGTCAGACTACCAGAAACCGGTCGAGGCGGCAGCAGATCTCCCCCACGCGGCCCTTGACCGGACGAATGGCCGCTGCATACTGCCTGCTGCGGAGGCCGTCCATGGAATCGAACCAGCCGGAGTGCGCGGTCGTCCTGACCCATGGACTGCTCGTCTCGCCCCAGGCGAAGACCACTCACGGCATGATCCGGGGGCCGAGCCGCTGGCCGATCGCCTGCGTGGTCGATCCAGAGCACGCGGGCGGCGAGGCCGGACAGTTGCTGGACGGCAAACCCGCGGGAATCCCCGTCGTCGCGACCTTGAAGGAGGCCCTGGGCAAGGGCGGCGGCCGGATCACGCACTGCGTGATCGGCATCGCCAACGCCGGTGGCGTCCTTCCTGAAGGCCTGCGGAAGGTGCTGCTGGAGGCGGCGGATGCCGGTCTGGTGCTGGTAAACGGGCTACATGAGCCGCTCGCGGATGATGACGAACTGAGCCGCCGCTGCCAGGCCGCCGGCGGCCGCCTGCTCGACATCCGCGCGCCCCGCCCCGTGATGGAACTACGCTTCTTTACCGGCGAGGCGCTGGCACTCGACATCCCGCGGATCGCCGTGCTCGGCACCGACTGCGCGCTGGGGAAGCGGACCACCTGCTCCGCGGTCACCAACGAGCTCGTTCGTCGCGGCGTGAAGGCGGAGATGATCTTCACCGGGCAGACCGGCTGGATGCAAGGGTACCCGTTCGGCTTCATTCTGGACGCGACCCCGAACGACTTCGTGTCCGGTGAGCTGGAGGGTGAACTGCTGCGCTGCGCGGAGGAGGCGCGGCCGGACGTGATGCTGATCGAGGGGCAGTCGTCGCTCCGGAATCCCACGGGGCCGTGCGGCGCCGAGCTGATCGTTTCCGCGGGAGCCTCCCTTGTGATCCTGCAGCATGCTCCCGGTCGGCTTTTCTACAAGGGGCTGCCGACCTACCCGATTCCCCCGCTCGAGGACGAGATCGAGCTGATCGGCCGGTATGGCGCGAAGGTGATCGCGGTGGGCCTGAATCTGATCGGCCTCGGCCGGGAAAAGGGCGAGGAGCTGCGGCGTACATATGAAGAGTCGCTGGGAATCCCCGTGGCGCTGCCGCTGGAGGAAGGTGCGGGCCGCCTCGCGGACACGGTTCTCTCAAGGAGCAGAAAGCAGTGAGAATCGTCCGTGTCGAGAGCTGGCGTAGCGCGGTTCCCCTTTCCCGGCCGTACACGATTTCCCAGGTCACGACCAGCGCGGTCGATCTCCAGTTCGTGCGCATCGTGTCCAGCGGGCGGCACGTCGGGCTAGGATCCGCCAACGCGGCGACCCGAGTCACTGGGGAGACCGCGGACGAGTGCGAGGCGGCGCTCAAGAACCAGGCGAAAAGCCTGCTCGAGGGGCAGGATCCGCGCCGGCTGCCGTTCCTCCTGCGCGAACTGGAGCATCGTCTGCCGGATCAGCCGGGCGCGAGGGCGGCGCTCGACATGGCGCTGCACGACCTGGCGGCCCGGGAACTCGAGCTGCCGGTGACCGAGCTCTTCGGCAGAAGGCACGAGTCCCTGCCGACATCGATCACGATCGGCATCCTGCCGGTGGACCAGACCCTGGCCGAGGCAAAGGAGTACCTCGGGCGCGGCTTCCGCCACCTGAAGGTCAAGATCGGCCGCTCGCTGGAGGAAGACCTGGAGCGGTTGACTCGACTGCGGGAGGTTCATGGCGATTCGATCCAGATCCGGGTGGACGCCAACGAGGGGTACAGTTTCGAGGAGACGAAGAAGGCGCTGGCCGCCACGGAAGGGCTCAGGCTGGAATTTCTCGAGCAGCCGATGCCACGGGCTGACATCGCCGCGCTGGAGCAACTGCCCAGGGAGCAACTGCAGAAGATCGCCCTGGACGAGAGCGTGCACGACGACCGGGACGCGCTGGCGCTCCTGCGCCGGCCGCTCACTCCCGGCCTGTTCGTCATCAAGCTCATGAAGTGCGGCGGCCTCGGTCCCGCCCTGCGGGTTGCCCGCCTGGCGGAGCTCTCCGGCATCCGGCTGATGTGGGGCTGCATGGATGAGAGCCTGCTCGGCATCACCGCCGCCCTGCACGCCGCCCTGGCCTGCCAGGCAACCCGCTACCTCGATCTGGACGGCAGCTTCGATCTCGCCGCCGATCCTGCGACCGGAGGGTTCCTGCTCGAGAACGGCCGTCTCTCCCTTCCCGACCGGCCCGGGCTGGGCGTCCGTCTCGAGTAAGGGCCCGAACCTACAAGCGGCGGTGCTTCCCCACCGGCAGGGCGGCGCGGATCTGGGTGATCCGCCCGAGGTCGATCTCCGCCAGGGCCAGCGACTGGCCGTCCGCCACCGACGCGACCACCTGTCCCCAGGGATCGATGATCATGGCATGGCCGTAGCTCTCCCGGAGCCCCACATCCCCATGCCGGCCGAACTGGGCGGGGGCGATCAGGTAGCACTGGTTCTCGATCGCCCGGGCCCGGAGCAGCGGCTCCCAGTGATCCCGGCCGGTCACCATGGTGAAGGCGGCCGGCACCATCAGCAACTCCGCTCCGCAGGACGCCTCCTCGCGATACGGCTCGGGAAAGCGCAGGTCGTAGCAGACCGAGAGTCCGATCTTTCCCAGCTCGGTCGGGATCACCACCGGACTTCTCCCCGCCTTCACATGCGCCGACTCCTGGTAGCAAACCTCCGGCGAAAGATCGACATCGAAGAGATGGATCTTGCGGTAGCTGCCGAGCCGCTCCCCCTCCGGTCCGAACAGCACGGAGGTGTTGTAGCAGCGCACCGGCTCGTCGCTCTTTTCGCCGAACGATCCGAGCAGCAGATGGATCGACAGTTCCCGCGCCAGCCCGGCAAACCGCTCGCAGGTCTCGCCATCCAGCGTTTCCGCCAGGCGCGCCTTCTCCTCCGGGGCTCCGAGGAAAAGCGTGTTCTCCGGGGTGGCGACGAGGCGGGCGCCGAGCCAGGCCGCCCTTCTCACCCTCTCACGGACCTGCTTCCAGCAACCCTCGACGTCGGGGGTGCTGGTCAACTGAATGGTAGCGGCGAGGTATGGATCCATGCTGGCCTCCGGCTTCCACCCTACCGCCTCCGTTTCCCTCCGTCCACGCGGCAGGCGGACGGGTAGAGTCTTCGGAGATCATCTGCCGGCAATCGAACGAACGGACGGCCCGTGCTCTCCCAGCTCATTTCCATCGTGGCCCCGGTCTACATCTGCGCGGCTCTCGGGTACGCGTGGGTCCGCTTCGGGAAGCGATTCGATATTGAGATGGTCACCGATCTGGTGGCCCTGGTCGGCGCGCCTTGCCTGGTCTTCTCCGCCCTCTCGGGAATCGAGGTGGAGCGGTCCGCGCTGCTCAGGATCGCGCTCGCCTCCTGCCTGGTGACCGCCGCCTTCTCCCTGCTCGCATGGATCTTGCTGCGCCTCGTGAAACTCCCCCGCACCTCGTTCATGGGGCCGATGGCTTTCGGCAACACCGGCAACCTGGGCCTCCCGCTCTGCCTGTTCGCCTTCGGCGAAGAGGGGTTGGCACTCGGGGTCTGCTTCTTTGCCACGACCGTGCTGCTCAACTTCACCGCCGGGCAGTGGTTCTGGAGCGGAAAGGTCTCCTTCCGGCAGCTGGCCACCACGCCGCTGGCGTACGCGCCCGTGCTGGCGGCCATCGTGGTGCTCACCGACACCGAGGTTCCGCTCTGGATCGAGAACACCACCTCCCTGCTGGGGCAGATGACCATTCCGCTAATGGCCTTCACTCTCGGCGTCACCCTGGGGAAGCTCCGGCTTTCCCTGATCTGGCAGAGCTGCTGGCTCTCGGTCGCCCGGCTCCTGCTGGTCTGCGGCGCCGGCCTGGCCGTTGCGGAGGCGCTCGGGCTCACCGGAGTGGAGCGGGCGGTCTTCCTGCTCCAGTGCGCCATGCCGCCCGCGGTGTTCAATTACCTGCTGGCCCAGAAGTTCAACCGGGATCCGGTGGCAGTGGCCGGCCTGATCGTCGTCTCCACCCTGCTGGCATTCCTGGTGCTGCCCGGCATTCTTGCCTACCTGTTATGAAACCGAATCCGCCTTCCGCGCGTACTGGTGGTAGAGACACAGATCATTGGATGGAGAGCTGCCGAACCAGGACATGATCGATCAGCTCATCCAGAGCCACGGTGACCGTGTACTGGCGCTGCTCTCCCGCTTGCTGGGAAACGCGGAGGACGTGAAGGATGTGTACCAGGAGACCTGGTGCGCCGTCTGGCGCGCGCTTCCGCGCCTGCGTCCCGAGACCGACGCCTGGCCGTATATCCGCAAGGCGGCGGTGCGCAAGGCGCTGGATTGGATCCGCAGTCAGGGCTCGAGGCCGGTGACCACCGGTCTGCCGGCGGGGGCCGTGGCCGCTCCGGCAGAGAATCGACAGGAGCAGCGTGTGGACCTCTCGACGTTGAAGAACGAACAGCGCGTCTGCCTGACGCTCTTCTTCTGGGAGGGGTGCTCCGTAGCGGAGATCGCCGGCGAACTCGGGGTGCCGCAGGGGACCGTGAAGACCTGGATGCACCGGGCGCGGAAGGAACTGCGATCGCAGCTCGGAGAAGAGGAGGCGTCCGCATGAACTGTGAGGACATCGACCGGCTGCTGTCCCTTCTCGACCCGGACGCCCGCGGCGATCGGGGGCAGATGCGCCCCCACTTCCGGTCATGCTCCCGCTGCGGGGAGCGATACCCGGAGATCCCGGCGTTGTACCGCGAGCTGAGCGAACTGCCGGACCGGATGCTCGCTGCACTCCCTGGACGGAGGCGAACGGTTTCCTTTGCGGCTGCCGCAGCCGCCCTGCTCCTGATCGCGGTCACCGGGTTTCTCTCGACCGTGGACCAGAAGACCGACGCCCCCGCTTCGGCGGGAACCGTTCGGCCGCTGCTCCAGACAGTCTCCTTGGTCCAGCACCGGACAATCCGTTTTGAGCCGAACCAGGTTGTTTTCTACCGCACGACCCGGGGCACCTTCCGTCCCGGACCAGAGCGTCCCGTCCGTTGATGATGCGAGGATTCCTCATGAAAGCGCCGATTCTCCTGGCCGCGCTGACCCTACTTGGCACGAGCGTGCTGTCCGCCCAGCAGGGCGAGAGAGGCTCCGGGGAGCGGCGGGCAGGTGGCCTGCCGCTGTTCGAGTCGGACGATGCGCCGGGGTATCCGCTGAGGAGCGCGGGCCGCCGCACGAAGACTCCCTTGACGAACGGCAATACGCGGCTCGAGTACGTGCTCACGACCAGATCCGAAGAGCCGGAGGGAGAATCGTCTGCGATGTCGTTCTTCGAGCGCTGGTTGGTCGGCCGGCTGGGCGACGAATTCAAGAAGCTCGAGTCTGTGGAGCTGGTCGACCGGACGGAAAGCCGCATGCGGGACGGAGGGAAGCAGACCTCGTCCGAACGCGCACTCGTGCTGCTGGGCAAACAGGACGTAATCTGGGCCGCCGAGCAGTTCCTCGACCAGGTGATAATCGCCAATCGCGCCCAGGTACTGATCAAGGGCCGCCTCGTCAGCAGGGAGGCGGACCCGGGACAGGACCAGGAGACGGTCGAGGTTCTCGCCATGGACAAGGAGGCGTGCGAGCAGCGCAAGCGTTCGCACAGGGAGGAGGATGTCGAGGTCCTGATGTCGCCCAACCTGCTCGTGCTCGGCGGCCAGAGCAGCCAGATCATGGTAGGCAACCAGACCTCCTTTCTCCTCCGCCACGAAGCGCAGGTTGTGGGAGAGTTGCTGCTGCTGAATCCGGTGGTTGACACGGTCTGGGACGGCGTGTCGATCGGAGTCACGCCGGTGATCGGACCGGAAGGAAAACGCCTCTATCTCATGGCCACCATCGAAATCGCGAACCTGAAGCGCCCGCTCCAGACGGTCGATCTGAGCCTGCCGTCATCGTCAGGCACCGCGAAGATCGAGGTTCCCGAAATCAGTACCGTCGACTGGAGTTCAGACACGCTGGTGCTCGAGGAGAAGGAATGTGCCATTGAGATTCGCGGTCTGAGAGTGACCGAATGGACCGAGGAGGGAGAGAAGCGCCGCCGTGACGTCAGCCTGCTGCTGGAGTTCGACATCCAGAAGCAGGAAGAGGTCGAGGTGCCGTCCGTCGTCCTGGCCCGGGTGATCGGGTTCGATCCGAGCAACAGCAGAGCCTTCGCCAAGCACCAGCCGGGATACGCTCCCCTCGAATCGGCGGGTCCCCGAGTGATCCTGAAAAGGGATGGAGAAACCGTGGGCACTGGCTTCATCAGCGAGAGCTGGGGAGAGAGCCCTCTCATCGTGATCAAGGTCGAGGAGGGAGAGGCGCGGGAGGGGGACTTCGTGAGGTTCTTCGCCAAGTGACTCTTGCGCTACGGCCGCACGCCTTCCAAAAATGGCACCTCGAAGACCTTCTCATGGAAGATCGGGCCGTGGCCGAAGTAGCCGTCCTCGCCGAACAGCTCGCCATGGTCGGAGGTCACGATCAGGTGGGTGTTCTCAGGCGCGCGCTCCAGCAGGCGTCCTAGCAGGACATCGACATGCTCCACGCAGCGGACCTGCTGGTCGTGGAAGCGCCGGAGCGCCTCGACGGTGTAGAACTCCTGGCCGGGCCCCGACTCCTTCTTCGCCTCGTCGAGCCGCTTCACCACTCCGTGGAAGCCGTGGAAAACCGGCGCCTCCTCCTTCGAGAGCATGTACGGATAATGCGTCTCGCCCAGGTTGAAGAAGTAGAACATCGGCTGGGCGGCGGGAAACTCCATCTCCTCGATCATGCCGCCGAAGTCGTTGTGGTCGTCCATCAGCCGGTAGTCGTGGAAGTCCCGCGCGAAGCCGGCGAATTCGTTCAAGACCGGCAGGGAGACGCGGCCGATGGTCCGGTAGCCGAGATCCCGCAGCTTCTTCGGCAGCCAGAGGTGCGGCACGAAGGACCGGAACTCCAGGTCGGGCGCGTCGAGCCGCTCGCGCCAGCGGACGAAGTCCTGCTTGTACACCTCGGAGGCGATCACATGGCTCCGGCTCGTGTGCGGTGAGATTCCCATCAGGATCGTCTGATGCGAGGGGGAGGTCCAGGAGGCGTAGCTGTAGCGCCGCTCCCCCTTGCCGATCCGGTCCATGTTCGGGGTGC
>JAZDLC010000457.1:0-4014 GCA_043802345.1 Planctomycetota bacterium | reverse complement strand
AACTTCCTGTTTTGGGCGAGCAATCGTCGTTCCTGGCAAGGCGCGACGACGACCGTGTATTCGAGATACTCCGAGGAGGAGCAACACAGCCAGGGGCGGCGAGGGCCGGCCAAAACAGGGAGCTATTCCTGCGCGGGCCCTAAGCCTGACCTCCGAAGGTGGTTGACCCGACTGCTCTCCGCGCTGGTCCTCCCCCTGACAATCTGGGGCTGCGCCTCCGCCCCCGAGGGAGAGTGGCGTGCGGATACAGAGCAGGCCATCGACCGGGCGGACCAGCAGCGCCGCCTGGCGGACTACTCCGGGGCCCTCCTGGTCTATGAACGGATTCTCTCGTCCGCCGCGGACCCGGCCGCCGAGCAGGCCGCCATCCGGGCCCTGCTCGGGCGGGCCGACTGCCGGCTCAACCTGGGCCAGAACGCGGCGGGACGGCTGGACGCGCAAATGGCCCTTTCCGCCCTCCGGTCTGACGATCTGGACGCCGAGGACTTGCTGGCCCCGCTGCTCGCCGAGGCGGAGCAGTTGCTGGGGGATGCGGAACTCGCGGCCGGCCGGCCTGGATTCGCCAGACCGCACTACACGCGCGCCATGAGTCTCGTGGATGCTCCGAGCGAACAGGATCTGCTCTGGTACCGGCTTTATCTCTGTGCCCGCCAGGAGAGGCGCCCCGACGCGGGGGAGATGCACAGCAAGGTGCGGGAGCGTGCGCGACCGGAATACGCCCGCCTGGATGCCCGCTTCCTCGGCGTGAACCGGGAACTGGAGTTACCCACTCCCGAGACGCAGGCGCCGCCGCCGATGGTCGCAGAGAGCGCTCCGGGGCTCCACATCTGCTCCCGGGCGATCTGGCACGCGGCGTCTCCCTTGGCCAACAAGGACCTGATGACCCGGATCGGCCGGGTGACACTGCATCACAGCGGCGAGAAGTTCGAGTCGCTCTCCGAGGAGGCCACCGCCAGCCAGTTGCGCTCCATCCAGAGGTATCACCAATCGTCCAACGGATGGGCCGACATCGCCTACCACTACATCATCGATCCGGCGGGTCGTATCTGGGAGGGCCGCGACCTGAAATGGCAGGGAGCCCACGCAGGGAACTTCGAACTGAACCGCGGCAACATCGGGGTCTGCATTCTCGGTGACTACGATGTCCAGCACATGAATCCCGCCCAGACGGAGAGCCTGTACCGGTTGCTGCAGTCGATCCGAGACGATCATGGTGTTCCCAAGAGCGCGTTCTACACCCACCGGGAGATCCGCGAGGCGAACCACTTCGGCTCTACACTCTGTCCGGGGCATGAACTGACCCGCGTCCTCGATCGCTTCCGATCCGCGACGACCAGCCTGCTCGCGGGTCCATAGCCGGCCATCCCGGCTGCGGTCTCGTCAGGCGGAGAAGTAGAGAGTCAGCAAGCCCAGCGGCACCAGATACCAGGCGAAGCAGGAGAGCTGCCCCCGCCGGAGCAGCAGGGTCAGGTAGCGGAGGGCCAGGAGGCCGAAAAGGAACGAGGTCAGGACCCCGACTCCCAGCGGAATCAGCTCCGCGGACGGGGCGTGGACGATGTCCCCGGCCTTGAGGATGGCTGCCCCCCCGATCACCGGAATCGCCAGCAGGAAGGAGAACCGCCCCGCCTCCTTGGCCACCATGCCAAGGGTCATGCCCGCCACGATGGTCAACCCGGAGCGGGAGATCCCCGGGACGAGAGCCATCATCTGCGCGCATCCCACGGCCAGGGCCGCCCAGGCCGGCACCGCGCTGGCCTTGACCCTGCCCTGCGGCAGGCGGCGCGAGAGGATCAGCACGCTGGCGGTCGCCAGGAAGCCGCAACCGATGACCCAGGGAGCGAGAAACAGCGACTCGAGCTTCTCGCGATAGAAGATTCCCAGCAGACCGACCGGAAGGGTGGCGATGAAGACGCCTCGCATGATTCCGCGAGCGTCGCTGAGCGACTCGGGTCCGACGGAAGACGGCCTGAATGCCGCCCGGAACAGGAGCAGCAGGTCGTTCTTCAGGAAGACCAACACCGCCAGCAGGGTGCCGGCATGCAGCGCGACTTCGACCAGGGCGCCGTGCTCCTTGCCGATCTGGACGTGCAGGAGCATCTCCGCCAGCCCGAGATGACCGCTGGAAGAGACCGGGAAGAACTCGGTCAGCCCCTGGATGCATCCCAGGACGGTGAATTTGAGGATCGATTCCAGCATGCGGGCCGCGGGTCAGGTCACGTCAGACCGAGCAGCCGGTAGACGCGACCACGGAGGTCCAGGAGATCCATCGGCTTCCTGATGAAGTCGTCCACCCCGCCCTCCAGGATCCGCGCGACGTCGGAGTCGCCTACGTATCCGGACATGCAGAGGATCTTCATCCCTGAAAGCTCCGGGTTGGCCCGCACGGTGCGCGCCACATCGAGCCCGGTCAGATCGCCCAGGTTGTAGTCGATCAGAAGCAGGTCCGGCTTGAATGAAACCGTCTTGGTTCCCGCCTCGTACCCGTTTATTGCGGTGTCGACATCCATCAGTCCGAGGCCGCCGAAGAACTCCGTGAGCATGGCCAGGATCGACTCCTCGTCGTCCACGATCAGGATCCTCCGGCCGCGAGTGGGTCGCTCCAGTTCGTCCAACGGCAGCCCATGAGCCCTCATGAACTCGACCAGTTCGCCCCGCGGGATCCGGCGGTCCCTTGAGCCGGGAATCCGGTACCCCTTCAGTTCGCCGGTCTCGAACCAGCGGATGACCGTGCGGATGGTGACGTGACAGAAGCGCGCGACCTCACCAGTGGTGAAGACCCGCTGATCGGGCCGGGGAGGCCACGAGGAGGAGCTGGCGCGCCTAGACATAGGCCTGCCTTACGTCACGCCTTGCAGCGGCATGCTTCGAATCCCGGAGGTCTTGTGATGGAAAACTTCACAGTCTACCATCCGCGCCCTCTCGCGGATACCCTCCGCCCCACCCGCCCCCCCAAGCGGAATCCGCTTGCGATCACCCCTCCCCCCCCTTAAAACGCCAGACTCTTCAGGGGCGATTAGCTCAGTTGGCTAGAGCACCAGCTCGACAAGCTGGGGGTCACTGGTTCAAGTCCAGTATCGCCCACCATTACCCCACCGACCTCGGATTGCGCCTTGTGTCACGCGGAGGGGTCGACCGCGCCTGGCGGTTTCGGACACTCGATTCGACAATAAGGACTGGGCGGGCGTGGCACGTCTGGCGCAGAGGGGCGCGTGCTTCCGGGAGCTCTCTCGACCTGACCAGTGACGGGTTAGTCCGCGAAGATCTCGTGGACCGAATGCGCGTTGCTCACGCGATCGAGGTAGCGCTGGAGCCCTACCAGGTCGGCGGCATCCATCTGCGCCTGGAGATCCTCCGGGATTTCGCCGAACCGTGTCCGCACGACGCTTGCGAGGGCCTCCCGCATGCCCTGCTTCATCCCCTGCTTGACTCCAGCCTCCTTGCCCTTCTGAATCAGCTTCTCGCCGGTGTTCATGATCAACTCCTCGGATTCGGGGCCGATCGCATTGCTCAGCACGTCCTGCATTTCGGTGATGTCGACCTCCTCGCGGGCCGCCACCAGCAGGTAGTGTACCAGAAGCTCCAGCATCTGGCGTCCGCCGGCTTCCGCGTGGATGCGGCGAATGATCGGCTTCCAGGATCTGAAACGGCGCAGTAGTCCGGTTCCGCGGATCGTTTCGGCGAAGTCCGCGAGCTTCTTCCTCTGTTCCTCGTGCCGTACGCCGACGGATTCGGCGAAGGCAGCCAACTGCCGTGGGTCGGCCCCGGAGAGATCCAGCTGCACCATCATGGCGACGGCGTGTTTGTACGCGTCCGGCTCGCCCATCTCGGCCTCGAACGAGTCGTAGAGCGCTTCGAATCGCTGCGCGCCCTCCTCGTGACGCCCCAACCGGCTCACGCACAGCGCGGCCTGAACGGCGCTCCGGAAGCGGCGGCGCGGCGCGCAGTCTTCTTCGGAATGCAGGAGGCGTTCGTACTGCTCCAGAGCGACGGAGAAGCGCCCGTCCCGGAATGCCT
>JAZDLC010000456.1:0-2408 GCA_043802345.1 Planctomycetota bacterium | reverse complement strand
TCCCGAACACCATGCAAGGTGCAATCGATGAAGTCGAGCGGCACTGCCTGGTCCCTCTTTCCGGTCGCGTAGTCCAGGTCGCCTCCCGTGAAGGTAAGGCGAACGTTGCGGTCCCGCCGGGTGTACCCGAGGATCAGAGCGCCATCCACGTACGCGGTGGTGAAATGCACCGTCATCTCGAGCCGGTGCCGCCCCGGGGGAAGCCAGAGGTTGCCGCGCGTGAATGCCTGGCGACGGCCCGAGTACCGATCCAACTGCCCGGTGGTCTCGCGAGGCCGGCTGCGTCCCACATGCAGATGGCCGTCCCCTGAGTCGTACCAGAGGCCGGGCTCGCGGAATTCCTCGTAGTCGGAAAGCTCGTCCTCGCTCCAGCCGAGCAGACCGAGGGAGTGAGGCGGCCGGTCGATGGAGACCCCGGAATCGAGGTCCAGGGAGAGCGGGCCCGCCGCCACCGGATCGAGGCCGAGCATCTCGCCCAGGCGGTTGCGATCAGACACCAGGGCGGCCGCGGTCAGCGGCATGCCACCCTCGAGGTACTTCCCTGATGCCTCCTCGAGCCGGGACAGGAAGGCCCGCATACCTGGCATGCCGGAGAGCAGCGGCGACCGCCCAGGATCCGCCGCGCCGCGAGCTCTTCGGCGATGGTTCTCGCTCAAGAGGATCCAGGCGGCGCCCTCATCGCCGAACTCCTCGAGCAGCTCGGCCAGGGCCGCCATCCGCTGCGGCGACCACTCGTCCACTGCGAACGCCCAGGCAAGCGCCGCTGCGGCCGCCGGCCGACGCTCGCACCGCAGCAGCAGCTCCGCGGCCCGGGCCGCCAGCTCCTGCCCGAACCAGGGCTCCGCCCGCTTGCGGTCGAAGGTCCAGAGCGGGGCGTCATAGATCGGCAGGCCAACCTCTCGCAGCAGGTCCATCTGGTACTGCCGGGCAAACGGCTGCCGACTCGACTTGAGGAACCCGTGAAGGAACTCGTTGAACAGCCCGGCAAACTGCTCCAGATCCCGCGGACGGCCCTCCTTGCCGTCGCAGAACAGCCGCTCGAACAGCTCCGCTCCGGCCCGCTCACTGACGCAGGCTTCCGTAAAGCGCGCGAGGACCGGCCGGAAGAGGAGCCGCTCTCCTTCCTTCCAGGTGCGGAGGAACAGGTATAGCGAGTACCCGGCCGGGTAGTTGTCGCGGTAGTCGTCGATGGTCCCATCCAGAAGGGCGCGCAGCTCGGTGACCGTTCCGTACTCCTTGAGCCTTGCGGTCTCGAGCCGGTCGACATCGACCCGGTTCTCCAGGAAGGTCAGGTCCTCCGTGCGAGCGAAGCTCTCCTCGGTGAAGACCGCCTTCCCCTCCACCAGCCAGCCGGGCAGGCCCGTGAACAGGCAGCCATCAAAACGGTGGGTCAGTTCGTGAGTCAGAAGCGGAGCCAGCTGCCCCAGCGACCCGGCGGTGAAACGCACGGTAGTCGTGTCGCCGCCCTGGAAGCCACCCACCCACCAGTACGACCCACCCTCCTCCTCGAGCCCCGCGGCGTCCGGCACGATCCGCACGATTCCCTGCCTCTCCTCGAATGGATCCTGACCGAAGAAACCCGCGAGACGACGGTGGTGCATCTCCACGCTAACCGCCGCTCCCAGAAGGGTACCGTGACCGCAGGTGGTCTCGATCCGGTACCGGCCGCCCGGCGAGAGCGCCACCCCCGGGTTCTCGAAGCTCGCGTGCTCGCGGGTGAACGCCAGCCGTACCCGCTCGCTCATGCCCTGGAGTTCCTCGACGGAATAGACCCTCGCGCCAAGGGCCAGCTTCTTCCGGGCAGCACCGAGCGCTTTCCGGGCCAGGCGCAGCTCAGGCTCCAGGCTCTCCGGGCGTGGACCCTTCAGATCCTTGAACCCCGCCTGCGAGGCGAGACCCTGGAGCAACCGGGCCGCGGTCAGGGCCAGCTCCGGCCGCCCGTTCTCGAGGCCGTCCTCCATGACGTCCACCAGTGCCTGGAGGACCGGGCGATACGGTGGCAATCCCGCGCGTTGTGAGGAGTCGATGGCCGGCTGGTGGGCTTCCTGGAGCGGCGGAGACTCCGCGATCAGGTCCTGGCTCAGGTTTCTGAGGAACCGCCGCCGTATTCCGGCGCCCAGTTCCTGCGTCGCGGAGATACGGGACAACTGCGAAACCGCCTCGGCAGCGGCCCGGGCCCGCTCCAGGGAGACATGCCTGATCTGCGTGTCCTTCTGGTCGAACAGCTTCAGCTTCTGGTTGCCGAGGCGTACGGAGCCCTTTCGGTCGCAGGCGGCCGCGAAGTAGGCGTGACTCCAGAGAGCGCGCCGGTCCGGGTCATCTTTCTCGAGGCGGAGCATGCTCTCGAGAACCTGGAGCTCGAACGGCTGGAACCAGAGCGCGCGCATCAGATGCGAGCGCGCTTCGCG
>JAZDLC010000455.1:0-9317 GCA_043802345.1 Planctomycetota bacterium | reverse complement strand
GGAGCTGGCACTTGCCGAGAAAGTTCCGCTGAACCAGAGCGTGGCCGAGTTGAGAAGCGTGATCCGCGAGCGCGCCGACTTCCATCCGGCCTGGAAGGGGCTCGGCCTGATCTATCGCAGAAACGGTGACCCCGAACGGGCGGCCGAGGCGCTCACCAGGTGCGTGGAGTTGAGACCGGGGGTTCCCGAGGCCGTGTACGAGCTGGCGCTGATCAGGGCGAATCAGAATCGCGCTCCCGAGGTCCTGCGCCTCCTGGAGCCGCTGCTGCTGGAGTATCCCGACTTCGTGAGCGCGCACTACCTCTGTGGCACTGTCCTGGGCCAGACCGGCCGATTCCAGGAAGCCGCGGCTCACCTGAAAGCGGTGTTCAACCTCGACCCGGATCATGAGTCGTGTCTGAAGAACATGGTGGCGGCCTTCACCCAGGCGGGGCAGGTAGCGGAATTGAAGAGCGTCCTGGAGGGGCATCTCCAGAAGGCACCGGAGTCCGCCCGGGTTCGCCAGGCACTGGCCGTCCTGCTGGCGACCTGTCCCGATCCTTCCGTTCAGAACGTCGCAGAGGCGGTGCGCCTGCTCGAACCGTTCACGACGGGCGAGGCGGCGGATCCGTCGCTGATGCTCATCCTGGGCAGCCTCTATTTCGGCGCGGGGCAACTCGACGCCGCGCACTCGCTAGCCAGCCGGGCCCGGGACCTGGCGGAGCAGGCAGGCAAGGAGGAACTGGTGGCGGCTCTCGACCGACTCCTCGAACGGGTGCGGCTGGCCGCGGATGTCCTTCCCGAGAAGTGATTTTTTTACCACGAAGGACATGAACAGACCTGATTTCCCTCAAGCCGGCCCGGATCATGTCGAATCAACCAGGCAGAAAGGAAGACAACCACGGATCGACAGCGGAGGGCTTCTACACAGGTGACCCATGCAGATCGCAAACACAGAGACGCAAGTCCGGAGTCTGCCTTCTAGACAGCACCAGTCCGAGACCCAGAACCCTCTCAGGACGCCGGCCGGGAGCGCACGTTCGAACCCAGAGGGAACCGGGGTGGTGGAGGGAGGGCGCCTCATATCCGATGTCGTCGACGTTTCCGAGGAGGGGAAGGAACTCCTCTCGGCGGTCGCTCCCGAGGAAGCGATCGGAAGGGCCGCAATGAAGCGCCCCGATCTCCATAATCTGGAAGAGGGCGACTCGGTCTTCGACAAGCTCAAGTTCTTCTCGCGGGACCCCGCGGGTGAGGTGGCACTCCTGACCCACCGCGAAATCGGTATCGGCGGTGTCACCCGCGTGCGCCTACCCAAGCAGGTCAAACACCTGGACATGGTCCTGTAGCGGCGGAATCGGCTATTCCGGTGTGCTACGACATCGCGCTGAAGAACGCCAGCCAGGCGGACAGGCTCAAGACCGAGCCGAGCGTGGTGCCGATGACAATGGCCGAGGCCAATTGCTCGTCCCCATCCATCTCCCTGGCCATGATCGCACTGACGACCGCGGCCGGCGCTCCCATGATGATGACCGGACACTGCAGCTCGGGGCCGCTCATCCCCAGGGACAGGAGTCCGGCATAGATGAGGGCCGGGTAGACGATCAGCTTGATCGAGGAAACCAGTGCCGCGGGAAGGAGGTCGGCCCGCAGCTTGCCGACATCAAGACCCGCTCCGACCGACAATAGCGCGAGCGGCATGGCGATCCGCCCGACCAACTCGAAAGACCGGTCGATCGCGATCGGGAGCGAGAGGTCGAGCAGGGAGAAGGCGATTCCGAGCACACACCCGATGATGAGCGGGTTCCTCACGATCTCCACGGCGCTCCGGCGAAACGCCCCGCGGGCCGCGCCTCCCCCATCCTGTCGGGGAAGGGTCAAGACCAGCACCGAAACAAAGTTGTAGATGATGACCATGAAGCCGATGACGACCGCCGCCGATCCCAGCACCTCGTCGCCGTAGGCGAACTGGACCACCGGCAGCCCCACGAACACCATGTTGGCCCGGAATGACCCCTGCGCCAGCACGCCGCGCCGCGAGGGACGGACGCGCGCCAGGGCGCCATACACCGAGAACGCCACGAAGAGCGTCACTCCCAACATCACGAGCAGCGCCTGCGGATCGACCGTCTCGCTGACCGGCGCGGCCGCGGCGCTCCGGAACAGGAGAACCGGGGCGGCCACATAGAAGATCAGGCGTGAAAGCGAGGCGTTCGTCTCCCGGCCGATGAACCCGACGGCGCCCAGAACCCTCCCGGCCCCGATCACCAGGAAAATGGGAAGAACTGTGTTGATGATGTCCATGTTTCGCCGCGAGAGCGCACCGAAACGACACCTGGAGATCCGGAAGAGGAAAAAGGGCGCTTCACCTGCCTCAGGCCAGATTCCATTTACCGGGGCCGGCCGGGTCAATCAATTTGATCCCCTCCGGCCAGGTCAAGGCGGCAGGCCGGTCCCGAATTCCCCGGCCAGATTCCCTGTTGCTATGCTGAGGCTACACGGAGCACGCTGAAGACCGAGAAGCCAGGAGATCCGACCGGTGAGAACGCTGCACAAGTGCATGACGAAGGCGGTGACTTCCGAAGAAGGCGGGCCCGGGCACGCCTTCTCCTGGGCAAGGGCCCGCCGCGGTCTCCTCGAGGTCACGGATGAGGAGATCTCCCTGGGACAGTGGAAGATCCGCTACGAAGAAATCGAGGAGGCGACGCTCCTTTCGACCCGGCAGATGTTCATTCCAGGGTTCATCCTGCGCGTTCGCGCCAGGGGAGTCACCTACCACTTCGGTCTGAACTGGGGCCGCTTCTGGAAAGGGGAGCTGCCCTTTCCGGTGGAAAGGAAGAGGGCACGCCTGCGCCGTTCCTGGATCCGCCTCACCATCCGCTTCCTCACTCTTGCCCTGATCGTCTACTGGCTCTGGACGATCCTGAACCGCTGAACCGGGTCAAGCCGGCCAATGCCCCGCCGATCTCCGCCACATGCCGCAGGTCTGTCCCGCAGCAGCCGCCAAAGATGTTGAGCCACGGCATCTTCTCATAGATCGCCCGGCACTGACGGCCGAGCTCGTCGGGATTCCCGGCGTCCAGCGTGTCTGAGTCGTTCAGTTCGGCGTGGGTTCTTTGTGAGGCGTTCGGCCGGATTCCCCGGATGCGGCGCGCCCAGCGCGCGTCTTCCAAAACATGCGCGAAATGATCGGGATGGGCACAGTTCAGCAGGAAGTAGGCGGCACCTGAATCGCTCGCGCGATCGACAGCGTCGATCGCCTCGCAAAGCGGCTGACCCGACGGCAGCCAGCCGTCGGTCTCCACCGTAAACGAGACCACGACCGGAAGGCCAACCTTGCGGGCGGCGCGGACAACGCCGGCCGCCTCGGCCGACTGCGTGAACGTCGTGGCCGTCACCATGTCGACGTCGGTCTCCGCCAACCAGGCGAGCTGCCTCGAGTGGTATTCCTCCGCTTCATGCGCCGCGATCACCGCATTCGAGCCGTATCCGTCGGATCGCGGACCGATCACGCCATTGAGCACAATCGGCCTGGTGTTCATCCGCGCCTCTCCGCGCAGTCCGACGATTAGATCGACCGAATCCTGATTCGCGGCCTTCAGCTCCTCCTCGCTCGCACCGAGGTCGCCGGCCCAATGCATGTGCGCTTTCCAGGTCTGACTGTTGAGGATGAACCCGGTGCCGAGCTCACAGGCAAGGGCGAGGTAACCTCTGAAGTAGCTCACGACCGCCTGCCGGCCCGCCGCGTCCGCCAGCAGCGTGTGAGAGGCAAACTCCCTGATCTTGATCCCATGGTTGAAGATCAGATCTGTCTCGATACCCCCGTCCATCAGATACAGATCGTCTGAGAGCTGCGGAAGTGATTCCCGGTATCTGGCCATCGAGCCGCCTGTCGACAAACTGTGCAACGCCCGGACGGACCCTCGTGGCCGATCACCACGTTGCCCGGAGCATACAGTATTCACCAGTGACGCCGGCCCAATGAAAGCCGCGGACCCAGGCCATTACTCCTGGTTCATCTTTTCAAGGAACTTGCGGACCGCCTGGTCCACGAAGTCCTTCGCCAGATCTCCGAAGAAACCGATGGGAATGCAATCCTTGTGGATATCCCCATCGTCCTTCGGCGATGGCTCGATCGGCGTTTCCGGGGTCGGATCGTCAACCACGCCGAGTCTCTCGAACAGGCGGGCAAAGCTGACGGCGCCGTCTCCAAGGACGGTCTCACTCAGTTTCCCGTTCAGATCGGCAGCTCCCGGCTGCCTTCCTCCACCGAGGAGGTCGACAGCCCGTCAGCCGTAGCCGCGCAGCGTTTCAATGAGCATGTTGTTCTCCGTTTTGTACCCAGATTAAATGCAACTTCCGTGCCATACCCAGGTAAGGACTTACGTCATTGGGCGACGAACTCTCTTCCCCCGGGCGCCTCTGTCAAGGGAACTTCTTTCCCTTTTTCCGGTCCATCGCCCTGAACGAAGGTCAAGATCGCGGATTGCCGGTACGCTGTCCTCTGACTCCCTCACTGCGATCAATCTCTGGGCGCCCGGCCATTTTTGAGATTCACTAACACGGTATTGGGCTATGCAGACAGCACTCATTGAGAAACAGTCACCAGCACGCACAAGCGTCGACGCTTGCATCCACACCGATCAATGGCTAATCTGATCCGATTCAGTCGCAAAAGGAGCAGAGATGGCAGCCACAAGGACATACAAAAAAGCGACCCGACGAACATCCAAGAAGAAAGCCGAGAAGAAAGCGCCCAACCCGGCTTTCGCATTCTTGTTCAGTTTCATGAAGCGCCGTCCCAAGGCGGTGTACGCCGACGCTGCCGCGGCCGCCAAGGCCGCGGGCCACACGGTCTTCCCGATCATGTGGGGCAGGGCGCAGGTGCTGCTCGGCCGCGCCACCGTGAAGAAGAGGGTGACCACGGCGAAGACCGCGACCCCAGGGGCCGCGGCCCCTGGCAAGAAGCGTCTGGGTCGGCCCCGCGGAAGCAAGAACGTGGCCGCGTCGGCGGGCGGCATCTCCATCCCGGTCGACAACGATGCCGTGCATCAGATGAGCCAGCTCGTGGAGGCTCTGAACGGCGGCGGGAAGGCCATACTGCGATACGACGGAAAGTCGTGGGTGCTGGCAGTGAACTGATCGCGTCAGGCGATTCACAGGCGGCGGCCCTGCCGCGGGTTTCATCCGCGGCAGGGCCGCCTGTCATTTGCTGGTGCTGTGCCTGGATCCGTGCGGGTCAGTTGAACGGTCGGATCTCCCACTTCGTTCGCTTCGACGTGAACGGGCCCATGTCGTAGGTGCAGACGATGGTGTGCTGCGTGTTCTTTTCGGGGCCAACCCATGTGGCCGTGCAGATGAAGCCTCAGCCATACTCGAAGGCGCCGCGGGCGACGATCTGCGACCCCATCAGGATGATGTAGGTCGGCTCCAGGGGACGGCTCCTGGTCTCGTCGAGGGGGGTTCTGGTCCGATCCCCGGAAACATGCTTGAGCTCCGTGACCAGCTCCCGGGCGACCCCTTCGATGTGGAACTCCACCGGCACGCGTTCGAGAGGCTTGCTCGCCTGGTAGGTCTTCTCCGGCACCGCGCCCACCGAGAGGAACGGCTCACCGAACTCCAGGGTGGTCACTTGCGCCGGATCGACCTCGACGAAGGCGGTCTGGCGCGTGGCGGAGCCCCACAGGCACCAGAGATCCCCCTGATCATCCTGGCGATAGAGCTGATAGCCGGCGACCCGGTAGCTGCCGGGAGGAACCTTCGCCTCCCGGCCCGGCCGATAGAGCATGACGAACTCGCCGCTCTCCTGCGTCTCGAGAGTCAGCCGCTCCAGTTCGACAGGAAGCTGCAGTGTGGCCAGGGCGCCCGTGTTCGGCGTGAGCGTCAACTTGCTCGAGACAGCGTCGACGGCGAGATCAAAAACCCTGCCCCCGAGCGTGACGCGGCTCCCAAGCACGGTCGCGTCATGCTCCCCGATCTCCTCATCGCTCGTCAGGAAGAACCGGTCTCCCTCCAACTTGAGCGCGTGGTGTGCATTCTCCTCCGTGAGCCTCAAGAAGGAGGCCGTGTCATCGAAGCGGCCGTTGGCGTTGGCGTCGCCGAGCAGGATGCGGTAGGTCTGCTGCCCCTCTTCAAACCTCCCAAGGTAGCAGCAGTTGCTCTTCAACAGGAACGTCAGCTCCTCCGGCTTCACGTCGTCGCCGAGCTCGCCCCCCTCCAGCATCTCCTCCGACCAGGCCACGAAGCGGAAGCTGTAGGGCATGGTCCCGCCGGCGGCGCTCAGGCGCAGATCGATCGGCGCCGTCTCGAAGAGGCCCGGAAGCGGCAGGCCGCCGCCGACCGCGACCGCGGGATCATCCGTCAGGTCGCGATTCGCGTTGGCGTCGCACAGCAGCCGGCTAAAGAACGGATCATCCGCCCTCTCCCGATCCAGCACGAGGAGGACTTCGCCGTCGCCGAGCGCGGCCAGCAGGTACAGCGGCTGCTCGCTCTTCAGTTCGGGGAGCTTCCAGTCACCCGCGGGGAGCGTCCCGGATCCCTCGAGGTGCGCCTCCCCGTAGACCACGAACGGCCCATCCACATCCTCCTCGTCGGGATACCGGACATACTCGAGCGGCACCTCGAGTGCGGCCGCGGGAGGCGCGAGCTGGCCGGCCAGCAGACTCAAAAGAAGGATGCGACTCCATTCTCTCACCGGATCAGCTCCTGCCCGGGCGGTGGTCGACACGATGCGTCATTGAATGCGCGACCTCCATGGCCGCGCCACACGACTATCCTCATGTAGGGCACGCTTGCTTCTTGCGCGGCTGGGACCGATCGTAGGTCGAGATCAGCCATTCTCCCCTGCGCACGACACCCGTGAACGTGGCATCGATGATGAGCTGCCGGTCGCTGATCAACTCGAACGGGACGAAGCCGAGCAGCTCCGCGAGTTCCTCCGCATCCTCCCCAACCACCTCATGTGAGCGGTTGCTCCCCGCCCACAGAAGCGCCGCGCTTGCGCCCAGGATCGAAATGGACAGGACGATCCTGAAATGCCTGCCAGCCCGTTTGGGCCGGGCTTTGTCCCCTCCGGCTGCCGTTTTCTTCTGCGGGCTGCTTTCCAATGCGACCTCGACGACGCGTCCGAATTCACGGTGCAGATGCTACTCGAGAAGTGGCAGAGTGGCAACTCCGGCCTAAATCCATGAGAGGAACCAAATTGTCGCGTTCCGCCACGCTTGCGCCGGACCACGCTTCCCCATACAATGCCGGGCGGAAACGGTAGCGCCGAAAAGAGTCCGCCGCTGGCACCGGGAGGTGAGGCCGATGATGCGTATGCGTACACCACTCGCTCTCTTCGTCACGGGGTTCGTGATCGTCACGCCCCTTCTTGCCGACAGCTTCGAGCTGACCCCCAAGAAGATCAAGCTGAACGACAAGAACGCCGAGATCTTCCCGGAGATTGTACTTCGGGTGCAGGCATCCCTTCCCGGGGTGACCAAGGAGCCGAAGTACCATTCCAAGAACCCTCAGAGGTTCGCCTCCACGTTCGGGAAGGGCGGAGAGGTTCGCGTGTCGCTCGTCGTCGACGAGCGAAAGGGCCCCGGCAAGGGGTATGACTGCCTCGTGGCCGACATCGCCGGAGCGGGTGATCTCAGCCAGGGGAAGAAAGTCTCCGGCAAGCCGGTCAAACGGGGAATCAGCTACGAAGACACCTCCTTCAGTCCCTTCGAGGTCGAACTCAAGACCGATGGGTCCCCGACGCAGTTGCCGGTCCAGGCCCGATTCTCGGTCAGCCGCAACGGACCGGGGGATCCCAGCCCGCGCGATTCGTCGCTCTATCTGACCGCCCTCCACGCCCTGACCGGCTCGGTCATGTTCGGCGACAAGAAAGTCGACATGGTCGTGTTTGACGCGAACTGCAACGGCACGTTCGGGGACAAGGGGGTGCCGCGCGGAAAGCTGGGCGCGGCGCCTGGCGACAAGGTCTGGATCGGCACCGGCTCGGCCAGCCTCGAGGACGCCTGCATGGAGGCGATCCCGATCGGCAAGTACTACCTGTTCGAGGGCGAGTACTACGAGGTCGGCTTCACCCAGAGCGGCGTCGAGATCGCCAAGGCGACCGTTCCTCTCGGGAGGATCCGGGTCAGCAACCCCGGTTACCTGCTGGAACTGGTGCAGGGCGACGACGTTCTCTACGTGAGCGCCGAGAAGGAACAGGAGATTGACGTCCCGGTCGGCCGGTATCAGATCAACACCCCCGGTTTCCGCCGCAGGGGAAGGGGCGGCATCTGGGAGCTCGAGGGGGAGCCCGGCGGCTGCAAGGAGTCGTTCACGGTCGGGGAGGGGCAGGTGACCGAGATTGCGCTCGGTCCTCCCATCAGGCTCGTCATCACCGGGACCACGCAAGCCCAGGGGAACGGCATCGTCGTCTACCTCGACTTCGCGATCGAGGGGAGCACCGGAGAGAAGTACAAGTACCTGCGCCAGAACGGCAAGAAGGTTGATCTGCCCGAGGTCTTCATCAGAACGCCGGGGAACAAACTGGTGAAGAAGGGCCGCTTCGAATATGGCTGAGGCGGGACCTGCAGGTACTCATGGCGAGTACCATCAAATCTCGAGGACGGCACCTACACGATCACGGCCACGCTGGACACCGGCCCGTTCGAGCTTGACAAGAAGTACGAGAACAAGTTCGACGTCAAGCGCCCGTGAGCCGCTCGCGGCACGTCAGCCGTTCTCCTTGACGGCCATCACCCTGGCCAGTACAAGGAGCCGAAAAGCCGATCGCTTTCCACACACGCGGAGGTGGAAGGGGCCGGGTGGCTCCCGCGGTCTTCAAAGCCGTTGTGCCGTCTTACGACGGTAGGTGGGTTCGACTCTCATGCACCTCCGCCATCTTCTCTGCCATGTCTAAGAACCCTGCTCCCGCGACCGATGAAGGCGATCCCAGGCGCAAGTTGATTCCCGTCTACACCCTCCTCGAGGACGCGCGGGTTCTCGCGATGATCGAGGAGTTCTCCCGTCCGGTCGTCCTGGAGGCCGTGAAGGAGGCCGCCGATTCGTTACGGAGGGAGGTCGGGCCGGAGGGGACTCCTCCCGGCATCGATGAGGCGGTGGCGCGGGTGCGCACGCTCGTCGAGCGCCATGAGGGAGAGCGGCTGCGCCCGGTCATCAACGCCACCGGCATCATCCTGCACACGGGGCTCGGCCGCGCCGTCCTGCCGAAAAAGGTCGTCGACGCGCTGCATCAGCTCGACCGGTGCTGCAACACACAGGTCGATCTCGAGACCGGGAAGCGCGGCGCCCGCAATCACATGACGGAGTACCTGCTCTGCAAGCTGACGGGCGCCGAGGCG
>JAZDLC010000454.1:0-23657 GCA_043802345.1 Planctomycetota bacterium | reverse complement strand
CTTGTCGACTCGATCCAGCGGATACGGGGCGTGAAGCAGCAACTCCGGTGTCTCGGCCACCTGCCGCACCGCGCCGAACCTCACCAGGAATCCGACCTCTCCCGGCAGGATGACGGTGTAGGCGGTGGTGGCGAAGGCCAGCAGCGCGAGCAGCGCCAGGCAGACTTTCGAGAGGCGCGAGAACGGGTCGAATCCGAGATGGGCGCACCATCTCCGGAGACGCGCGCCGCTTGCCGGCGCCAGCTTGAGCCGGACCGCGTGGACAACCAGCAGGAGCAGCAGCGCCGCGCCAGAGACCAGCGGCACGAGACCCGCGGACATCTCGTCCATGGGGCTCACGGTGGTGAGCGGGTCGAGTTCGAGCAGGCTGTAGACCTGGTTCACCAGGAAGCCGAAGGCCAGGCAGGCGACGGCGATCCCAATCAGGTAGGCGCAGAGGACCCGCTTCCCGAGGAACCCCCGGACGAACAGCAGGGTCGACACATTGGTGGCCGGGCCGGCCAGCAGCAGCACCAGCGCCGCCCCGGGGTCGAGCCCCTTGGCCACCAGCGCCGCCGCCACCGGCGTGCTGGCCGTGGCACAGATGTAGAGCGGGATGCCGACCACCAGCATGAGCAGCATCGTGAGCCAGTTGAATCCTTCCGGCAGCATGGTTCCCAGGATGTCGTCCGGGACCATCACCATGATCAGGCCGGACACCAGGAAACCGAGGATGAACCATGGCGTCAGGTCAGCCATCAGCGAACCGTAGCCGTACCGGACTGCCCTTTGCAGCACGCCGCGCACGCCGCTTCGCTCGCTCTTCCTGGCCTGATCCGCACAGCAGATCCGGTCCGGATCGGATTCGCCCTCTGCGGTGGTCTGCTCCCCCTGACAGCAGGCAGCGGGCTGTTCTTCCTGGCCGGAATCACCGGCGTCGTCCAGGCCCCTTCGGACCAGTAGATTGACGAGACTGCCGCAACCGATGGCGGTCAGCAGCGCCGCCAGCGGCCTCGCGATGGTCATGACCGGGTCCATCAACGCCCAGGTCAGACCGATGGAGTCAACGCCGGTCTCCGGGGTGGCGATCAGGAACGAAGTGGTCGCCCCCTTGCTGGCGCCGCTCTTCTTCAGCGCCAGCGCGGTGGGGATCACGGAACATGAGCAGAGGGGGATGGGAGCGCCGATGCACGACGCGATGAAGACCGATCGGAAGTCATCCTTGCCGAGGTAGCGGTAGACCTTCTCCTCGGGGATCAGGACCTTGATCAGACCGGCGAGCAGAAAGCCGACCAACAGGTACGGCCCGGATTCCACCAGGATCCCCCAGATCGCTCCGATCCACTCCAGCAGGAACTCGCTCATGCTCCCGCTCCGGTGGAGAACAGGATCAGAATCACCCCTGCCGCCATCAACCCGATCTTGACCAGCGAGTCCTCACGGTGGTGGAACACCTCCGGCAGCAGTTCGCACAGGCAGACGTAGAGGAAGGTACCGGCGGCCAGCGCGGTCGCCACGGAGATCCCGAAGTTCCCGAGATGCGCCGTCAACGCCAGACCGAGGAGGATGCCGATCGGAGTGACCAGGGAAAACAGCACCGTCAGCAGCACGATCTTGCGCTTCTTGAACTCGGCCAGGAGGAAGACCGACGTCAGCGAAAACCCCTCGAACCCCTTGTGCGCGACGATCGAAAGGAACAGTGGCGTGGCCAGATCGCTCTGCTTCGAGATGGCCGCGAACCCGATTCCGGCCGTCAGGGCATGGACCGAAAGTCCGACCAGCGCTGCGTAACCCACCGACCGGTGGCGCTGAAGATCGTCATGCGCCGGAGCTCGAAAGACCAGCGATTCGATCAGGTAGACCGAGACCACGCCGATGAGCACGAAGATCCAGATGGTCGTATCTCCGTGCTGATGGGCATGCAAAGCCTCCGCCGCCGCCTTGACCGGCTCGCCTTCATGGCTGGCACTTTCCAGTCCGGCCAGGGAAGGAAGCAGGTGCAAGAAGACCGCCCCGAGGAAGATCCCGGTGGAGAGGGCCAGCGCCGAATGGAGTAGCCGGTCGGTCCAGCGCACCAACAACGGAAGACACCCTCCGGCCAGCGCCACGGCCAGGATGACCGCACTCTCGAACATCGAACCTCCAGAACCGTCCCGTCGGGAAGAAAACCGGCTCAACGGTAGAGGAAGCGCATGACCGTGTCACGAGCGGAGCGGGGTCCGAGTGAAGGGAAAGGGCAAGGGGCAGGGGAGGAGGAACCGTGTAGACTGGCAGCCCGTGCCGTTGATGCGGCCTCCCCGGCGGTCTATGCTCTGCCAACGGGGCGATTAGCTCAACGGCTAGAGCACCACCCTTACACGGTGTAGGTTGAAGGTTCGAATCCTTCATCGCCCACCATCCTCACCCCCCTCAGCGGCGGACGCAGCCCGTCCTGGCCACTGGAGAACAACCATGCGGCTCCCGCGACCGTTCCTGCTCTGCGCGACTGTCCTGATGCCGCTCCTCGGCTGGACACTGTCCTTCGTTCACGCGGATCCACGGGCGGAATCGCCCGGACAGCAATCGGCGGACCCTTTTCTTTCCCGGCTCCCGGGAAGCTGGAAGGGCGAGCAACAGGCGGGAGGCGTCACGCTTCTGGAGACCGTTCTGTGGCAGCCAGTCCTGCGGGATCAGTACCTGCAGTGCCGTCTCGAGGCATCCGATCCGATCACGGGGAGCGTGACCTACGAAGGGATCGGATTCCTGCGTCACGTGAAGGATGCCGATGAGTACACCTTCCACTGGTTCGACTCCAACGGCGGAAGCGAGCGGTACCGCGGCGCGCAATCGGGCGACACACTCGAGCTCGAGAGTGAGGGATCGAGTCCCATCCGCCGGCTGACCTTCCGCTCTGACGGGGACGGATATGCCTGCACCGCCAGTCGCACAACAGAGGGAGGCTCCGATGTTCAAGTTTTCGAGAGCCGCTATCGCATTTCGGGAAAGAAGAGCCGTGAGTAGCTCCCCGGTCATGCGGTCCTTTGTCCCTTGCCTGCTCGGACTCCTCTCGGTGCTCGGGCTGTTGCCGCTTTGCGGGTGCGGCGACCAGGATCCGGAGACGGAGGCGGATTTCCAGGACGTCGACGAGCAGGAGGTCGCCGTGGTGAAACGGCCGCCGGTGCTGATCGACGAGGCCAGCATGGTCCGGCTGCTGGCGGCGATGAAGGAACTGCAGGACTACAGCCGGGGCCATCCCATGATCAGGCAGCAGGGTGAGACAGGACCGGGCGTGATGCCGATCGGCGCCGGCGTGACCGCGTTGCTCGGCGACGGCTGCCAGCCGATCCTGGCCCGGCACGGCTTCGAATCCTCGCTGCAGTTCGACAGCCTCATGGCCCACACCCAGCGGGCCATGCAGAAGATCAAGCAGGGGGATCACGGCGGATTCAACGGGCTGGACCGCCAGTACCAACTGCGAGGCGCCCTGAGCGCCGCCCGGAAATACCTGACCGAAGTGGAGAGTGACTCAGGCCTTTCCCCTGACCAGAAGCGCCTGATCAGCACGGACACGAGGAAGACCATCGAGGATCTCGAGCGGCAGCAGGCCGACATCTCCGATTTCGCGAACGATCTGAAGGAGAACTACGACCAGATCCCGGCGCTCAACCTGGAGACCGTCCGGCGCCACTTCGACGAACTGACCAAGCTGATGAATCCGTGAACTGAGGGAACCCGCAGCGGTCCGAAGTCAGCATCAACGCCCTCCAACTCCCTGTCATCATTGACCTTGAACACCAGGTCAAGGGGCGCGGATCGTACCTTTCCAGGTGCGGCCAACAAGGCTCAAGGAACTGGGCCCGGAGCGCCGAAGAGGGGGGGCGAAGGAGAGTCCGGAGGCAAGGTAGTTTGACGAAAAACGCAGAAACCCCGACCACGGGGAGGGGATGTTCCACAGTCCAGAGCCGACCCCGAGAGGAGTATGCTGCGTCCTCCGCCGAGGGCGTTCTGAAGCTCCTTCCGGTGCCGATCCTGATCCGTGAGAGGTCAGGCTCGATCTCGTTCGCCAACGCCGGAGCGCTGGAGGCGCTGAACCTGACCAGGCCCGAGCTGGACCGAGCCCAGGTCACCCGCATTGGTGAGTCGGCCGGCTCCGGGCTGGACCTGTTCCTGCTGTCTCTGGACCAGAACCTCCACCGACGGATTCAGGCCCGAACCGCCCGGTTGGAGTTGACGCCAGGATCCCCCAGGGAGGTCCTGGTGATTGAACCGCCGCAACGCCCCGGGAGTCCCGGCGCCAGGGGAGCTGCTGGACCTGCTGAACCGGCAGTCAGAGGCGGTGCAGCAGGCGGCCAACACCCTGCTCCGGGATCATGCCAACCAGAAGACAGAGCGCTGGAACCGGTCGGCGCGCCGGCTGAAATCGAAAGTCCGGGAGCTTCGGGAGGACATCGGCCGACTGCAGGGAGAAGGGGGAACGCCTGTGCCCGAGTCCCGCAGGGTCTGGATCAGCCCGCGCACCCTGCTCTCCCACCTGCTGCGCCGCACCCGGCGCCACCTGGGCCCGGGAAACCCGTTCCGGTTGCGGCTCGACCACGACCTGCGCCGGACGGACCGGATCCTGCAGGTTGACCCGGTGGCGGTGACACAGGTCCTGCTGACCGGCCTCGACCTGCTTTCGAGGTCGGCCAGCGGCGGCACGGCCTGGATCCGGGCCACGGAAACCGGATGCAGGCTGAGGTTTGTGCTGGACGGCAGCGACCTCGCCGGCGCGGAAGATCCTCCCGATCTCCGGCAGCGGCAGTCCACGATCCAGGAACTGTCTCCCATCCTGAGAGAGAGTCAAGCGACGTTCGAAGTGCACCGGGACAGCCAGGGCCACCGGAAAGTGCTCCTCACCCTCCCCACCCATCCCGACCGGGACAGCGACCTATGATTCCACCGGAACGAGCCTTCCATTCAGGCGGAAACAGGGTCTATAATCCCGCGCTTGCCCGCAGAACAAACGCGGGGGTGTAGCTCAGATTGGTTTAGAGCGCTAGCCTGTCACGCTAGAGGTCGCGAGTTCAAGTCTCGTCACCCTCGCCACATACAACTTCGCAACCCCTCGCGTAGCATCGCTGCTGGTGAGGGGTTGCGGCGTTCCGGGGGTGGGCGGTGAGGAGGGGTTCTTGCCACTCGGCTCGCGCCGGGCCGCGCCGAAATGCGCCGTTTCGCGCTCCCGCTGCTGCTTGTACTGCAACCTCTCTCCGCCGGTGCCGGTGGCGGCTTCGCAGGCAATCTCCTGGGGCGCTCCGAAATCTGGCTGCCGCCCCGCCGCAGCGTCCCGTTCTGCTCGAGGCTTGCACCCGAGGACTGAGACGGGTTGTCCGAGTAGATTCCAGGCGCTGAACTTCGCGCCAGGCATGAATGACTGCATGTTGGATACACCATGGCCAGAACAGAATCAGCACCACCGCTCGCCAATGCTTGGCGGCTCTCATCACGCACTCTGGGCCGGCCCTCACGGCTGGCGGGGCTGCCGCCCACCTGGCCCTGCTCACCAGCTTCGGTTCAGATCTTCCGAGGATTCTGGATCCCTACTGGAGCTCTGGACAGTGTCCGCAAATAGGACCTTAAACAACATATTACAGTGGTTTATGGCCAATGAGCATCCGCGCGCCGGCCTGTTGTCTCGGCATAGTATTGTATGTTTTCCTCGGGACTTTCGATACAATCCGGACCATGCCACCTCCAAGCAAGCCACACCTCACCGTTGGGCGGGTGTACCGGACCGAGGACCTCAGGCGCTGGGGCAAGAATCCCTCGCGCCTTGCCGACCGCCTGGTCCGGGAGGGGAAGCTTCGCCGCCTCTCTCGCGGGCACTTCGTAAGGCCCAGGTGGGGACGCTTCGGAGAGGTTCCTCCGACCGACGACGCTCTGCTCCGTGCCTTTCTCAAGGGACAACCCTTCCTTCATACGGGACCAGAATGCTGGAACGTGCTTGGTCTCGGGGCATCGGCCGTCTTCTCTCGTCAGCTCGTCTACAACACAAGTCGCACGGGAGAGTTCGATCTCGGCGGGGTGAGGTTGCTGCTGAGGCGCGTCCGGTTTCCGAGGAAGCCGACGCCCGAGTGGTTCGTGATCGACCTCCTCGAGAACCACGACATGGCCGGGGTGTCCCTCGCAGAGGTGGAATACAGGCTCGCCGAGGCCGTCTCCTCGGGTCGCTTTGATCCCAGACTGCTCGAGAAGATGGCCGGGAAGTACGGCACCCGGCGGACTCAGGCGATCGTCGAACGTTCAACGACAGGAATCGCGGTATGAGTTTCCTGCACGACGATCCGGAGTTCGCGGATCTCCTCCGCATCGTCTCTCGCGATCGCGGCCTCGCCGTCTCACTCGTCGAGAAAGACTACTGGGTAACACACGCTCTCTGGGCGCTTCGCGAAACCGGTCTCGGGAGTGTACGGTGCCGCGGCAGTTTCCTCCGGATTCATGCCGCTCCCGCCAGTCCAAGGAACCGGGTGAATCCGGTGGAAAGTGTCGCGGCACCGTACACGTTCGAACTGGCGCCGCAGAAAGCTCGGCAGCGCCCACTGCAGCGCTTGCCGGCAAGACACCGGCTTCTCCCACGGCTGTCCCTGCGGCTTCCGCATCTGCCAGAAGTGCCTCGACGAGAACAGTTGGGGCATGACCTGCAACGGCATCACGTGGGAGTGCCCCGACCGCGGCCCATCGACTCAGTCCGCCCGCATGTTCAGGATCGAATGCCGGATGCCCCAGCGGGAGACCTTCTCGCCGTCATTGAAGTCACGCATCGGTTCGGTGTCGATCCCGAAGCCGCAGTGAGCGGTGGCCAGCCAGTTGATGTGCTCGCCGCCGGCGTCCCAGCGGTAGGCGAAGATGGCGCCCTGGGGTCCGCTCGCGAACCCGACGGGGACGCGCGAGCGCGTCCAGACATCGTAGAGCATGCACGTGAGCCACCCCTCGTCGAGCTCCAGGCTGCCGACCCTGGAGGTGCGATAGGCGATCATCTGTCCGGCGGCGTCGGGTCCCCCCTGGTGAAAGATAGTCAGCTGTCCGTCTCCGTTGAACGCCACTACTGGCCGGGAACAGCAGCCATTGCCGGAGGCCTCGCCGCGGGTCCACAGCGTCTCCTGCTCCCACAGCCGGTCGCCCTGGATCCGCGCCCGGGTGACACGCATGCAATAGACGGCCCCATGTGAGTTGTCCATCGAGGTGACCAGCAGCAGCCGGCCGTCCCCGGGATCGACGGCGAGCCCCGGCGTGACCAGGGAGCGCGTTTCCATCGTCTGGGCTGAAGTCACCCGGGGCGCGGCGGGATCGCCGTTTTCGAACGAGAGCCAGCGCGCCTCGAGCTGGTTGTCGTCGCGGCGGGAGACGAGCAGGACCCTGTCGCCGACGGGGCATGCGTTCAGATCGTACGCGGGCAGGTCGGGAATCTTGACCGGCGCGCCCACGCTCTTCGCGTCGAAGCGCGTGACATGCCATCCGTAGAGATGGTGGTGGAAGACGAGGCCGTGGTCGGGGCCGCCCACGAGAACCGGCTCACGCTCCGTGCCGGAGTTGGCGATCAGGCGCTTCTCGGACCACTGCTCACCCCCCTCGCAGGACTTCAGCCAGAGGTGATCGCGCGTCTGATCGGCCGCGAGCAGGAAACAGGTGTCTCCGACGTAGGCCAGACTGGGCGCCGACCCGATCGCCTCATGCTCGCGCCGGATGCCGCAGTAGGTCGAGCCGCCGTAGTTGATGTCGGCCTGCACCAACCCCGCGTCGAACTTCCCGTTGTGATTCCAATCGATGAGCGTCGTCCCGTCGCCGGCATCCGCCAGCGTGAAGCGATACGGCCCCTTGGCGAGATACGCGAGCTGCGCGTAGGGGTACGCAAGGTGCTCCTCGAGCCCGGCCTCGTTCAGATCCGCTCCCCGGAATCGGCCATCGGAGAAGTGGATCTTGGCATGGTCACCATCAAAGCCGTAGGAGAAGGCGTACGACATGAGCGACGTGTAGAGGGGGCACCAGGCCGGGGCGGAATCTCCGGTATGGCTCAGCGAGAGCTGGTGTCCGAACTCGTGGGCGAAGACATCGTGCCCGAACCCGGCCCCTCCCATGTCGCCGGTTTCGCTCGATTGCCCTCCGCCCCAGGGAGTGACTTGCATCCAATGGAACAGACCCCGCTCCCTTGCCGGAAGGCGGGCATTGCCGAGGTCCCACCACGGTTTGGCCTGCTCGTCCTTCGGGATGCGGGCCGGGTCGATGCGAAAGTGGACCCTCAAGCCGCGTGATCCGTCGCGGTTGGTGCTGTCCAGATCGCGGAAGAGCTTCTGGATCTGCGGTATCTCCGCGTCAAAGGCTGCGGGATCCACCCCTTCGAAGAGGCTGACCAGGAGAAGCACATCCTGGCGCCGCGGGTCGAGGCGCGCCTCGGAATCTGCGGCGGAGGCGCCCTTCTGGAACAGCCCGATGCGGTCGCCGAGCTCGACGCCGCGCGGCAGGCCGTGGACCTCCCACCCATCGAGCAGTCCGTCGGCATCGGTGTCGCGGTCCAGGGGATCGGTGCCGATCTCCCGTTCCTCGTCATCGGACAACCCGTCCGTATCCATGTCCCCGGATCCGGCAGCGGGTCCCGGGGCCATGCGGACGACGACGTGCGCGTGAGGCCGCTTGCATGTGAAGGCGGTCAAGGTGTCCGGAATCCCCTCTCCGGTAACGTCGGCCCGGAAGGTGATGAGCGGCGGGGCAGCAGGCTCGTAGGGTGGAGGAGAAACCGGGTGGAGCGCGACCTCAGCCTCCTCGGCGGGTTCGAAACCTTCCGCGGTCAGCCGCAGCAGTGCCCCGTCGCCGGTGCGCACGTGCGCGGCATTCGCGCCGGACACGGGGACGGAAAGCGTGCTCCCCGAAGGCGCATCGATGCGCTTGTTGGTCGTGAGCCGGCCCTCGTTGAAGCCCGAGCGAAGTTCGGCATGGTCGGCATAGAGGATCGCCACCTCCAGCCCCGGGTTCGCGGGCAGGAAGTCGTCGCACAGGATCCCGACTTCTCCGGCCGGGATCGAGGAGGCGACCGCGATCCACCCCGCCGCCTTGAAGCCCCCCACCGCCGGCGCCATGCACAGGTCCCGGTTCCCGTTGATGGTGATGACGTCCGCGAAGCCGTCCCCGTCCACGTCTCCCGCGGAGACGCAGGCACAATCGGTTCCCATGGAGACCCAATCGGTGGCCGCGGGGGCGGAGTTGAACTGCGTGGCGAACACGAGAAGAGCGACCAAGTGATGGATCATGTAGGTGTCCAAAGGGTGAACGACCGAGAGCAGCCCGTTCCCGAGCGCCCCGTTGCCCGCGAGCAGGAAGCCGCGCTTATGTTACCGGCGCGGCACTCGTTTTGGGCCCATGACGGTGCGAACCAGGACCAAAAGAGCCGGTCTTGACCGACCGCTGACGCTCACAGTCCGGCCGCAGCCTCGCGGATCGTCTCCAGGAGGTCCTTCAGATCATCGAGCGTGGTGTTCGGGTTGATCAGGGTGCAGCGCAGGTACAGTCGCCCGCCCAGATCGGTCTGCACCAGGTAGAACCGCTCGCCTTGAAGAACTTTCCGGCGAATCTGCCGCTGCAGCGCGTTCAGATCCTCCACGCCGGGCTTCCGGTACCTGAAGCAGATGATGTTGCTCTCGGGCTCGACCGCGAGTTCGAAGTGCGGGCTGTCCTGAATCTCACGGGCGAACGCATCGGTCAGATCGTAGGAGGCGGTCACGAACTCCGAGAAGAGATCTGTTCCGAGCACCGCCAGCGCGACATAGAGCTTCATCCCCATCATGCTCTTGGTGCATTCCATGGTCCGGTGGGCGAAGTTGTACCACTCCTCGCGTGACTCCTTCTCAAACAGATAGGAGGCCTTCTGGGAGAACGCCTGGTACGAGTGGGCGCCGTCCCTGAACAGCACGGCGGTGGCGAGCGCCGGGGTCATCAGCATCTTGTGGGCGTCCCAGACCAGGGAATCCGCGCGGTCGAGGCCGTCGAGCAGATGACGGTACTTGCCGGAGAGCAGGGCGGAGGCTCCGTGCGCGCCGTCCACATGAAACCACAGGCCATGCTCCTCGGCGAAATCGGCGATCTTCTCCAGGGGATCGTAGCTGCCGGTCGCGGTTGAACAGCCGTTGCCGACGATCGCGATCACCTGGCGCCCCCGCTCGACCGCCTCTTCGTAGCACTCCCGCGCGGCCCCAAGATCCATGTGAAACCGGTCGTCCATCGGCACCTCTGAGACGGCGTCCTCGCCGAGCCCCATGACGCTCACCGCCCTGGTGACGCTGTAGTGGCACTGCGTTGGGACCAGGACCGTGAGCGGCTGGGACGAGTCCACGCCATGCTTCCAAACGTCGTATGACGTCCTGGCCTGCCGCGCCGCGAGGAGGGCGGTCAGGTTTCCCACCGTGCCGCCGTGGGTGAAGACGCCGTCCGCCTCCTCTCCGTACCCGACCAGGCCGCACATCCACTGGACCAGCCTCTTCTCCATCGCCACGTTCACCGGGCCCATCTCGTAGATCGCGGTCCCGTTGTTGAGGAAGCTGCCCACGAGATCGCACACCGCGGCCAGCGGCAGGGTCGTGCAGCATTGATGTCCGACGTACCGCGGGTGCTGCAGATTGTTGGAGTCCGAAAGGACGCGCCCGATGATCGTCTCGAGGCGCCCGGATGGTTCAGGCTTCCTCGGGAATTCCCCCGACCAGCGGCTCAGCATCGCCTCAGGGTCGATGTCGGGGAGGACCGGCAGGCCTTCCTTCTGGAGCGACCTCCCGAGGAAGTCGGCCAGCAGGTCGACGATCTGGTGGCCTTGCTCCCGAAAGCGCTCGGGGTCGAAGGCCTGCTGAAGCTCAGAAGCCATGGTTGAAATCGACTCAGTGAGTGGCCGCGTTCCATTGTGGGCGGTTTTCCGAACGCGCGGCGTCCGTCGCCTGCAAGCCTGCAGGATACGGGGACCGGTCACCTTCACCACAGAGAAAGGCTGCGACCCCTCACATTCCATTTCATGCCAGTGAGGGGTCGCAGCGCGCTGGGAACCGGGATTGTGGAGTGTCTTTCGGGGGTCAGGGAGCGACCGTACCGAAGGTGTTGCCGACGTAGTTGTTCGAGAAGGGGGCGGCGATGTCTCTCAGATCGTAGGTGCCGGACTTCGTGGACTTGTTGAAGCGGAACGTGTTGTTGTCGCCCCCAACGTCGATGCCGTCCGCCAGGCACTTCTTGACCGTGTTCTGCTCGAAGAGGTTGTAGTCGGAGTGTGCCGCGACGTAGATGCCGTCGACAGCCGCCTTCTTGATGACGTTGCGCTTGACGGAGTTGCTGTTCGACTCGATCTGGATCCCTGAATCATTGCAACGGTTCGCGCGGTTGTCGAAGACCTCATGGTATCCGGAGTCCGGAAAGAGGTCGATTCCATCGTCCAGGCACTTTCCGATGACGTTGTTGGTGATCGTGCAGTAGGTCGCCCGGTTCAGGCACACGATCCCGTCCGCGCCCGCGAGAGTGATCGTGTTGTCCTGGATCAAATTGCTCGTCTGGTAGACCACGTTGTCCCCCACCACGATGCCGTTGGCGCCGGGACTCGTGATCGTGTTGGAACTCGCGGTGTTCAAACCGCCGGCGAGAACGATCCCGTTGGTGGTGGGATAGGTGATCGTGTTCTTGGTGGCCAGCACTTCCCCGTATCGCGAGTAGATGCCGTGCCGTCCAGGGTTGATGATCGTGCACTTCTTGATCACGGTCGAACTGCAGTAGGCGACATAGACCCCGTCCATGTTGACCGTGGAGATGGTGCACTTCTCGATCCGCACGTCATCCGCACTGCCGATGTAGATCCCGTGCGAGTTGCCGGTGTTCCGGAAGGTGATCTTCTTCACGCGGATGCCGCTGATGGCGCCGCCGTTGATGTTGAGCGGCTCGCCCGCGCCGGCCGCGTCCACGACTACCTGAGCGCTCCCCTTGGGACGGAGCGACAGGTGGGACTTGTTGCTGATCACCAGGTCCTCGTAGTAGACCCCCCCGCCGATCTCGATGACGTCGTATGGGTTCGCCGCGTTGATGGCGGCCTGGATCGTCGAATACTGGTTCGGAACCTCGAGAGTGGCGGCGCTGGAGGTCGAGGCGGTGGCGAGCAGGGCGGCAAGCAGCGAGATGGAGAGGAGCTTCATGGCTATTCCTTGGGTTTCCGGGCAGGCAGACAGGGCAGCGTGAGCCCACTCCCTAGATCGACGAGCAGGCCACCTTGTGACGGAGAAACATCAAATTTTTGGACGATTTTCCAACCCCGGGTTTTCTCGCGGATTTTGCTCGAATCCTGGCCGGTTCCGCCGGCAAGAGGGAATGCACTGCGTAGGAGGCCGGAAAATGCGAAAACCAGGGCACATTTCCCTTTCTCTCATCCTCCTGTTCGCCGCAGCTTCGTCGCCGGCTTTCGCCGCCGACGCCAAGAGGGAGGCCCTCGGCAAGATCCTCGATTCCCTGGCGCAGCTGCAGTACGAGGGCACCTGGGTCCGCTCCGAGACCCGGCAGATGATGGGGCTCCTGCGCGACGCTCATGAGCTCGGCCTCAAGCTGCCCGTGGACGATGTGCTGGTCCAGCGCCAGAACCGGCTGGTGCAGAACATGCACGACTACCTCTCCTTCAGCACCCAGCACATGGTGCAGGGAGAGGCCGCGATGATCCGGATCGGCAAGCAACCCGGCCACCCGGAATTCGCGGGGCTCTCCACGGCGCGGCCCAGCGACTTCGACGTCACCTACGCCGGCCGCGCCGAGGCGGCGGCCAAGCAGGCGCATATCAAGCTCGCCGAGAGCTGCTTCGGCGAGGACTTCGCGGCCGCGACCCGCCTCGTGATCGCCGAGGCCGATGCCACCCTCGGCGCCCGGTCGCTCGGACAGGTCAAGGATCTCTTCAACAAGGTGGCGCTGCGCCCGGACCTCCACCGCACCTACAGCGGGCTTCGCTTCGTCGACGACTACATCCTCGAGACCGGCAGCGTCCTGTCGATGCAAAACGGCAAGCTCGTCAGGATCACCCGCGCTCAGTTCGGCAATGCCGACGAGTTCGCGCGCGCCATCAACCGTCAGCTCGAGGCGGTCGGAAGTTCGTTCAGGATGGGCGGCTGGCAGCGCGGCTTCGCCCTCGGCCAAGTGTCGGACATCGTCCGCCAGATCGAGATCAACGTCAACAGGGGGGCGCTGGCCCACCTGGTCAAGAAGAAGTGCATTGACCGGTATCTGAAGGCGCTGAACGAGGTCGGAGAAAACATCGACGCGCTCCGCATCACCCAGCTCCGGACGCTGGCCGACACCAATCCGAGCGCCTTCATTCCCGCCTTCGGCAAGTTCGAGCGCGAGGTCGTCCAGAAGGTCGCGTCGGCGCAAAGAGCCGCCTACAATGAGGCCCTGCGTTCCGGCCTGAGCGGACGGGCCGAACTGATCCTGGCCGACTCCACGGCCGCCATCTACCACTTCGAAAAACACGGGTACAAGGCGGTCGCCAAGGAGGGGCTCGAGGAGGTCGGCGACGCCGTGATGGACGAACTGCGCCGCAACCCGTACCAGGACGTTGGGGAGTTCCTGGTCGAGACCGGGTTCGAGAGACTCCCGCCAGGCGTGCGCTTCTTCGACAACTGGTCGATCACGCAGTATCTCAAGGCGCACCCGGTGGATGCCGCGATCCGTGTCGGCGGCTGGCTGTACACGGCCAAGACGCTGTGGGACGCCGGAACCTGTGGCGACGACAGCAAGTTCAACAAGGCGCTCGTCGAAACGGCCGCCTCGGTGGCGCTCTACGACGGAATTCCGCTCGCCATGAGCGCCATGGGGATGAGCAAGGCGGCGGCCGCCTATGGGACGATCTCCTTCGCCACAATGGTCGGCGCGATCGCGTTCAAGGCCACGGGAGATTACATCGTCAACTGTATCAAGAGCGGCGCGATCGAGCAGAAGGGGATCCGCGCGTTCTGTGGGGTTGATTCGCAGGGGAAGGAGACCGGCATCGGCTGCTTCATGGACGAACTCGGCGTCCCTCTCACACAGGAAGATCTCGACGCGGCGAAGAAGATCGAGCTGGGGACCTTCAACAACGGCAAGCTGATCATCAGGAAGGACGAGGGGGGGAACTTCGCGTTTCATTCCCTGAGATCCTCCTACCACGAGGACTGGGACGCCGGCAAGCGGGACGCCCTCGAAGGCTGGATGGATGAGCGGACCTCGTGGCAGACCGTGGCCCTTTCACCCGGACAGATCGTCGGCCAGCACCGCATGCGCCGGGTCTACGACAAGCTGCGCCGGGAGTATCTCGACTCGCAGGGGGGACGCTCCAGGCAGCCGAAGGATCTCGCCACCGAGATCTATCTCCCCGAGCTCGGCACGCACATCGCCAATGAGGGGCTCGCGATGACCACCGACGAATTTGCCTTCTTTCGGCGCCGCTTCAACGAAGCATGGGATAGCGCCGCCGCTCAATGGGCCAGAAAGACGTCGAGCACGCATCTCGAGATCAACGAGGCCATCAAGCGCTCCGCGATTGCGACGTTCGCGCAGCAGATGATGCGGTACGCCAGGGAGAACGAACAGGCGAGCGACTACTACGACAACATGACCACGGAGCAGCTGCAGTTCTGGCTCGATACGGGGATCCCCATCCGCTTCGACGGGCGTGACGTCCCGGCCGCGGAGATCCGCGCCAGGCTCGAGGCTGGGACGACGGCGCTGCTTTCAGGAGAGGACGCGGCGCGCCAGGCCTGGCTGCTGGAGATTCGCGGCAATGCCGGGGACACCACGGGCGAGGACGAACTCCTGGACGAGGGGTGGTACGTGCTGAAGCATGAGCTCGTCCACTACAAGGATGAGATGTTCCGCGGGAAGAAGGAGAAGGTCCGGGAGACCTGGTACGCCCCCAAGAAGGCGCGCAGCAAGGTCAAGCGGAAGGAACTCCTCGAGGCGGCCGTCGAGAAGCTGCAGGAGAAAGCCAGGAACATGAAAGCGATTTCGTGCGCAGTCACCGTTTTCCAGGGACCGTTCGAGTCAGTTCCGCGCGACATCCCTCCGGCGAAGGAGGAGATCATCGCGGGCGAGGACGGGTCCTGACAGGCGAAAGAAAGGCAAAACCATGAAAGTCCTTCCGCGATTGGAGTCGATGACGCTGGGTGTCCTGCTGGCATCCCTTGTCTTTGTCTGCGCCACGGCCTGTGGCGGAGAGGAAGCCCGAAAGGCGCTTCCCACCAAGCAAGAACTCGCCAAGTTGAAAATCCTCACCGGCTGGAAGCTGCCCTGGGAGATGAAGGGTTTCAAGGATGGCGCGGTGCAGTACGAGGCGTTTCCGTCCGAGGAGGCGTACTACGCCGCCAGTGAACTCGACCAGATGTCCGAGTCGCAGGGGATGATGCTGGAACAGATCAACGCGATCACCGCTGACATGGTCGCGGAGATGAAGGACTCACTGGTCGAGAGCATGACCCAGATGGAAGAGCATGGCATCTCCTCGCTGCCGCTCTTTCCGTCTCCACCGGAGCGCGTGACAAGCGAGCTCCTGAAACTGGCGCAAGAGAACAAACTGACCAAGGCCTCGTTCACCGAGCTGTTCAACAGGGTGGTCGCGCCGATGCGGGATGCCTCGGAGGTGAGCTACGCCATCATGCAGATGCCGCAGGGAAAGGACGACGAGGGGCGCGCGGCCGCGATTGAGATCAAGATCTATCTGTACAAGCCGGAACACGTGCAGCAGAACCCGACCGAGTTCTCCTTCACCACCGAGGAGGTCGCCGAACTCGAGACGCGGAGCCGCGACTTCTACAAGAACATCAGGAAGATGCTGAACGCCGAGATGGGAGAGGACATGGAGGAGGATCTGGAGGAGTTGCTTTCCCGCCCCTCGTCGGAGTTGAACGCCAACGATCGCGAGAAGATCGCGGATCTGACGGAGGGGTTGGATGTCCTGGATAGCCTGGAGAAGTACCCTCACAAGGTCGCGTCATCGCTGCCGGACGTCGGCGATCAGTGCGTCGAACTGTGCGCTGTCTACACCTTCCCCGAGGCGAAGAGAGCTTCCCTGCTCAAGGCGAGCGCCGGCGTGGGCACCCTCATCAACACCCTCGTGCGGCAGGGCTCGGCCGTCGCCCACCTGAAACTGACCACGAACGACAATGCGTACTGGAACCCGGACGAATGGAGGACGCTGGTCCACCTGGTTTCCGAGAAGCTGAAAGAGTGCGGCGCTGACCGGTAGCGGGCCGGGGACAGCGTCTGCGGCGGGCCGCTGCCGGCCCGTTGCCGCGCTGCGCGACTTGCGGTAGAATGCGGGCCAGTTGGTCGATTGAGTGCCTTCATGCGTTATCCACCTTCGGGGGTAGACGGCATGAGCGACGCCCGAAGCGCCTTCCAATCCACCACACCCAGGCCGACCGGACGTTGGCGCAAGCTGTTGCTTCTGTCCGGCACGGTCCTCTTTTCGGTTCTGATCGCATGCCTGCTCCTCGAGGCCGGGTTCCGGCTGATCCGGACCGAGCCGTGGTACGAGCGGGTCGCACAGGCGCAGAAGCGGGCGGAGGGAGTCCGGTATCCCGTCGGCGATCTTGCCTCGATCCAACTTCGCAAGATGCCGCCCAGGACTCCCAAGGCGCCGGGCACGTACCGCATTCTGTTTCTCGGAGATTCCTTCACCTATGGTTCGGGAGTCGAGGACGGCTCGAAAGTCTTCGTCGATCTCGTCGCGCAGCGGTTGAACTCCGGGGCGAAAAGACCCGGAATCCGGAAGTACGAAACCTTCAACGGCGGCATGCCCGGCTCGATGACCCGTCACTGGGTGCAACTCCTCAAGAAGATGGCGAACTCGTTCCAGCCGGACATGGTCGTCGGAGTCTTCTTTCTGCGCGACGGCGCCGATCCGGAGATCACCTCGGTGCACCTGGTCCGGGAGATCGAGGAGGGAATGAACCGGCTCGCGGAAAGGTCGCTGCTCTACCGCTATTCCCACATGTACCGGTTCTTCCGCCAGCGCAGCGAATTCAAGACCGTGTCACGGGAGTACCTGGACGCGATCCAGAGAGCCTACGTTGGCGCGCCGGAACAGACGCGTGAATGGCAGCTCGCCAGGGAGAACCTGCTGTGGATCAGGCAGCAAGCCCTCCTGAGCGGCAGTCGATTCGCCATGATTGTCTTTCCAGTGCTCCTTGATCTCGACGAGGACTACCCGCTCCGGGGTGTATGCGACATCCTGCAGCGCTTCTGTGAGTTGAATGAAATCCCGGTGCTGTCGCTCCTGCCCGCCTTCATGAATCGCGACGCCAGCGAGTTGTGGGTCTCCCTGTACGACCAGCATCCCAATGAAGAGGGGCACGCCATCGCCGCGGAGGCGGTCCTGCCGTTCCTCGAGTCGCTGCTCGCCCCGCCGAAATGGAAGGAGTGGGATCAAGTCCCATGCGACTGAGGCCGTCCCGGGCTCCAGGCCGCGGGACGAACCAGGCCGACCCCGATTCCCTCCCGAAAACTGTGCGGTGCCCGCGAGTGGAAGAATGAACCCGGTGCCGGCTACAGCTACAATCCCTGCGCCATGATGGACGATCCAGACCCGAAGACCTCGAGATTGCTGACGAAACCACGGCCTGGGCGCACTGCGCGCGTTCTCCAGGCGTTTTTGCCGCTTCTGCTGCTCCTGCTGCCTTCCCTCGAGAGCTGCGGCACACCCCCCAAGGGGCCGCCCAGGGGGCCGCCGTTGGCGACTCTCGAGTCGCTTCTGGAAGAGCAGACCTCGCTCTACCCCCTGATCACCGAGGAGGATCTCTACAAGCTGATCTACCAGGCAACGATGGGGCCGGGGCACATGTTCATGGGCCGGGACAGCAAGCTCGACATCGGGTTGTACGAGGAAATGGGGAAGCTGGACCCCTCTCCCGCAGCGGAGGAACCGCTATTCGAGATTTTGGACCCCTCGAACAACCTGGCCCGGGTCAACCTGCGCCCCTACCTGCGTGGCGGCGGGAAGGCGAGCGACCTGGCCCGGGCCGTGGCCCGCACCGCTCACGAGTTTCGGGGAGATAAGGATCTGTTCCTCGTGACCCTGAAGGCCGCGGGCCAGATGCTCGACCAGTTGGCAGTCTCCTTCGACCGGGAAGACCTGGCCGACCATGTCATCAAGATGAAGGAAGCGGGGTTCCCGTCCGGAGTGCATTCAGAGAGGTACGCACTGACCTATGACCCGGCCTACCGCCTGGTCTACTTGCACTACCTGACCGACCGGGACTACGGCGGCCGCTTCCTCGACCCGGAGGAAGAGGACTAGACCCGGGCCGCGGCCGGCGGCCCCTTCATGCCCTTCGTGCTCTTCGTGGTGAGCTCCCGTCCGGCTACCGTCTCCTCCCGAACACCCGCTCAACCGGCCGGGTCAGCGCCTGCCCATCGGTGGCAGGTCGACCACGAAGTCCTTCTCGATTTCGTACTGGCCGGCAGCGGGAGTCGGCAGGGTGCCCTCCGGGAATCGCTGATCCATGTACTCGATCACGATGGCGTAGTTGAGCACGCTGCCGGACGGCAGGTCGAGCATATACAGCCCATTGGCCCGCGTGCGCGCCACCATCGATTCCTTGTTCACGCTTTCTTCCGGAACGATCAGGCGCACCCGCGCACCCGCTACGGGTGTCCCATCCACCTTGCGCCGCACCACACCTCTCAGCTTCAGCATCGGGTCGACCTCGAGGCGAATCTCGTATTGAAGCGCGCCCGGTGGAATATCCAGCCTCCTGCGCAACGGGAAGCACCCGTCCGCCTCGACATACACTTCGGCCGATTCCGGAGGAGTCGCCTCCAGGTCGATCTCGAACCGTCCCAGGTCGTTGATGAACTCGCAGTCGGCGTAGTCTCCCTCGTCCAGATCTGGCGCGCCCCTGGCATAGATCGTGATATCGCCCCCCTGGACCGGCCGGCCGTCCTGCCGGTTGACCACGACCCCCGTGACCTGGACCATCTGGGGCAGCATGATCTCGCCCAGGCGGATCTCCCCCTTGGCCGTGGGCACCGGGACGTTCCTGATTTCCACGGCCGAGTGCTCCTCCGCGGAGATCAGGATGAACAACCCTTCGTACGGCACCGCGTCCAGCTCCAGCAGGAAGGTCCCGTCCTCTTCCGTGATCTCCTCCTCGCCGTCATCCACGAATTCCGGATCCCTGGAGGTGACCGCGATCTCCGCATCTTCGAGCGGCCGCCGGTCGACGGCTGAGACCACGACTCCCGAGATCAGGAGGGAGTGATAGACCTCGAAGTCGACCCGTAGGGTGTCGCTGTCCTCCGCGATCGAGAGGTTGCTCTTCACCTGCGGAATGTACCCCGAAGACGTGGCCCAGACGTCGAACCCGGACCGCGGCAGATCCTCGATCTCCTCGATCCGATAGAACCCGTTCTCGTCGGTGTCCCCATCGTCCCAGTCGTCCTCGTACATCGGCAGCAAGGAGCGGATCTCGACCGTCGCATCGTCGACCGGCTTGCCATCGACGGACATCACGCGCCCCTCGATGGTGAACCAGTGCCGGAGTTCGAAGTCGACGGTCAGGTTGCGAAAGGACTTCGAAACCTGGTGCCCTGGCTTTGCCTGGGTGGCAAACCCGTCGGCCCAGGCCCTCAGGTCGACAACCGGCGGAATCCCCTCGCTGACCGCTATCCTGTACCGGCCGTCGGCGTCCGTGGTGGTCGATTGGAACGGGTCACCGTCCGGATAGAGCAGCTCGACCTCGCCCCCTTCCAACGGCTTCTCCGTCCTTCCATCGATCACCCTGCCGCTGACCGTCAACTCGCCCGTGGCGTCGAACTCGCGGGTGCCGCCGGTGGCGGTCTCCCGAACCATCGAGGCACTGTCCACCTGGCCCGGTTCCGGATCCGCCGGTTCAACCTGGGAGGGGCCTTCGGGCTTCTTGCCGCTCGTGGTGTCAGGGTCGTTTTCGACCACCACCGGATCGGTCGGGCCGCCCGAATCCATCAGCGTCAGGATCGCACCACCCACGATCAACAGCACCACGACGACGAAGAGTGCGAATGTCTTGCCGCTCATGGCGACTCCTCCAGCGGGTGACTGGTTTGAACCGGGTGGGCAGACATATTAACGGCCCTCGCGCCGGTAACTTCCCTGTTTGACATCTCATCCATCCCCGATTTCCTGCAGGAGCTGATCCTCGGTCAGCACCTTGATTCCCAGACTCGTCGCTTTCTTCAGCTTCGATCCAGGCTTCTCCCCGACCACCAGCAGGTCCAGATTCCTGGATACCGACTTCAAGATCCTGCCTCCATGCCGCCGGACCAACTCTTCCGCCTCGGCGCGGGTCCGGCTCTTCAGGATGCCCGTGAACAGGACGCTCTTGCCGGCAAGCGGGCCGTCCGCCTGGCGGGTGCCCTCCTCCGCCTGAACCGGGCGCACACCCTGATCCTCCAGGTCGGCCAGGATTCTCCTGTTCTCCTGGTCCGCGAACCACGCCTGCACCGAGGCTGCCACCTCGGGGCCGATCCCCTTGATCGCCTCCATCTCTTCCGCGCCCGCCGCGCCGAGCCCCTCCAACGATCGCAGGTGGTTGGCGAGAATCTCCGCTACATGCTCACCCACATGAGGAATCCCAAAGGCAAACAGAATCCTCGGCAGCGGAGGCGTCCGGGCCCCTTCGATGGCGGCGAGCAGGTTCGCGGCCGACTTCTCTCCCATCCGCTCCAGGCCCACCAACTGCTCTCTCGTGAGACGGTACAGGTCGGCGATGCTGCCGAGGTGGCCGTGCTCCACCAACTGGGCGATCAGCTTCGGCCCGATCCCCTCGATTTCCAGCCCTCCCCTGGAAACGAAATGTTCGAGCTGTCCGGTCAACCGGGCCGGGCAGGCGCGATTCGGGCAGCGCACCGCCACCGCAGCCTCTTCCCGCTCCACGGCGGCCCCACAAGCGGGACAGCCGGCCGGCATCTCGAACGGCCGCTCGGTCCCCGTGCGCTGCTCCTTCACCACCGACACGACCTTCGGAATCACGTCTCCCGCCCGCTCAATGAACACCGTGTCCCCGACCCTGGCGTCCAGGCGCCGGATCTGGCTCTCGTTGTGCAGCGTGGCCCGTCTCACGGTGACCCCGGCAACCTCCACCGGCTCCAGTTCCGCCACCGGAGTCAGCGTGCCGAGGCGGCCGACCTGGACCACGATCTCGTTGATGCGCGTGGTGGCCTGCTGCGCGGGAAACTTCACCGCGACCGCCCAGCGCGGCGAACGCGAACGCGTCCCCAGGCGCTGCCGCAGGGCCATGTCATCCACCTTGATGACCATGCCGTCGATTTCCACCTCGAGATCGTTCCGCTTCTGCAGCAATTCCTGATACGCCCGGAGCATCGCCTCGAGGTCTCCGAAGGTCGTCACCTGGCGCTGCGTCGGCAGCCCCAGGTCGGAGAGCCTCTCCATGAGCTCCTTCTGGCTCGAGAAGGAGAGTCCCTCCACCCTGCCCACACCGTAGAAGTAGACGTCCAGAGAACGCTCCCGTGACAGCGCCGGATCGAGCTGCTTCAGGGTGCCGGAAGCAAGGTTCCGGGGGTTCGCGAACGGTTCCTCGCCGCGCTCCAGGAGTTCGCGGTTCAGCCGCTGGAACTCGGCCTTGCCCATGACCGCCTCCCCCCGCACCTCGAGCAGGGCGGGCGGGCGCTCCCCGAGCAGCCGGAGCGGCACCGAGCGGATCGCGCGCACGTTGTGGGTGATCTCCTCGCCGGTCTTGCCGTCGCCCCGGGTGGACGCCTGAACCAGCAGCCCCTCCCGGTAGACCACCTCCACGGAAACGCCGTCCAGCTTCGGCTCGGCGGAGAACTCCGTCTCCAGCCGCTCCAGCTTCAGGTAGTTCCGCAGCGACTCCTCCCACTCCCGGACTTCCTCGTCGTTGAACGCATTCTGCAGCGAGAGCATCGGTTCGCCATGTTCAACCTTGTCGATCGAGGAAACCGGAGCTCCCACCCGTTGGGTCGGCGAGTCTGGCGTCCGGAGTTCTGGATGCTCCGCCTCGATCCGTTCCAGTTCTCGCAGCAGCCGGTCGTACTCCTGGTCGGAGATCGTCGGGCGGGAGAGAACGTAGTAACGGTAGTTGTGGGAGCGTAACTCCTCCCGCAACCGACTGGCCTGCTTGCCGATTTCGCCGCTCATGCCCTCCCTTGTAGCGGAGTCCCGGGAGAGAGGGCAAGCGGAGCGTGCCGGAGGACGCGGCCAGGACGGTGCAACGCCGCGAGGCCGGCAGCGGGCGCCGGTCAGGCGCGTCGCGGTACGGAGAAGGCCGGGCTCCTAGTCGTCGCTTTCGGTCGAGGCACCGGGACTCTCGTTCCGGGCGCCCCCGTCGGAGAGGGTCTCACCCAGGATGTCGATGACGGCATCCACCTCGATCTCGGTCAGCCCCTTCTCCATTTCAGCCTGGTCCTCGTCGCCGGTCTCCGGATCGACGTGGCTTCCTGGACCGCTGGATGCCATCAGCAGCGGCTCCTTGCACACATCTCCCTGGTCTGCCCGGTCGGTCCCCTCGAAAAAGCGGTTGACCCGCGGGTCGGACAGCAGCTTGCACCGGAACCTGTCGGCAGGCCCCCCATCGTCTTCACGGCTGCCGGACCGTCCGAACAGTGATTTCACCTCGATGCCTCCGCAGTCCGACCCTTGGATCTAGCAAAACAGTCTATCGACGAGACACTATCCTGTCTTTAGACCCATTGAATCCAGGGGTTCAGGTGATCAACATCGCGTCGCCGTAGGAAAAGAACCGGTACTCCTCCAGCACCGCCTCCCGATAGGCGGAAAGAACCTGGTCTTTTCCAGCAAGGGCGGCCACGAGCATCAAGAGAGTACTTTCTGGTAGGTGGAAGTTCGTCAGTAATCCGTCCACAACTCGGAATCCATACGGTGGACGAATAAAGAGGCTGGTCTCGCCGTCCCCGGGACGGACGCCCTCCGGCGAGGCGGCAGATTCCAGCGTTCTCACCACCGTTGTCCCAACCGCAATCACCCGGGAGCCCTCCTGGCGAGCCTCTGCGATCGCCCTCGCGGTTTCGAGCGGAATCTCAAACCGCTCGGCATGCATCTCATGGTGCCTCAGGTCCCGGCTGCGGACCGGAAGGAATGTGCCGGGCCCCACATGCAGGGTGATGTGGGCAATCCTGACCTGCCGGTCCTGGAGCTCCCGCAACAGTCCCTGCGTAAAGTGCAGACCGGCGGTGGGAGCCGCCACCGCACCCGGCTTCGCCGCGAACACCGTCTGGTACCGTTCCCGATCCTCCCCATCCAGGGGATCCGCCCCCCTTTCCCGGCGGATGTACGGCGGAAGCGGCATGCGGCCGCTCTCGAGCAAGGCCTCGCCATGCTGGACCGACTCAACGCTCACCAGCCAGAAACCGCCTCCCCGGCTCTCGACCAGCGTCAATGAGAGCCCCGCGCCGAACAGCAGCCGGTCTCCTGCCGCGACTCGGCCCCTGCCCTCCAGCATCATCGTAAACTCGGTCTTTCCCGGTGGTTCCAGAAGCAGCCCCCGGACCACACCACCGCTCTCCCGCCGCAGCTCGACCCGGGCCGACAGCACGCCCGTGTCATTCAGGACCAGCAGGTCTCCCGCGCACAGGCAGGCGGGGAGGCTGCGGAAGCGGTCGTGGACCACCTCGCCAGTAGCCCGATCGAGCCGGAGCAACCGGGATCCGGTGCGCTCCGGGGG
>JAZDLC010000453.1:0-3023 GCA_043802345.1 Planctomycetota bacterium | reverse complement strand
AGACAGGAGACCATCCACCGCGCCCTTGACGAAGGCGATGTGCCGGCCCTCCTGCAGGCCGAGCGGTCCGCGGAGAAGCACGGATTGTGCGGGGCCGAGCCGGTCAGGCCTGACCAGACGATGGACCGTGGTCATTCGCTTCCGGTCGGAATCAAAGGGCAGTTCCGAGACCCGCGGCATCGCCTCCTCGAGTGCGTTCTTAAGCAGGCCCATCTCCGCGGCCCCCACAACCAGCGCGGCCTCGGTCGGGTCACCCATCGCCACCCATCTGTCGGACGGTTCGCCCGACTTCTGAAGAATGGCGTCATTGCACAGAGCCCCTCCGGCCAGCAACACCGCCAACCCGGTTTTTTCAAGACACAGGCCTGTCTCTTCGGGCACCATTCCCTGCGCCGGCGCGCGCGTCAGGTGTTGCCGCAGGTCCAGTCGATCGCCGGCCGCCTCGATCACGCTGACCGTCATGCGGTTTTCGGTCAGCGTCCCCGTCTTGTCGGAGCAGATGACGGTTACGGAACCCAGCGTCTCCACCGCCATCAGTTTGCGAATCAAGGCTCTACGGCGAAGCATGCGCTGGGCTCCCAATGCCAGCGCAATGGTCACCACCGCCGGCAGACCCTCGGGCACGGCCGCCACGGCCATCGAGATCCCGATCAGGAACATCTCTTTGACGTTTTCGAATCCCAGGCCGCCGCGGATGAGGCCCTGGAGAAAAATGATCGCCACAAGCCCTAACGCCGCGATGGCCAGGTACTTGCCGAGGTGCTCCAGCCGGCGCTGCAGGGGGGTCGCCTCCGGCGCGGCCGCTTGAATCATGGCCGCAATTCTGCCTAATTGCGTCCGCATGCCGGTCTCGGTGACTAGCAGGCTCCCGCGGCCGTAGGTCACCACCGTGGCCAGGTACGCCATGTTCCGGCGGTCGCCCAGGGGCACCCCGGGTGAGGCGATGGCCTCCACGGTCTTTTCCACTGCTTCGCTCTCGCCCGTGAGAGCAGCTTCCTGGATGCGGAGATTGGCGGACTCAACCACACGGCCGTCAGCCGGCACGGTCGCGCCAGCGTCCAGGAGAGCCAGGTCTCCCGGGACCAGTCGCGAGGCCGGGATTTCCTGAAGGACCCCGCCGCGGCGCACCCGCACCGTGGGAACGCTCAGTCGCTTGAGCGCCGCCATGGCGCGCTCGGCCCGATACTCCTGCAGGAACCCGAGGATGGTGTTCATGATGATGATTACCGCAATGGCGATGGCATCATAGATCTCGTCCCATCCCCTCTGCCTGCCGCTGTGGCTGAGCTCGAAGATGCCAATCCCGGCCGAACCCATTGCTGCCAGGATGAGGATCACCACCAGAGTACCCTTCAGTTGTCCCCACAAAATGGACCAGGGACTTCGGGCGCCGCGATCGACCAGTTCGTTGGGTCCGTGCTGCTCCAGCCGCCGGCGCGCTTCGTCGTCATCCAGCCCCGTTTGCAGGACAATGCCCAACCGCCGAACGATCTCGTCAACCGGCAGAGTGTGCCACAGAGGTTCCTTCTCGTCTTTCATGTGCTTTGTTCCCGTTCCTGTCTGTCGTGCCTGGGACCGACAATGACACCGGTCAACCCGGAGATCCCGAGCCGGGGAATACGGCCTCGCCTCGATCTTCAGGACCCTTACCGGGTTCCATTGGCCTTCTCGAGCAAACGACGTTGTCGTACGTACACATTCCCAACTTACATCTTCCCAGCCTTGCCGTTCAGCCTCGGCAGATTCTCGCAGCGATCGCGTTTCCTCCTCGTTCGTCGTCGCTGCTTCTCCCGCCGAATATCATGGCCCACTGCGCCATCTGTGCAAGGTAGCTGATGGCGCCCGCAAACGCCGCGGCAACCGTACCCACAAGAATATCTCAGCTTGGTGACAGGAACCTCATCCTAACCATGGTTACTCCTGCCCATTCCCGCTCGCCAAATTGGAGCCGCAGTTAAAGTTCCGGCCGTCAGGGGATGGAGAGGTATGGAAGGACAGACGGATTCTGCTCCCCTGAAGGGCTTGGGGTGGAAGTCGGGTTCTGAACGAGGCGTCTTGCCACCTCTGCCGGCGGCCGCCGTGATTGACGATAGGGAGGCTCTCCATGAACAGAACCGACCCTCTCGAATCCAGTACGGCCAGATCGACGTGTCCCTCGGCCGTTAAGAAGCCCTGGGGGTGATCCACCTTGCAGTGAAGGGAAACTCCCCTGCCGTCTCTATTCACCTTCACATAGGTGAACTTGTGTATCGGCGAAGGAAGCAGAGCGATTTCCAGGTTACTTTCGTTGCTGATGTAGGGGCCGGTCGAGCCGCAGGCAAGAGACAGGACCGTGAGGGCAAATCCGAGTGCACAATGAACGAGTTTCTTGAGATTCTTAACCATGGTTCTTCTCCTTGAGTTCCGTCTGGACATCAGGCACCTCGCTGAGCCTGTCCCCGGGGAGCTGCTATCTCTCCGCTCCTCGCGTCCGACATCAGGGCGATGTCCGCGGTCTCAATCGCGGCGTCGCTCCCGACCGCGCCCATCGCGATGCCGACCGTGGCGATGGTCCGCCCGTCGCGAAGACGACCCCGCCCTGGGGCGGGTACCTCCAACGCATCCTTCCACGGCTCGGCGCGCATCCCCGCGCGCTCCACGGCGCGGACAATGGACAGCGTGGGGAGCTCCGCGTGCGGAGGCGTCACGGTCATCCGACCGTTGAGGACATCGAACGCGAGGTTCGACCCCCCCCCACGACGGGACCGACCTCGCGCCGCAGGCTCGCGACCTCCTCGGCGCAGTCCATACCGTGGATCTTGAAACGCAGCGTCGCGGCCGCTCTGGCTCTTCCTTCCGGCATGACGCCTCCTTCTAGAGCGCGGCCGCGCCGCGCTCGCGGGTGCGGATCTTGATGACGTCCGATACCTCGTAGACGAAGATCTTCCCATCGCCTGGTTTTCCGGTGTGGGCCCCTCGTGCGATGGCATCGATGATGGCAGGAGCCATCTCGTCGGTTACCACGATCTCCACCTTGGTCTTAT
>JAZDLC010000452.1:0-14749 GCA_043802345.1 Planctomycetota bacterium | reverse complement strand
CACGCTACGACATGATCCGCGGCGGGGTGGCCGGGTGGGTGACGCCGGAGACCGGCTCGGCGGGGAGACCCGAGCGAGACCGCGATCCCGTTCCCGGTTCACGCGATCCCGCCCCCTCGACCGCATCGATCTCCAGGTGCGCCATCAACCGCTTCAGGTACTCGGCGACCGAGTCCTCCTTCTGGTGCTTGACGCCGAGAATCTCCCCCGCCTGCTTGGCGGTGGCCGGGTACTTTTCCAGCGCCCATGGGTTCTCCCGGTAGAAGTCGATCAGGATCCGCTTGAAGACCCACTTCGTCCAGAAGATCTGGAACACCTTCAGCACCAGCGTCACCAGCGTCATCGAGAGAATCAGCAGCGCCGCGATGGTCAGCACGTTTGGATCGGAGATGAAGCTGGAACGGTCCTCGATGGTCAAGAACAGCCGATTGGCGATCTGCAGGGAGTAGCCGACGATCAGGAAGACACAACCGATCAAAAGCTGGACCATGCTGAGCACACTGTCCCTGATGGATCGCAAGGGCCGGCGCTTCTCGATCCCGTGGTACTCGTAGAGCAGCCGCTTCGGCCGCTTGAAGTACAGGCTGTTCACGATGAAGAAGACCCCCACGATGTTGAGGGTCAGGCCGACGATCTGCCAATCCAGATAAAGGTCTTCAAACATCCGCTGAAGCAACCCCCAAGGGCACGCCGTGCTCGCCAGGTGGAATACCCACCATATCCAGTAGTTCCGAAAAATGGTACGCCACTACGGTCGCTGTCGCAAGCATCGGAGTCTTTACGTGGTAGGGAGCCCCGCTTGGAGCCCCGAGGACCTTGAGCCACCACCACCCGATTGCTACGGTCCCTGATTCAAGACGCAGCGGGCACCACAAGGGACAACAGCATGGATTCCCACATTCTCGAGCAGATCACCCAACTCGCCCGCATCGAGCTGGACGACTCGGAGCGCGATCGCCTGGCGGCCCAGCTGGGCGCCATCCTGGAGCATTTCCAGGAGCTTCAAAAGCTTGACACCGAGGGGATCGAGCCATCCGTTGCGGCCGTCGACATGCCGGGTCGCAAGAGAGCGGACATGCCTCTCGCCGAGAGGCCTGAGCGCTCGCTCATGTCGAACACCAGCCACCACCAGGATCGGCTCTATCGCGTCCCCCGGGTGATGGAATGAACGCCGCCGCGCCCTTGTTCCGCTCCGCTGTCTCCATCCGGGATGAGGTCGCGGAGGGCCGCACACAGGCGGTCAGCGTGGTCGAGGAGTGCCTGGAGCGGGTCGAAAGGCTGGACAGCACGGTCGGCGCCTTCTTGCACACGGACCGGGAGGGCGCCCTTGCCAGAGCCCGCGAAATCGACGCAGGAGTGGCCGCCGGGAAGAACTCCGGGAAGCTGCTGGGGGTGCCGATCGCCCTCAAGGACAACATCTGCGCGCGCGGCATGCCCTGCACCGCCGGATCCAAGATCCTGCAGGGGTACCGCCCGCCCCATGACGCCCACGTGGTGGAGCGCCTCCTTGCGGAGGGCGCCATCATCCTGGGAAAGACGAATTGCGACGAGTTCGGGATGGGATCCTCCACCGAGAACTCCGCCTATCAGGTCACGCGCAACCCACACGATCCATCCCGCGTACCGGGAGGCTCTTCCGGCGGGTCCGCCGCCGCGGTCGCGGCCGGCATGGTTCCCGTCAGCCTCGGCTCGGACACGGGCGGGTCGATCCGCCAGCCCGCAGCTCTCTGCGGAGTGGTCGGCTTCAAGCCGACCTACGGCATGGTCTCCCGCTACGGCCTGATCGCCTTTGCCTCCTCGCTGGACCAGATTGGACCGATCGGGGCCTCGGTCCTCGACGTCGCGCTGGTCGCGTCGGTGATCACGGGCGCCGACGACCGGGATTCGACCTGCGTCCCCATGGAGTCGAGGGACTACTCCTCCTCGCTCGCTGGCAACATCGAAGGAGTCCGCATCGGTGTCCACAAGGACTACTGCGAGAGCCTGGCGGACAGGAAGGTGCGGGACAAGATCCAGGAAGCGATCCAGGAACTTCGCGAGGCGGGGGCGCGCATCATTCGGATCGACGACCTCGACCTGCTCTCACGCTTCGCCATTCCCACCTACTACCTGGTCGCCAACTCCGAGGCCTCCTCCAATCTGGCCCGCTACGACGGCATCCGCTACGGTCCGCGCGAAGAGAGGGAGGATCTGGCGGCCACCTACGCGGCCACCCGGGGCCGCCACTTCGGTCAGGAAACCGTCCGGCGGATCTTGCTGGGGACTTTCGCCCTCTCCGCCGGATACCGGGATGCGTACTACAAGAAGGCCCTCCAGGTGCGCACCCTCTTCCGGCAGGCGTACCGCGCCGCCTTCGAGAAGGTCGATCTGATCCTGGGCGCGACCTCCCCCACGCCGGCCTTCCCGTTGGGACAGAAGATCGCGGATCCCCTCACGATGTACCAGTGTGACGTCCTGACCATCCCCGCCTCCCTGGCGGGCCTCCCCGCCGCCTCGGTTCCCTGCGGGACAGTGGCGGCGGGCCTGCCCGTCGGACTCCAGATCATCGGACCTCCTCTGGGGGACGCGGCAGTGCTGTCCTGCGCCTTCGCCTACGAGCGCCGCAGCGGCTTCAAGGGCCGGCTGGCAAACCTCGAGGAGCGGCAGCCATGACGTCGAAGCGCCGCTATGAGGCAGTGATCGGCCTCGAGGTCCACGTCCAGCTCCAGACGGAGACCAAGCTCTTCTGCGCCTGCCGCAACGAGTACGGAGCAGAGCCGAACACGAACGTGTGCGAGGTCTGCACCGGACAGCCGGGAGTCCTGCCGGTGCTGAATGAGAGGGCGCTGGAGCTGGCGGTGAAAGCCGGCCTGGCGCTCGGCTGCGAGATCGCCGATTGGACCCGGTTCGACCGCAAGAGCTACTTCTACCCCGACCTGCCCAAGGGCTACCAGATTTCCCAGTTCGACCGCCCCATCAACGGCAGGGGCGGCATCGAGATCGAGGGGGATGACGGCCAGCCCCGGCGCATCGCGATCACGCGCGCTCACCTGGAGGAAGACGCGGGCAAGACGATCCACCCGGAAGGGAAGACGTTCTCGCTGGTCGACCTGAATCGCACCGGCATCCCCTTGCTGGAGATCGTGTCCGATCCGGAGCTGCGTTCCCCGGCCGAGGCATACCGCTATCTCGTCGCCCTGAAGCGCATCCTGCGCTTCGCCCAGGTCTCCACCTGCGACATGGAAAAGGGCTCGCTCCGCTGCGATGCGAATATCTCCGTGAGACCGTCGCACGACGAGAATCTCGGCACGCGCACCGAAATCAAGAACCTCAACTCCTTCCGCAATGTGGAGCGCGCCCTGGCCTACGAGATCGAGCGCCAGATCACCGTCCTGGCAGAAGGCGGGCAGATCGTCCAGGAGACCCGCACCTGGCTGGAACAGGAAGAGCGCACCCACGGCCTGCGGTCCAAGGAAGAATCGCGTGACTACCGGTACTTCCCGGATCCAGACCTGGTCGCCATCCCGATCGCGAAGGAGTGGGTGGACAAGATCCTGGACACCCTGCCCGAGATGCCGGCCGGCAGGCTCCGGCGGTACGTCGATGAGCTGGGCCTGACGCAGAAGGCGGCAGCCGTGCTCGCCTCCGAACCGGAGACATCCGACTTCTTCGAGCGCTGCGTGGCGCGCGGCAAAGCCCAGCCGGCGGAGGTGGGCAAGTTCATCAGCGGTCCCCTGCTCCGCCTCGCCAAGGACACCGGAGTCCCGGTGGACCAACTCTCGATCACGCCGAGGAACCTGGTCAAGCTGGTGCGGATGGTCCAGAACGGCGAGCTCTCAGGGCAGGCGGCTCGCAAAGTGCTTCCTGCCATGGCCGAGTCGGGCGCATCGCCGTCCGACGTGGTCAAGGAGCTCGGCCTGGCCCAACTCTCCGACCCGAAGGAACTCGCATCAATCATCGAGAAGGTCATCGCCTCGTCGGAGAAAGGAGTCACCGCATACCGCCACGGAAAGAAAGCGGCACTGAACTCGCTCATCGGCAAGGTCATGAAGATGACCAAGGGGAAGGCGAATCCCAACCTGGTGAAGAAGCTGCTGCAGGAGCAGCTCGGCGGCTGATCAACCACTGTTGGATTGGCGTCGAGGCTCGACCCCAGACACCCCCTCCCCCTGCGATCGGCTTGGCCGATGCGACGACGGGCGCTGTGAACCGCCGCGCTCCGCCTGGCTCCACAGGGCCCACTGCGCGCGGCTCGCCCCATCAGCCGGCCCCCATCGACCCTGACCGTCCGTAATTTCCGCGGGAATCGGCTTACACCCTTGCCGCGAATCGGACGTGGCGCCGTGCCCGACATCGATTGAGCGAGCCACCCCCGAGCGTCTGCACCCCTCCCATCCCCGACCCCTCGGCCCTGTCGCGCCTCCCCCCTCACACGACGGGAACCCCTCCTGCCGACCCCCCGAATCCTGAAGAAAGTGGTACGGCACGATCTGTCAGAAACTGGCAGAAGTGGTACGGCACTGACCTGCAGGGTTCGAGCCGGGGAGAAGGGCCATCCATCCCGGTCGGGACCCTCCTTTTGCATCCATCGGTCGGTCCCCTCCTCTGAAAAAACCCACCCCCAAAGAGTGAGGGTTCCCGTCTTTCACCAGACGCCAGCAGGCCGGAGCCGGGGTGGGAGGGGATGCACCAAGCGAGTTGCGCAGGGTCTTTCCAAGCCTGTCCGAGCGACTGCGCCCCTCCCATCCCCGGCTCCCGGCCGTGTCGCACCTCCCCCCCCTCAGAAGACGGGAACCCCTCCTGCCGGCACCCCGACTATTCCCACTCGATCGTCCCGGGCGGCTTCGACGTGACGTCGTAGACCACCCGATTGATGGCGCGCACCTCGTTGGTGATCCTCGAGGCGACGCTCCGCAGCAGGTCGTGAGGCAGGGGAGCATAGTCTGCCGTCATGAAGTCTTCCGTGGTGACCGCCCTCATCGCGCAGACGTAGCCGTACGTCCGCGAGTCCCCCTGCACACCGACCGTGCGCACCGGCAGCAGGACCACGAAAGCCTGCGACGTCCGGTCGTACCAGCCCGAGAGACGGAGTTCTTCGCGGAAGATGGCATCCGCGTCCCGCAGAACCGCGAGCCGTTCCGCGGTGACCTCTCCCAGGATCCGCACCGCCAGACCGGGCCCCGGGAACGGATGGCGCTTCAGGATCATCTCCGGCAGGCCGAGCAGGGTGCCCAGGGCGCGCACCTCGTCCTTGAACAGTTCCCGGAACGGCTCCACCAGCGTGAACCCCAACTCCGCGGGCAGCCCCCCCACGTTGTGGTGGGTCTTGATGGTCGCCGACGGCCCTCCGCGAGGAGAGACCGACTCGATCACGTCGGGATAGAGCGTCCCCTGGGCCAGGAAGGCCGCGTTGTCGAGGCGCAGGGCCTCGTCCTTGAACACCTGGATGAAGCGGTGCCCGATACGGCGTCGCTTTTCTTCCGGGTCCTGAACTCCCCTCAGATCGGAAAGGAACGCGTCACTGGCATCGACCACGCGCAGCTTGACCTGGAACCTCTCCCGGAACGTCCGCTCCACATCCTCGCGCTCGTTCTTCCTGAGCAGCCCGTTGTCCACGAAGATCGCCTCGAGACGATCACCCACCGCTCGGTGGAGCAGCAGGGCGGCGACGGAGGAATCGACTCCGCCGGAGAGACCCAGGATGATCGACCCTTTCTGGCCGACGGCGTCCTGGACCTGCTGCACCGCCTGCTCGACGAAGTTCTCCATCGTCCAGCTGCCAGAGGCTCTGCAGATGCCGAACAGGAAGTTGCGCAGGAAGGAAGATCCATGGGCGGTGTGAGTCACTTCGGGATGGAACTGAAGACCGTACAGCTTCCGCTCCGGATCGGCGATCACGGTGTAGGGGCAGGAGTCCGACTCGGCCAGCACGCTGAAATTGTCCGGCAGTTCGCTGATCTGATCGCCGTGGCTCATCCAGACCACCGACTCGTTGGGCACTCCACCGGTCAGGTCGCTCCGCCTCACGAGACGCAAGGTAGCCCGCCCGTACTCGCCCCCGGTCTTCCCCCTCTCGACCTTGCCGCCCAACAGGCGCACCATGGCCTGCTGACCGTAGCAGATCCCGAGCACCGGAACCCCCAGCGCGAGCAGCTTGGGATTCAGGTCGGGAGCCCCCTCGTCATACACCGACGCCGGACCGCCGGAGAGAATCACCCCCCTCAGCGACAGAATCGAGAGATCCTTCGGATCGACACTGCAGGGGTAGATCCTGCAGAAGACACGGTGCTCTCGCACACGCCGGGCAATGAGCTGGGTGTACTGGGAGCCGAAATCGATGATCGCGACGATTTCCTGCAACGGTTCGCTCCTCAGCGGGAGTAGTTCGGAGATTCCTTGGTGATCTCCAGGTCGTGGGGATGATTCTCCGTCAAACTGGCGGCGGAGATGCGAATGAACCGCGACTCGAGGTACAGTTCCTCGAGGTCGATGGCTCCGCAGTATCCCATCCCGGAGCGCAGCCCGCCCACGAGCTGGTAGACAAAGGTCGAGAGGCGGCCCTTGAACGGAACGATCCCCTCCACGCCTTCCGGCACCAGCTTCTCCCGCTCCTCGACGCCCCCCTGGCTATACCGATCGGCGCTGCCGGCGGTCATGGCTCCCAGGCTGCCCATTCCGCGCACCTGCTTGTACGTCCGCCCGCGATGCAGGACCACCTCTCCGGGGCTCTCCTCCACGCCCGCGAACAGCCCCCCGATCATCACCGTGGAGGCTCCGGCCGCCAGGGCCTTCACCATGTCACCCGAGTGCCGGATGCCGCCATCGGCGATCACGGGCACTCCCTCCTTCCGGGCCACCCTGACGCAATCCATGATGGCGGTGATCTGCGGCACACCCACTCCGGCCACGACCCGCGTGGTGCAGATCGAACCCGGCCCGATGCCGACCTTGACGGCGTCCACCCCGGCCTCGATCAGCGAGCGGGCCGCCTCCGCCGTGGCGATGTTGCCGGCCACGACATCGATGTCATGAGCCCGCTTGAGGCGTCGGACAGCCTCGTACACATTGGTCGTGTGTCCGTGGGCCGTGTCCACGACCAGGACGTCGACTCCCGCCGCCACCAACTCCGCGGCCCGCTCGTCGTCATGCACACCCACCGCGGCCCCCACCCGCAGCCGGCCCCGGAAATCCCGGGCCGCCCGGGGATATTCGACCAGCCCCTTGATGTCCTTGATGGTGATCAGCCCCTTCAACTGGTTCTCCCGATCCACCAGCAACAGCTTCTCGATCTTGTTCTGATGCAGGATCCCCTTCGCCTCCTCGAGCGTCGTCCCCGGCGCGGCCGTCACCAGTTCGCGGGTCATCACCTCGGAGACCAGCGTTGTCGGATCACGCTGAAAGCGCAGGTCCCGGTTGGTGAGGATGCCAACCACTCTCCGGGTCTCCGGATCCAGGATCGGCAGGCCCGAGATGTTGTGCTCCTGCATGATCTTCCACGCAGCGTCGATGGTGGCCTCCGGCGGCAAGGTGATCGGGTCCTCGATCACGCCATTGGCGGAGCGCTTGACCTTGTCCACCTCCAGCACCTGGTCCGCGACGCTGAGGTTCTTGTGGATCACCCCGAGGCCGCCCTCTCGCGCCAGCGCGATCGCCAGGCCGGACTCGGTCACGGTGTCCATGGCGGCCGAGACCAGCGGAATCTCGAGCGAGATCCGGCGCGAGAACTGGGCCACGGTGCTGACATCAGACGGCAGAGCTTCCGACTGCGCGGGCACCAGGAGCACATCGTCGAAGGTGATCCCTTCTCGAGTGATCTTCTCCTCGGCTGAGAGCACGGTTCGGGAGGGAAGAGAGGACGACCGGGCGTCCCTGGGAGTTTCGTGGGAAGATGATCGCGGCGTCATCGGGGCAGTCTAGCAGCCCGCTCGGAGAATGGGTAATGCCCAGACCAAGTGATCGTCCCCCTAAAGAACCGCCGGGCGCGGCGCCCCCGGAGAGCGGTTCCCTGCCGGCGATTCGATGCAAATAGCCGGGGCCCCCGAGAGACATGCTCAGAGGGGCCCCGGACTACAAGAAGGAGGAGATTGTCCCCCTATATCGTCCCGGCAGGTGGTGACCATGAGGCGGGTTGTCCAGAAATTTGTTCGCCCCGCCCCCTCCTGGGAGGCGATCCATCACCGCCCGATCGGTATCGTCTTCGCCCACCGGTTCTTGCGTTCCTTGCCGTCGGCGGGAGGGCCGGCGGACTTTTTTTTGCCCTGTCCTTGGAAGCAATGACTCTTCCCGGACCGCCCCCTCATGCGGTTCAGTCGGATCGTCCGAAAGAGGCGCGGGTGGGTCAGGATCGCATTCCTCCGACCGAAGCCGTAAGCTGCGCCGGGGGACCTGGAGAGCGCCTGTGGCGAAGCCTATTGTCGTTTCAGGAGATGATCTGGCCAGGATTCCCTTCCTGCGCGGGATCCTCACCCGGTCGCTCCAGGACTTCGGGCTCTCGTTCGAGGACTCCTACAAGATCGCCACCGAGATTCGCGAGAAGCTCTCCGCGAAAACGGAGATCACCGACTCCGAGCTGCGGCAAATGGTCGCGGCGCGGCTGGCGGAGTTCGATCAGGATCTCAGCCGGCGCTACTCCTTGCCCCGCAAGGCTCGTTCTCCGGTGCTGATTCAGCTCGAGGGAGGCCAGAGCGTGCCGTTCTCCCGGGGCCACCACCGGGTCGAATTCGAATCGTGCGGGCTCGATCCGGAGCGGGCACAGGCGGTGGCCGAGCGCCTCTATCGCGATCTCCTGGGCCGCGCCGGCTCTCCGGTCCCCCTGAAGGAACTCCGGCACTTGACCTACAAGACGCTGCAGGCCTCCGGAACCGAAGAAATCGCCCGCCGGTATGTGGCCTGGGTCGAATTCCAGAAGAACGACAGGCCGCTGCTCGTGCTGCTCGGAGGTTCCGCCGGCACCGGCAAGAGCAGCATCGCGGCTCAGCTCGCGCACCGTCTGGAGATCGTGCGCACGCAGTCGACCGACATGCTCCGCGAAGTGATGCGCATGATGCTGCCGAGCCGGCTGCTGCCGGTCCTGCACCGGTCCTCGTTCGATGCCTGGAAGGAGCTTCCTGGAATCGGCCAGGAGGCGGAGATGCTGGGCACCGAGCTGGCCAGCGGCTACATGACCCAGACCGAACTGATCTCCGTCGCCGCCGACGCCGTCATTCAACGGGCCCTCAAGGAGCGCGTCTCCCTGATTCTCGAAGGAGTCCACGTCCATCCGCTCCTGCTGGAAAGGATCCCGGAGAACAGCGACGTGATCCTGGTGCCTCTGCTCCTCGCGGTGCTGGACGCCAAGACCCTGCGGAGTCGCCTCAAGGGACGCGCCTCCCAGGTTCCGGGCAGACGCTCCAGGCGATACCTGGAGCACTTCGACGAGATCTGGCGGCTCCAGTCATTCCTGCTGAGCGAGGCGGACTGGGCCGGCATCCCGATCATCTCCAACACCGACAAGGAGCACGCCCTCGGGCAGGTCATGGCCATCATCATGGACACCCTGACACGCTCCTTCACCGGTACCCCCGAGGAGGTGTTCTAGCGCCCCGTCACCGCCCGGGCTCCTTCACGGCATCTTCCCGAAAGTTCGACTCAACTCCTGCCGAAGAAGAAGATTGTGTAGCCTGAGGCGGTGGCGATAGACCAGGATGCGCAGACAGGATCCATGAAGGAAGATCACTCCATCAAGGCCCCGCCCGGCACCGGAAGCGGCGACGGGAACAAGCGCCGGCGGAAACTCGATTCGACCCGGGGTGAGCTGGCCAGGTGGCTTCGCGACGACGGCGAGCTGAGCCCGAAGGAGATCGCGGGCCGGCTGAGGCCGATGATCGGCCACGTCAGCGAGCAGACGGTCCGCAGGTATCTCGCGGATTGCCGCGCTTCCCTGCTGAGTGAACCGAGTGGCCCTTTGCTCGAACCGCGGGCATCCGACACCCCGACCGAACCATCGCATGCCGGTCCGTCAGAAGAGCTGTTGCCCGCGGACGGGGCGCCGGCAACACCCGCCAGCGGCCGTCCCATCCCGGAGTTTTCTCCGGAGGAGGGCCCCGACTACAAGCATCCCGACTACTACCTGAATCGGGAGCTGACCTGGCTGAATTTCAACTTCCGGGTGCTGCAGGAGGCGGCGGACCCGCGGACTCCCCTGCTGGAGCGGCTGAAGTTCATCTCGATCGTCAGCTCGAATCTGGACGAGTTCTTCATGAAGCGCATTGGTGGCCTGAAGCAGCAGGTCGGCGCGGGGATGGTCGCGCGAACCGTGGACGGCCGCACCCCACAGGAGCAGATTGACGAGTGCCTGGCCCTGGTGCGCGAACTCGTAACCCGCAAGCGCATTGTGCTGCGCGGCGTTCTGACCGGCCTCGGGGAACGGGGAGTCGAGATCTGCCGGCACGAGCAGCTCAGCGAGAGTGAGAGAGAGTTTCTGCGGGCAGAGTACCTGGAGAACATCTACCCGCTGGTCACGCCTCAGGCCACGGACCCGGCGCATCCCTTTCCGTTCATCTCCAACCTGTCGCTCAATCTGTACGTGATTCTGCATTACGCCAACGACACCGCCCCCTGCATGGCCCGGGTCAAGGTGCCCATTGGCAGCGGCATTCCGCGCCTGATGAAGCTGCCCGAGGGGCACCGCTATGCGCTGATGGAAGAGGTGATGGCCGCCAATCTGGACCTGCTGTTTCCAGAGATGATCATTGACTCCGTCTCCATCTTCCGCGTCACGCGCAATGCCAATACCGAGCGCGAGGAGGAGCGAGCGAACGATCTCCTGGCCATGATCGAGGACGAGCTGCGGGATCGCAAGTTCGCTCCGGTCGTCCGGCTCGAGGTCTCCGCGGGAATGGACGCCAGCCGGCGCGACATGCTGGCGGCGGAACTCGGTCTCGACGCACAGTCGGACGTTTTCGAGGTGGAGGGAATTCTCGGCATGCGGGACATCATGGAGCTCTGTGCCATCAAGGACGCCGAGCTGCACGATCCCCCGCACCATCCGGTCGACCATCCGGACCTGACAATCGACCGCAACATCTTCCACGTCATCCGGGATGCGGGGTCACTCCTGCTGCACCACCCGTACGAGTCGTTTCCGGCCTCGGTGGAGCGTTTCCTGCGCGAGGCCAGCTGCGATCCGAAGGTCCGGGCGATCAAGATGTGCCTGTACAGGACCTCCGCCGACACCCAGGCGATCCGGTACCTGATCGACGCCGCGCGCAACGGGAAGCAGGTCGCCGTGGTGGTCGAATTGAAAGCCCGCTTCGACGAGGAGGCGAACATCCGCTGGGCGAGCTGGATGGAAGAAGTGGGTATCCACGTCACCTATGGAGTCGTGGGATTGAAGACCCACTGCAAGGTGATTCTGGTGGTCCGGTCCGACTTCAACGGCCTGCGGCGCTATGCCCACGTGGGCACTGGTAACTACCATGCCGGCACCGCCCGCCTCTACTCCGACCTCGGTCTGCTCACCTCAGATCCGGGCATCGGCCGGGATCTGACCGAGTTGCTGAACTACCTGACCACCGGGTACAAGCCGAAGCGCGCCTACCACAAGCTCCTGCCGGCACCGAAGCTCTGCAAGGTTGCCCTGCTGCAGAAGATCGAGCGGGAGGTCAATCATCAGCGCGCGCAGGGGAACGGACTGATCCAGATCAAGATGAACGCGCTCGAGGACGAGGTGATCACGAAAGCGCTCTACGAGGCCTCGCGGGCCGGAGTGAGGATCGACATGATCATCCGCGACTCCTGCCGGCTGCGTCCGGGCATCAAGCACCTGTCGGAGAACATCCGGGTCATCAGCGTGGTCGGCCGCTTCCTGGAGCATGCGCGCATCGTCTACTTCAGGAACAATGGTGAGGAGGAGTACTACATCGGCTCCGCCGACCTGATGAAGCGCAATCTGAACAGCCGCGTCGAGGTGCTGGCGCCGGTGGAAGCGACCGGTCTTCGTGAAGAGCTGAGGACGCTGCTCGACCTCCAGCTCCGCGACCGCCGCAGCGCGTGGGAGATGCGCTCCGACGGGAGCTACGTCCAGCTCCAACCGCAGGGGGACGACCAGGCGACCGGTTCCCAGCAGGCGCTCATCGAATGGTACGAGCGCCGGCTCAGGCAGGCCACGCGATTGAAGCGGCGCAAGCCGCGGGGAATCCAGCGGCGCAATCTGAGGTAGGGTTGGTGGATCATGGTGCCGGGATTGGGCTGACCTCTTCGTGCCCGTGCCAGTGTGCACGAGAAGAACCGCGCAGCGCTCAGTCGAGCGTTGCGCGGTTCTTTCACGTCCCGGTTGTCGGTTACTGGACCAGCAGCTCCAGTCCGTTGGAGACCGCCCACTTCCCGTTGGCCGCTCCGGCGTCAATGCTCACGAACTGCATGAACAGGCCGAGGCCGACCGGGAAGGTGCCCGGGAGCGTGGCCGGGATGCTGGCCGCTCCGGAGCTGTTCAGACCGATTCCCACCGCGGGAACGATCGAGGGGCCGACCAGGTAGGAGCAGCCGCTGATCGTCGAGTTGCCCGGAGTCACCGACAGCAACATCAGGCCGTAGCCGCTCGCCTTGGCTTTCTGAACCTGGATGGTGACCGAGCCGCCAGGACTGGCGTTGCCGGAACCGCTCAGTTCGGGGATCAGACCTCCCGATCCGGGGCAGCCCGATCCGTACTGCGTGAAGGAGTTGACGCCTTCGAGCACGACGTCATCGATGTTCCAGCCGGAGTACTGCCAGGACCCATCGGTGACTCCCATGGTCCAGCGCAGATAGACCGTCGACCGCCCGTCCGCCACGGAGGAGATGTCGTACGACTGCTGGCTCCACGAGGAATCGGTGATCTCGCCGGAGTTCTCGAACAGCGTGGTCCAGGTCGAGCCGTTGTTGCTGACCGCGAGCTTGGCATGGTCGTAGCTCGGAGTCTCGACGTTCAGCCAGCGCCAGAACGACAGCTCGACGCCGGTGAGAGTCGAGCAATCGATCGGCAGGCTGGTCAGATGATACTGGGGCAGGTTGTTGGCGTAGTCGCCGGCCAGGTTGTAGCCGTAGACGTTCGATCCGGTGTGACCGCTGGTCGGATCCGGATTGCCGTACTGGCCGCCCCCACCCTGCGGCACGCCGAAGGCCCACTGACCCTGCGTGGTCCAGCCCGGGTTGGTGTCCATGTTGAAGGTGGCGGCGACCCCGCTGCCGATCTTGAAGGTGTGGGGAATCGTCGAGAAGAGCAGATTGGTGAGATCCTCCACCAGCACGTTCTCCAGGTACTCACCCACGCCCAGCAGGTTGACCGCGCTGCTCAGCGTAACCACGAACTGCGCCGTCCCGCTGCCCGGCAGCGTCCCGGTCACCGGGCCGGCTCCGCCGTTCAGCAAGAGGCCCACATTCCCGCCCAGGGAAACCCGGTAGCTGAGAGCCGCCGTGGTCTGGTTGGTCAGGGTGTAGGTGGTCGTCGGATTGGTGAACGGGCCGAGGATCGGGCCGTCATGTGCTACCGCGCCGGAGGGGTTGACCGAAAGCCCCTGCCCCAGCGTGTCGACGGTCGTGGCGCCGGTCGATCCCGGATCCAGCCAGTTGGAAAGCCGCGTCGTGTTCGAACCGCCGCCGGTCCAGGAGACCGCGAACGCGCCGTACCAGTCGGAGTCGTTGTTCCCGCAGGCGGCATACCCGCCGTGGAGCTGGCCGATGACCCTGTGGTTCTGGTCGAACAGGGGCGAACCGGAGGAACCCGGCTCCGTCGTCCCGATGTCCCAGTCAGTCACCCTCACATGGGTGCCGTCGCCGGGAACGGTGGTTCCCAGATACGCGGTCCTGCTGGTCGACTGGTACTCGAAGCTGATCCTCTTCTCGTCGCAGTTCGGGTGGTGAATCGCCACGGCCGTGCTCGCGTTCGCGGCGGACCGGTCCCAACCGGAGAACGAGACTTCCCAGGAGGACTGCGGGTCGTTGACCAGCTCCACCAGGGTGAAGTCGGAGTTCGAATACCCCGCGCGGAAATACGATCCTCCGACCTGGACGTCCGACAGGGAGCCGTTCGGAGTGCCGCCACAGATCGAGGTTTCGTAGTTCCAGTAGACCACCAGGGAAGCGGCGTTGCCGCTGCTGATACCGCAGTGGTTGGCGGTCATGAAGTACGGAGTGCGGTCGTTGGCGGTGTTGTTCACCATGAAGCCGGTGCAGAACAGGGACCCACCGGTGGAAATCACGCCCACGGAGCCGATCTCCCCTTGCCATCCGTTCCCCTCGGGGCAAACCACGTCCACGTTGCAGGAGCCGGATTTCGCCCCGCCGCCTCGCTTGGCGCCGAAGCCGCGATAGCCGGAATTGACCTGTGTCAGCTCGAGGTCAAGTACATTGATGCCTGCGTTCGGAATCGTGACCTCGATCACGACCTCGTTCGTGAGGAGCAGCGGCGACCAGAATTCTCCGTGCGACTCGTTGTTCTCCGCGGTGAACGGGCCGAGGACACTTTTCTGGTCCATCGAGTACACCAGCATCCGGCCGCCCTGCGGCATGAAGTAGCGGGTGAAGCCCAGGTTGATCGACACCGCCTCGGGCGCCAGCACCCGCTGCCGCCACATGAGGTTCTTGTCGTCCACTGCTTCCCAGATACCCGAGTTGTCGGGAGTCACGGAGACCGGGAACGGAATGGCGAAGCGGGGCGCGAGCCCCCCGCTCTCTCGCTGCTCATCCTCCACGGCGATCGCCTCGAGGTCGAGCGCCGGAACTTCCAGCACCGGTACGTCTTCGATGGAATTCA
>JAZDLC010000451.1:0-2966 GCA_043802345.1 Planctomycetota bacterium | reverse complement strand
ACCCGAACCACCGGTCGTACGCTGGAGTGCACCCTGCCGCCTCTCCTTGCGCGACTGGTCCGACTTCTTGCCTTCGTCCGCTGGACCTGCCGCGACCAGGAACACCGGGACGCTCGCGACAGGCGCCCCATCCCCGGAGAGGACCCTTCCCGCCACGACGGAGCCGGGAGTCAGCAGGTGCAGGTCTTCGAATCCCGGCAGCACCGGAAGGTGCACGCGATGCGGCCCGGATGCCCGGTAGCCCCTCGCCCGCACCGTGACCTCATAGGCGCCAGGCTGCAGCCGCTCGAGTTCGAAGCTGCCGTCCCCGGACTTGAAGCCATGTGACCGTTCATGGCGGCGGGTCAGGATCGCGCCCAGATCATCCACCTGGGAGGGTGGGTCCCCCACCGGCCTGGCGGCGACCGTGAAGCGGACCAGCGGAGTGCGGGTCCGGCTGTCCAGCGCCCGTCCTGTCAGGGAGAGGAGCGGGGAGAGGACGATCCGGCGTTGCTCCCCGAAGGTCGCGGCCTTCTCGTCCGGAAGCACTTCGTAGACCCGGCGCGGATCGAACCCCTCCTTGCGGATGACCAGCACCAACTTCTCCGCCTCGAAAAGCCCACTGACGCGAAAGCCTCCCGCGCGATCCGTCCGCGCATGGCCGCGCAGGGCCAACGCGGCGCCCGACTTCCCTCCCGTGGCGGAGCGGAGCAGCGACCCCTTCTGGTCCAGCTCCACCAGTTTGTCTTCCCGTTCCTCGAGCTTCTGCTTTCTCTTGATCTCCTCGCCGCGATCCTTCGCTTTCTCCTCGCGCCTGGCGGTCTTTCGCGGCTTGCCGGACGCAACCTTCTCAGGCCGAGGTGCGCGCTGCTTCTCCTTGACGGTGTCCGGGAGACGCGGGAGCGAAAAACTGGGACGAGCAGCGAAGACCGAGACCGTGGCATCCTCGACCGGAAGCCCGTCCGGGTCGACCACCACGCCGCTCAGGAGGAGACCCTGGGCGAGGGGCAACGTGACCTGGACCTCCTCCCCTGCCAGCAGGGTCACCTCCTCCGGGCCGGAGACCTCTTCGCCCCGCCTTGCCGCGAGCTGGATCGTCTCGGCCGGCAGGCCCTGAAAGCGGAACCGCCCCTCTGAATCGGCGAACAGGGCCGGCGTTCTCTCGAGCAACTGCCAGACGCGGCCCGACAGACCGTTCGCGGTCACCTGCGCGAACGGAACCGGCTCTCCCGCGGCGTCGACGACCAGACCCGCCAGCGCGGCTCCCGGCTCCAGCAGCACCTCCACCTCCACGGGCGACCCGGTTTCCGACGTCACGATCGTCTGCTTCTCCGAAGGGGCCAGGCGCTCTCGCCCCCCGGCGGCAAATAACTCGTACGCCTGCCCGGGCCAGAGCCCCCCAAGCGAGAAACGGCCCTGCTCATCGGCCAGGACTTGCCGGTCACCGCGGCTCTCCCTCGGTGCGCCACCCACGATCACGGCGACTCCCGCCGCCGGCGAGCCATCGCTGGTTCGCGCGACCCCGGCGATGCTCGTGGCCCGGAGGAGCGAGACCTTCACCTGCCCCTCCTCTTCGTCCGGATCGATGCGAATCGTCTGATTCGCCTCCGCATACCCCGGCCCGCGGACCACGAGCTGCATGCCGGAGCGAGAGATCCGCTCCAGAACAAAGCGCCCGAGCGCGTCGCTGCGTGTTGTCTTACCGTGGATGAGGGCGGACTCCGGCAGGCCGCGCGGCAACAGCTCCACCTCGGCCCCGGCGACCGGCTCCTGCGTAGCGCGGTCCAGCACCTCGCCGGTCAGCGTGGCCCCGGGAGCCAGTTCGATCGCCAGCGGCTCGGCATCTTCGGCACAGGCCTCCACACCCGCGAGCCGCTCCAGGTCATACCCCTCCGCAAACAGTTCCAGGCCACATCGCCCGTCCCCGATGTCCGAGACGAGGAATTCACCCTCGGCGTCGGTGGTCGACCATTCCTCCCGGCGCTCCTGCCGCACTCGCACGGCGGCCGCCGTGAGCGGGAGGCCTGTCTCCCGGCAGGTGACTCGCCCCGACACGACGCACCCTTCGCTCAATCGAATCGTGACCAGGTCACCGGGGGAAACCGGCTCCTCGTGGGCGGGCGCGAAACCCTCCCGCTCGACCCGCAGGTGATACAGTCCGGCCGGGGGAACGCTGAACCGGGCCTGTCCGGTCTCATCGCTACGCGTCTCCTGCTGGAAATCCCGGATCGACCAGGAGGAGAAGCTCAGCCCGCTCAGATCCAGGTCGAGCAGGAGGCGTGCATCCGACACGGGGTTCCCGAGCGAGTCTTCAACGCGCACCCGGATCGAGCCGGTCAGGAGCTCAGGCGGCAACTGCGCCGCGCCTCGAGGCAGCGCCGACCGCAACGCTTCGGACCTCTCTGCAATGAACAGCTCTGCTGCGAGGGGAACGGCCGGCGCGGCAACCGGGGCATCGCCTGAAGGAAGCAGAGGCGACTCGGCGGCTGCCGACTCCAACCGGACCGGATCGTCCGCGGTCGGGCCGTCCAGGATCAGCAGCGCGGTGACGACTCCGAGAGTCGCCACCAGGGCGATCATGACCAGCCGAGTCGTGCGCATGAGCGAACCTCTTTTCGCGTCTTTCGCGTGTTTCGTAGTTCCTCACCTCTTCTTCGGGCCATCTCTGTACCAACCGGCCGGGGGCGCGGGAGTTGCGCCAATCCTGCGGCTCAGCCTCTGGTCAGGAAGCCCCGGACCGGCCCTTCGGAGAGTCCGACCAGCAGCATATCATTTCCCAGCGGCCCATCGACCGCCGCCGCGAGCCGCACCACGCCGGTGACCACGAACAGCAACGAGGAATCGGCGGCACGGCCGGTCAACTGCATCACGGCATTGCGACGCTCGGGGCGCGTCACCAGCCGCAGGCCCTGTTCTCCTCCCTCCACCTCCTCGAGGAGAATCTCCTGGAAGTCCGCGAGCGTGACATCCGCCCCGTCATCGAGACG
>JAZDLC010000450.1:0-7152 GCA_043802345.1 Planctomycetota bacterium | reverse complement strand
GTTGAGTGGCGTCCCGGATCGCCATCCGAATGCGTCCTCGCCATCGACGGCGACACCATCTATCGGTTCCGGGTGCAGGAGCGTCCGCGGGTATCCGACCTCGAGATTCGCTCCCGCACGGCGATCGTCATCGACGAGTTGTTGCTGATCGGGACTGTCCCGGGCACGGAGCTGAAGTGATTGCCGCCTGGGTTCTGGCGTTGTTCGTGGTCCTCGCCGTGCCTCCCGGGGAGCAAGAAGACGTGCCGGTCTTCCAGCTCGAGGAACTCCTGCCCCGGCTGGCGGACGGCCGGGCTTCAGTGCGCAGGGACGCTCAGCGGAGTCTCACGCCCCATCTGGTCCGGATGGACGTTCTTTCCAGCATCACCCTCTGCTTCGAGACCCTCCCGCTGGAGGTTCGTCTGAGGATCCGGTCCGCGGTGCGCCGGACGCCGGCCTGCGCCGGCCTGCTGCTCATCCTGGCGAAGGACGGCCCCCTGGAGGCGCGTCCGGTGGCGCGCGCGTTCCTGGAGGATCTGCTCGTGTCCACTGTAGCGAAGAGGCGCCCGGTGAAGAGGACGGACATCGTCGGCGAGGCGGTCCTGAAGGTCTTCGAGGAAGGAGCCGTGACCGGGCTGGCCTGGCCCGTCGGCCCGCCGCTGCCGCTGGCAATGGCCCTGGACTGGATGCAGGAAGCGCTGCCGCCGGGTCGGCCTCTCGTACTGGATCCGTGCCTGCCCGCGCCGGCCCTCTTGCCTGTCTCGGCGCTGGAGCTTCTGCCGGAGGTCGACGCGGCGCTCCTACGCCGCATTCTCGGACGGCGCGAGCTGGAGGTGCAGGATCTGGGGCTGGTCTGGCTGGTCCGAATGGAATCGGAGGTGGAGAACTCCCGTGAGGATCAGCCGGAGGAGCCGCTGGAGCCAGGTCTGGCTGACGGTTTAGAGCTGCGGGCGGCGAGCATTCTCACGGAGCTGCTGCTGAACGGAAGCGACTCGCCGGAGGAGATCTCGTCGCGGGCGGCGCTGTTCCAGGCCCTGCGCCTGGAGGGAGCCGCGCAGGCCGTCTCGGACGAGTGGTCACGCCTCTCTGGAGTTGGCGCCCGCTGGGCCGCCTTGCTTTCGATCGGGGCCGGTTCGCAGTCTCCCGCTCTCTATCTCGAACTCCTCTCCTCGGCGACGCCGCCGGAGAGTCGGGCCAGGCAATTGCGCCACCTGGCCCGCCACGCTCCCTGGGCGCGGTCGATCCTGCCGGATCTGCTCCGCTCTTCCGATCCGGCCTCCCAGCGGGCCGGCTGCTTTCTCGCCGCCAGCAGCAGGGATCTTGCCGCCAGGCCGCTGCTGGAGGAGTGTGCCGGTGAAGGTCCGCAAGAACGGCGGGTGGCCGCGGCCCTGGCATTGGCGGAGCTCTTTCCGGAAGACGCCCAGGTCGGGGAGGTGCTGTTTCAAGTGCTCTCCGAGGGAGTGCCGCCGGCCGCCTTCAGGCAGGCGCTGGAGTGCGCCAGCATGCTCTTTTGCGCCAGCAGCGGCGCCTTGCCCCTGAGCCCCCTTCTCGGAGCGGAGGACGATCTTGCGAGGGCGATCGGGGCGGGCCTGCTGGGCGTGGGCCACGTTCCAGCCCGGATTGCCGGTCCCTTTCTCGCCACGGACCATCCCCTCTCCCTGGCAACCTACGGGTTGGCCGTCACGTCACGCACGGGTGTGGAGGCGATGTCCGCGCCGCCGCTGTCTGAACTGCTCTCCGGCCTGATCGGTGTGGAGCAGGCAGAAGGTGCGCTGGCGGAGATCCTGGTCCGGCAGGTGGGGAGGAATCTCCGGGGTTCGGCCTGGCTGCGCGCCGGGAAGGAGGCAGTCAGAAGACGCGACCCGCTCCTGCTCGGGACGCTGTTTTCGAGCGTCGTCTCGGACTTGACGAGAGACGAGGTGTATCCGGGGAGCGTGCTGCTGAGAAGCGTGCTTCACCCTGCCCGCGAGCGAGGAAAACTCCTGCAATGCGCGTACCGGGAGCTGTCCACGGCCCTGTCCGCGCCGGACGCGGGAAAGCGCGTGCAGTTGCTGGAAGCAGCCCGGATTCCGTTTGCCCCGTAAAGTGTGATCTGGAATCGGTTGAATTCGGCGCCCGCCAGGGTCGATAGATGCCCAGGCAGACTGTCTTGGATACTCCATGGGCCTCTTCAACCCCGTCGACAAGAGCATCAACCTGAAACTCGTCTACTACGGCCCCGCGTTTGGGGGCAAGACGACCAATCTCCAGCAGGTGCAGGCGATTCTCGACCCCGGCGGCAGCGAGAGCCTGCTCTCGGTCAACACCGGGATCGATAGCACGCTCTTCTTCGACTACCTGCCGCTCCGCTTCCGGCTGCTGGACCAGTACCAGGTACGGGTGCAGGGCTTCACGGTCCCGGGGCAGGTCCAGTTCGACACGACCCGCAGGGTGGTTCTCAAGGGGTGTGACGGTGTCATCTTCGTGGCCGATTCCGACCCGGCCCGGCAGGACGCCAACCGGGCGTCGCTCGAGAACCTGGCACACAGCCTGCGGAGCCTCGGCATGAACCCGGAGAGGGTGCCGGTCGTCCTGCAGTTCAACAAGCGGGACCATCCGCGGGCCCATCCTGTGGAGGCGATGCAGCGCAGGCTGAACCTGCGAGGGCTGCCGCAGTTCGAGGCCACGGCGCTGGTGGGTGCTGGAGTGTTCGAGACCTTCCGTCAGGCGCTACTGCTGGTCATCGAACAGGTGCATACCGAGTACGGCCTGGAAAAGCGCGGCCTCGACCTGCAGACGACGGTTGCCGCGATGGAGGACGCGCTGGTCGGGATCCGATCACGGGCGCCTGAAGACTCCGACCAGACGAAGAAGAGACATGTCGTCCTGGTTCCCGGGTCGGCCGGCGGCAGTACCGGCTCTCCCGGCGCGCTGTTGGAAGACGCGCTGCTGGCCGGAGTCGAACTCGCCGCATTGGCCGGGTCGATGGTGGAGGAACGGAACCTCTTGGCCAGCCGGCAGAGTGACCTGCTGGAGACGACCCAGCGCACGGTGCACGATCTCCGGAAACCGCTGGCGGCCCTCTCCAACGCGATCTTCCTGATGGCGGGCGGCTCCGCAGGGAACGGCGGAGCGCTGTCGCTGGCGAAGGAGGTGGTCGGCCACATGGGCGGCCTCCTCGATGAGTGCGCCGCCCGCCTCAAGCAGGCCGACTCCGGGACCTTGCTTTCGCGGGAGGTCGACCTGGACCAGGTGGCTCAGGGAGTGCTTCGCCGGATGGCGGGCGTGGCAAGGGAGCAGGGGGTGCAACTCTCGATCGCCTCCGAACTCCCCCGCGTTCGGGGCAGCCTCGAGGGCCTGACGTCGCTGATCTCGAATCTGGTCGGGAACGGCATCAAGTACCACCACCAGGGGACCGGGAAGCGGTTCGTGGAGCTTCGCGGCCGGCCCACCCGGGCCGGCTACCTGCTGGGGATCCGGGACAACGGCCTCGGCATCGCCGCGGCGGACCGGGAACTCGTGTTCAGCAAGTACGGGCGCGCGGAGGGGAGGCCCGGGATCCAGGGAACCGGGCTCGGCCTGCACATCGCGCGGGAGATCGCCAGGGCGCACGGCGGGAGGCTCGGCCTCCGGTCGAAGCCGGGAGTCGGGTCGCTCCTCTACCTGCTGATCCCCGCCGCGAGGCTGGTCGCACCTTCGGCGGCGGCAGCCGTAGGACCACCTGGGTGTACGCTCCATCCCGGACCTGCACCCATCTGATCCCTACCGACGAGTCGAGCTGAATCGTACTCGAGGGGCCTGGTAGCTCACGATTCGAGTACGAGTACCGTCGCTAAAGCGACTGAGTACGAGTACGAGTACGAAGCGTCCCCCCTCCGTGCTTCACATTCACAAGGAGCTCGGCGTGGAACACGCGACCACGGTGGAGGCGGTGGCATTGCCGTTGAACCTGCAAGGCGAGTGACTCCGGGCATCGCGTTTCGTACTCGGACCGGATTCCGTTGGTCCTCTCCCAGCAGACTGATCCTGCCCGGCGCCCAGCTCCTGCCCTGCCGCGCCCTCACTACTTCGGCGGCGGCAGCCTCAGGACCACCTGAGTGTCCCCTCCATCCCGCACCTGCACCTTCTGCATCGTGTCCTTCGAGACCAGGACCCGCATCAGGGGGTTGATCGGCTCCCCCGCGAGGGAGTTCGGATTCAGCGTCAGGGTGTACTCACCCGCCAGCAGATTCGGGACCTCGAAGTACCCGTCGATGTCGGGGTGGATCACGTCGTGCCAACCGTTGTCGGCGCCCATGACGTTGACGGTGGTATCGGAGAATGGGCGCCCCGCGGCGTCCTGGCAGACTCCGCTGATGGAACCGCCCTCGGAAATCGTGATGCGGCCCACATTGGTGACCTCATCCTTCACCACGATCACGTCATTCCTCCGGGCAGGCGCGAACTTCTTCATGTCCACTTCCACCTGGTAGGTGTCCGGGATGAGCATGGTGAACTCGAACTCCCCCTTGGAGTTCGTCCGGTTCTGCGGGCTTCTCTTTACCTCGGCGCCCGGGAGGGAGTCGAAGATGAGGATCAGCGGATTCGGGACGTAGTTGTTGTCCTTGAGTCGCACGACAGCGCCCGAAACCGGTTCTCCGGAGGTCGAGACCACGATTCCCCGGATCTCCCCGCCCTTGCTCATGATGATCGTGACGCCCTCGGTCGTCTGGCCGTCCCCCTTGACGGAAAAAGGCCCGGAATGAGTGGGGGCGAACCCCCTGCCCTGCGCCTCCAGCACGTAGCTTCCAGGATCGGCCCCTTGATACAGGAAGGTGCCGTTGCTCGAGTTGAACACCTGGGCTTTTGCCAGCCCGTACGGGCGTCCGTCAGGGCGGTAGCGAAGCAGCCTGAGCGAGAACTGGGTCATCGGCTTACCGGCGACGCCAGCGTAGACCACACCCGACACCGATCCCTTGCGATCCATCAGAAGGGTCACCCCGGTCGTTCCGGCTTCCACGCCGGACTCGCGCATGTCGGTATACCCCTCGGCCATGCAGGTCAAGATGTAGGTCCCGGCCGCGATCCGGTCGAACAGGAATGTCCCATCTTCCCCCGTGAGCACGGTCCCCTTTGACATCCCATCCCGATTGTTCTTCACGCCCACCTGCATGGCGCTCACGATGGCGTTCGCGATCGGCTTGCTGCGGCCGTCAATGACGATGCCGGAGAGCTGCGTGGCCTGCCTCAGGACGAAATCCAGGGTGCGGTCCGACTGCTCTCCCATGGCCTGGAAGATGTTCGCGTCGCTCCTCGCGACCGTGGCATACCCTTCCGCCGAGGCGATGACCTCCATCGAGTTGAACGAGATGTTGGTGAATTCGTACTGGCCAGAGGCGTCGGTCAGGACGGAGTGGAACGGCTTCTTCTGGCCGGTCTTCTGGAATCCGGAGGCCACGGCGTCGTAGAGCTCCACCGTGGCACCGGCGATCGGACCGCCCTTCGCGGCCCGCACGACACCGGAGACCTTCATTCCCTGGCCGAGGATCACGTCGGGGATGACGATCATGTCGTTCTCCGGCACCGTGATTCCACCATGGCTATTGCGCGCGTATTCGGGGTGATCCGCCGCCACCACGTAGTCGTTCCGGGGGGGCAGGTTGTCGAAGCTATAGGTGCCATCCGAGTCGGTCGTCGTGGTCAAGTTGGTGTTCTTGAGCGTGGATTCCAGACTCAGCGTCATCATGGTGGGGCCGACGAAGAGCGATACCTTCGCGTCCGCGATCGGCTGGCCGGTCTTCGTCTTGACGCTGCCGGAGAAACCTCCCGTTCCGGTCTGGAAATCGCCCTCCAGGCCGTCCGGCTGCTGCTTCCGCACCGCCTCCGAGGCCTCCGCCATCTCCCGGATCGCCTCTTCTGGCGCCTCCGCCTGCGGCCCCGTCGCGGTGCTCTCCTCGACGACCGCCGCTTCCTCGGTGACCCGCACCTCGGGACCCGAGGTGCCGGTGTTGAGGAGCTGGGTCACGAAGATGCCAGCGACGCCGAGAATCACGAGAATGATGACAAGACGGAGCAGGGTGGTATTCATGCGAAGAGAATCCCGTTACGGAGCAGGTTGCCGATTCATGTGTTGGACGTTCCACCGGCGACCGGCTTCCCGAAAAAAGAGAGTAGCCACGGGGAAGTGAACTGGTGGAGGTCTCCCGGAGGGTACGGCGAAATCTGCCTGGGGGCAAGTCGGGCACGACAGGTTGCTGCGACAGACTGTCAGGCTGTCCAGCGGCGAGCTGTTCGCAATCAGCACGGTCCGGGCTGGGACCGGCCTCTCACGAGGGTTCCAGGACCACCCTTCCGGTGGAATTCAACGCCTTCTCCCTGGCTCTGGCCGTCCTGGACAGCGGAGGAATCCTGGTGGGTCAGGAACCGGACGGGGCCCGGAACGTGCGGAACGGCGCTGCTCTCACCTACGTTGCGGCCGCCGTGTCGGCTATCCTGCAGATGGGCTTCTACCTTCTAATGCTGATCGGCGCGGGCGGCGATGACTGACGAGACTCCGGCTTCTCTCCTGGAAGGTACGGTCACCGGATTCGTGGAGGCGTGCGCCAGGAGGTCTCCCACGCCGGGAGGAGGAGCGGGAGCGGCGTTGATCGGGGCGGTGGGCGCCGCCCTGGGGGAGATGGCCGCACGCTTCAGCAAGGAGGAAGCGGGCGGCCCGGTGGCGGCGAGTCTGGCGCGGATCCGGACGTCTCTGCTCGAAGCCGCGGTTCTGGACTGCGAGGTGTACGGGCGGCTCCGGGACGCCTACCGGCATCCTTTACCGAACCAGGAGGCTGTCCAGGAAGCGACGCGGGAGGCGATGCGTGTTCCGCTGGAAGCCGCGCGGGCCTGCCTGGAGGGGCTTCGGATCATCGCGGAAGCGGTGGGTCGGTTGAACAGGAATCTCGTCAGCGATGCGGGCATCTGCGCCCTGGGGCTGGAAGCCGGGCTGCAGGGGTTGCTGCTGAACGTCCGGATCAACGCCCGCGCGCTGCCTGACGGAAAGGAGATCCAGGTGAGGTCTCTGGCCGAGGAAGGCGCTAGCCCAACTTCCGCAGTTGGAGCGAAATCCGAGCGTTTTTCAGGGGGTCTGCGCGCCCAGAATAGCGCGGTGGCGCCCTACGCCGCGTTTGGTCTCCCGGAAACCGATGTAGTGCCAACCTACCCGGTTGAAGCGGG
>JAZDLC010000449.1:0-5680 GCA_043802345.1 Planctomycetota bacterium | reverse complement strand
AGAAGAACCGGCTGATGTCGCCGTTCGGCCCGCAGAGCCGCCTGCCCCGCTTCTTGGCCGATCGCTCACCGCAGACATCGCGGGAGCCGGTCTTCGACGTATTTACCAGCGCGCCGAACCGCCAGACCTGGTTCCGTGATTGGGCCGTGCGCGCGCTCGGAGCCGACAAATCCGATCCAGGAATCAACGATCTCTACCGGGAAAGTGTCAAACGCCTGGAAAGTGAGGGGTTGGTGGTCTCGCGCTCGATGGCGAAGAACGCTACCGCCTACGGGATCGATCCGTCCCGGCTACAGGTGACCCGGCGGGTCTCCTTCCTGCGCTGTCCGGCATGCCGGCGCAAAGTCGTGCTACCGGAAGAGGAACTTTCTCACTGGGAAGCTCGGCCCTGCCCTCACTTCCGCTGCACTGGCCAGCTCGGGCGGCAAGGACACGGCACCCTGGACAGCTATTACGCGCGCATCTACAGGCAGGGTCTGGTCAAGCGGGTCTTCGCCGAGGAGCACACCGGCCTGCTGTCGCGGGAGCAGCGGGAAACGCTGGAGGATCGATTCAAGGCCGGCACGAGTCCGATCGCGCCGAACCTCTTCGTGTGCACCCCGACCCTCGAAATGGGCATCGACATCGGCGATCTTTCGGCCGCAGTGCTCTGCAGCGTGCCTCCGACCACTGCCAACTACCTGCAGCGGATCGGGCGCGCCGGGCGCAAGACGGGGAACTCCGTTTGCCTGACGCTTGCCACCTCGAGGCCACACGACCTGTACTTCCACGCCGACCCGTTGGAGATGATCGCCGGGCTGGTGCTGCCGCCGGGCTGTTTCCTGGACGCACCCGAGATGCTGAAGCGGCAGTTCGCCGCGTTCGCCATGGACTCCTGGGCGCGCCGCAATGACGAGCAGGATCAGATTCCATCGAAGACATCGTTCGTCCTCACCAGACCGGGTCAGACAGTCTTCCCCAAGCGCCTCCTCGAGTTCTACCGCGAGCGGCGGAGCGAGATTCTCGCGGCCTTCTTGGACCGCTTCGGCCAGGTCATGAGGAATCCCGGAAGCAGAGACCGACTCGTGGAATTCGCCGGCGGCGAGAACCTGCCAGACCGCATTGAGAAGGCGTTTCAGGAAGTGCTGCTGGAGCGCGAGGAGCTGCGAGCCATTCAGCGCCGGGCGCGGGAGCGCATCCAGCAGATCGAGGCAAAGCCGGACGAGTTCGCCGACCCGGAGGCCGAGAAGCAAGAAGCGGAGGACACCCGGCGCCAGATCCACGCGCTGATCCTGGAGCTGGGGAACAAGTACCCCCTCGGCGTGCTGACCGACGCCGGGGTGTTGCCGAACTACGCCTTTCCGGAGCCGGGAGTGGTCCTCCGTTCGGTGATTCGCGACCAGGACGAGAACCAGAAGCCGAAGTATCACTCGTACGAGTTCATGCGTCCGGCGAGCAGCGCCCTGCGCGAGCTGGCACCATTCAACACGTTCTACGCCGACGGCCGCCGGGTCAAGGTGGACGAGATCGATGTGGGCAGCGGCGATCGCAGGCAGATCGAGTCGTGGCGATTCTGTGAGGAATGCTGCCACATGGAGCGGAGCGTCAACCCGAACCGGGCGCCGGCGGCGGAGTGTCCGCGGTGTGGTGACCAGGGCTGGCCGGACGCGGGGCAGCGCCGGTCGATGGTCCACTTCCGCCGGTCGAAGTCGCTGGCGACGCGGCTGGAGGCGTGCACGGCCGACGATTCGGAGGATCGGGAAGAGGCGTACTACCAGACCCTGGATCTGATCGATGCCGGACCGGAGACCTGGAACGGAGCGCGGCTGATTCCGTCGCTGCCTTTTGGGTTCGAGTTGCTGCAGGATCTGTGCCTGCGAGAAACGAACTTCGGCCTGCGGGACGGGAAGGCAGCGGCCGCGGGACCGCGGATCGCCGGGGAATCGGTCAACGAAATCGGTTTCCTGACCTGCATCGACTGCGGTCGCGTGCTCGATCCAGGCGAGAAGAACGACGAGGAACGAAGGCAACAGCATTCCGCACACTGCCGCGCCCGCCGCGGCGCAAGCCTGGAACGAGCCGAGAGCGTGTATCTCTATCGAGAGATGCGGTCCGAGGCGATCCGCATCCTGTTGCCGGTGGCGCAGGTCGATCTGGAGGAAACACGGGCATCGTTCAAGGCGGCGCTGGAACTGGGCTTCAGGCGACACTTCCAGGGAAACCCCGGGCACCTGCAGATCAAGACAGCGCACGAACCGGTCCTGGGAGGGCAAGGTCGCCGCAACTACCTGGTGGTCTACGACGCGGTGCCGGGCGGCACGGGGTATCTGGCGGAACTCTGGCAAGGGGACCGATTCCTCGAGATTCTCGAGCAGGCCCGGCGGGCGCTGATCGCGTGCGACTGCCGGAACGACGAGAACCGGGACGGCTGCTATCGCTGTCTGTTCGCCTATCAGCTCCAGCGAGACCTGAAGATCATCTCGAGCCGTCGCGCCGAAGGCGTCCTGACCAGCATTCTCGATCGTGCCGGAGAGCTCACGGACATCCACACACTGTCGGAGGCCTCGATCGACGACCGGATCGAGAGCGAGCTGGAGACGAAGTTCGTACGGGCCCTGAACCGGGGCATCCTCTCCCTGAACGACGGCAAGGCCGGATCGTGGCGCGAGAAAGTCCGCGGTGGACGGGTCTTCTTTGAAGCGACCGTCCACGATCGCAGGTGGGAAGTCCATCCCCAGGTCGATCTCGGCCCGCTGCAGGGCGTCCTGGATCCGTGTCGCCCCGACTTTCTGATCACCCCGGCCGATGGTGACCCGGAGGCCCTGCCTCTGGCGGTCTTCTGCGACGGGCTCGCCTATCACGCGCTCCCATTCGAGCAACGGGGACGGATCCATGATGATGTGGCGAAGCGGAGGTCGGTGATCGCTTCGGGGCGCTACCGGATCTGGTCGGTGACATGGAAGGACCTCGCGGAGTTCGAGGATGGGAAGAACGACGCGGAGACATGCCTCCTCTTTGACACGAGCGGGCAGGTCCTTGCCGAGGCGGCCAAGAGTCTGAAGCTGGAGCTGGGCAGGAACCTCGCGTCGGGCGGCGTGATGGGGCAGCTCCTGGAGTACCTCCAGCGGCCGTCCGGAGAAGAATGGTCGAAGCTCGCGCGCGCCGCGGGGGGAGCATGGCTGCTGCGACACAGGAACTTCGTCGCGCCAAAGGCATCGGCCGAGCTGGAAAACCGTCTGCTCGAGGAGATCCCGCGGTTCGAGCCGGAATCTCTCCCGGTCGTCGGGCTTGACGCGCCGGTCCTGAGCCGCTTTCACCAGCGCGGACATGTCGCAGCGCTGAGCCGGATCGCGGCGGACTCGCTGCGGGCGGGAAGGCTTGACCAGACCCGGTGGGTCCTGCGCCTGTTCGATCAGCAGGCGCAGCGGGCCGACCCGTTATTCGAAGTCGCCTGGCGGACCCTGCTGCGCGCGTGGAACGTATTGCAGTTCCACGATGGGATCGAAGTCGTGACTTCCGAGTACCTGGAAGCCCAGTACCCGGTGGCCGAGGAGCGGACCGCGCAACCTCTCGCCGCCGAGACGGCTGCGACAGCCGAAGACGCCGCGCTGGAAGAGCTTCTCGACAACGCCATCTCGATCTCCCGGCCGCTCATCCGAGCGGTCGCCGGCAAGGAGCTTCCGCTGCCGGAGCTCGGATACTCGCTGGAGGCGGCGGCTGCCCGCTGCGCGCCCGAAGCCGACCTTGCCTGGCCGGCCCTTCGCGTCGCCGTGCTCGACGAGCGTCAGGCCGAAGACCGTGGACTGTTCGATAAGGAGGGATGGACGGTCTTCGTTCACCCCGTTGATCCAGACACCCTGATTCAGACACTGGTGGCCGCCCGGAGCGGCGCCATTGGGAGAATCGAATGATCGCCACGCCCGAGGTCGCCATCGCCCGGACCTTCATGGAGTCGTATTCGCGATTGCCGAGGAAGGTGCAGAAGAAGGTCCGCGAGTTCACCGAGAAGTTCCGGCTCGATCCGACCAGCAGCGGCATCAACTTCGAACGGATCGAGGGAGCGCGTGACCAGAAGGTGCGCAGCGTGCGCATCGATCAACCGTACCGGGCCATCGTCGTTCACCCGCCCCGGGGTGATGTCTTCCTCTGCGTCTGGGTCGATCATCATCAGGAGGCGTACGACTGGGCGAGAAACAAGGTCTTCGAGGTCAATCCGAAATCCGGCGTTCTGCAGCTCTACACGGTTCAGGAAGGGAGCGCGCAGGCCGAGACCCCGGCTGCGCCAGCCAAGCAGGTCGAGAAGGCTCTGTTCGACGCCGTGGATGATGAGGAGTTGGTCCTCGCCGGCGTGCCGGCTCCACTGCTCGCGTCGGTCAGGGCGTTGAAATACGAACACGAACTCGACGCACTCGCGCCGCACCTACCCGCCGACGCCGCCGACCTGCTCTATCTACTCGCCTCGGGGTACGGTCTCTGGGACGCGGTGGAGGAGCTGGAGCGCTCGAAGCAGCCGCCCGAGAGGGTCGACGTGGAGGACTTCAAGACTGCGGTTGCCCTGCCGGAGTCACAGTCCACTTTCCACGTCGTCGGGGACGAGCGGGAACTCGAGCACATGCTCGACGCACCGCTCGACCAGTGGCGTGTCTTCCTGCATCCGACCCAGCGAAAGCTGGTGCGGATGGAGGCAAAGGGCCCGGCGCGCGTCCTGGGAGGGGCAGGAACCGGGAAGACCGTGGTGCTCATGCACCGCGCCCACTACCTGGCCCACGAGAAGTTCCTCGCCTCGACCGATCGGATCCTGGTGACGACCTACACGCGAAACCTGGCCCTGGACCTGAAAGCCAATCTGAAGACTCTGTGCGGCGACTCCTTCGCCCGACTGGAAGTGACCAATCTGCACCACTGGGCTTCGCAGTTCCTGGCTGCGCGTGGGCACAAGCTTCGCATCGCGACCCAGAGTGAACGTCGGCGCCTCTTCGACCAGGCAATTGAGGAGTTCGGCGGGGAGGAGTTCGTGCCGGCGTTCTATCTCGAGGAGTGGGAGCGCGTCTGCCAGCCGCAGGACGTGTCGACCCGCGATGACTATCTGACCGCGCGCCGCGTCGGGCGCGGCACGCGGCTCAGCCGGAAGCTGCGCGCAGAGGTCTGGAAGGTCCTTGCGCGCTACCGTGCCCTGCTCGAGGAACATGACCTGCACGAGTATCCGGACGTCATTCGCGAGGCCCGCCTGTTCATCGAGAAGAACCGAGTCGCGTTACCGTACCGGGCCGTTCTCGCCGACGAGACGCAGGACTTCACCCCCACCGAGCTGAAGCTCCTGCGGACACTCGTGCCACCCGGACCGAATGACCTCTTCCTGGTGGGTGACGGCCACCAGCGCATCTACGGCCAGCCGGTGCGCATCGGCGCGTGTGGGATCGACGTTCGCGGCCGGCGGGGCCGGCGCCTGAAGCTGAACTACCGCACCACCGAGCAGATCCGCAACCACGCGGTCGCCATACTGGAAGGGTGCGAGATCGACGACCTCGACGGTGGACTGGACAGCATGAAGGGGTACCGGTCGCTCCGCACCGGACCGACGCCGGAGGTCAGTCAGTTCGATACCGACGCCGCCGAAAGTGAGTTCCTGGTGATGAAGCTGAAGGAGTGGCTTGCTGAGGTGCCCGCCGCAACGATCTGCCTGGCGGTCCGCACCCACGAC
>JAZDLC010000448.1:0-6230 GCA_043802345.1 Planctomycetota bacterium | reverse complement strand
TGCCGGCGCTGTTCATCGCCGGAGCGATCATCACCTTCCTCTCGAAGGAAGCCGTCTTGAGACACCTTGGGCCGAAGTCGAACAAGGTGAAGGCGTACTCTGTGGCGTCCGTGTCCGGAACCATCCTGGCCGTCTGCTCATGCAGCGTCCTGCCGATGTTCGCCGGCATCTACGCGGTCGGCGCCGGACTCGGCCCCGCCTCCGCGTTCCTCTACTCGGGGCCGGCTCTCAACATCCTGGCGATCTTCCTGACCGCCCGAGTTCTCGGGTTCGACATCGGGCTGGCCCGGGCCGTCGGCGCGATCGTGTTCGGCGTCGTGATCGGCATCATCATGGCGGCAGTGTTCCGCAAGGACGAGCAGCAAAGAGTGGAGGCCGCCGCCGCCACACCCGAATCGCCGGCGCCGCGGCGCGCTCTGTGGAAGACGATCCTCTACTTCGCCTGCATGATGGCGTTCCTCGTGTTCAGCGACTGGTACAACCCCGGCAACGTGGTGGTGCACACCACCGACGGCATCAAGATTCCGGCCGTCATCATGCAGGAGACGCGAGACGAACTGGTCATCCAGGTCGATCGCCCGGTGGCCGAAATGAAGGTCGGCGATCAGATCTCGCTGGACAAGACCGACATCGAGCGTGTCGAGGAGGGACAAGGCTGGGTCATGTCCATCTTTCACGCCAAGTGGCTGCTCGCCGCACTCATGGGAGTCGCGGTCTTGTTGATGGTCTGGCGCTGGTTCGAGAGGGACGAACTCGGCGAGTGGATGCATAACACGTGGGACTTCGCGAAGCTGCTGGTTCCGCTGCTGTTCGGCGGCGTGTTCGTTGTCGGCTTCCTCGGCGCCCTGCTGCCGAACGAGCAAGTCGCGCAGCTGGTCGGCGACAACAGCCTGCAGTCCAACCTGATGGCCTCCGTGATCGGCTGCCTGTTCTACTTCGCGACCTTGACGGAGATTCCGATCCTGCAGGCGTTGATGGAGCGCGGCATGCACGCAGGCCCGGCGCTCGCCCTCCTGCTGGCCGGTCCCGCCCTGTCGTTGCCCAGCCTGCTGGTCATTCGTTCCATCATCGGCACCAAGAAGACCGCCGTGTTCACCGTTCTGGTCATCGTGATGGCGACCGCCGTTGGAATGATCTACGGCTCCTTCCACTAGAAGAAAGGAATCCACCCATGAAGATTGAAGTGCTGGGAACTGGCTGCGCCAAGTGCGATTCCATGGAGACCGCGGTTCGCCAGGTAGCCGACAGGCTCGGCATCGACTCCACGCTCGAGCACGTCAAGGATATCAGGAGATTCGCTGCCTACGGCGTCATGATCACTCCCGCCCTGTTCATCGACGTCTGGAAAGACCCCGCGGCAAAGACGCCGTACAACATCCGTCTGATCCCGACGCAAGTCCTGTTCGACGCGAAGCGGAACGAGGTCTGGCGTCACGAAGGATTCATCTCGAAGGAAGATCTCAAGTCGGCCTTCGCCGGAAAGGCGGGAGTCGAATAGATGTTCGAGAACTTGTCGGAGCAGTTGGCGCAGACTGTCCAGGGCAACCCGTGGCTCGCTCCGCTGGCTGCCTTCCTGGGTGGGCTTCTGACAGCCGCCAACCCGTGCGTCATCGCGATGGTTCCCCTGATGGTCGGCTTCGTCGCCGGACAGGAGGGTGAGCGGAAGGGCCGTGTCCTGCACTCCTTCCTTCTGTCCCTGACCTTCGCCATCGGGCTCACGATCATGTTCGCGATCCTGTTCCTGGCCACATGGGCGGCAAGCTCGGTTCTTCAGCAGAACTGGTGGACGTATGTCGCTGGCGGCGTCTGTCTCCTGATGGGCCTTCACCTGCTCGGAGTCCTGCAGATTCCGATCCCGGCGCCGAGCGGCATTCAGCCGCGGCACCGGGGTTTCGTCGGCGCCCTGCTGCTCGGGTTCCTGTTCGGCCTCGTTTCCATGCCCTGCGCCGGACCCGTGCTCATCGCTCTCTTGACCGTGGTCCCGCTCAAGGGTGCGGCCTTCGGTGCGACGCTGCTGGTGGCCTACAGCCTCGGCCACTGCGGGTTGGTCCTGGTCGGCGGTGTTTCGATGGGATTCGTCCAGCGCATGGCGGATTCCAAGGGTTGGAACCGGGGGACCGAGGTGCTCCGCCGCATCGCTGGCCTCTTGATCATCGGTGTCGGGGTGTGGGTACTCTTCCTCTTCTGACGCTGCGTGCGCGCCTGCTTGCGAGGCCCGGATGTTCAAAAGGACGACTGGAAGCGACTGCGGAGGAGTGCGTTGACCGCCCCACTCCTTGGCTGATGGAGAATGCTGATGGATTCTGAGTGCGTCACGACACAACCGGAGCAGCGCAAGCGCCTCTCGTTCCTTGACCGTTTCCTGACGCTCTGGATCTTTCTCGCGATGGCGATCGGGGTCCTCTGCGGCTACCTCGTTCCCGGAATCGAGGGCTTCATCAACCGCTTCCAGGTCGGTACCACCAACATTCCGATCGCAATCGGGCTGATCCTGATGATGTACCCGCCGCTCGCGAAGGTGAAGTACGAAGAGTTGGGCGACGTCTTCAGGAACTTCAAGATACTCGGGCTCTCGCTGCTCCAGAACTGGGTGATCGGTCCGATCCTGATGTTCTTCCTCGCGATCCTCTTCCTGCACGGCTACCCCGAGTACATGGTCGGCCTGATCATGATCGGCCTTGCCCGCTGCATCGCGATGGTCATCGTCTGGAACGACCTGGCCAAGGGCGATACCGAGTATGCGGCTGGACTGGTCGCCTTCAACTCGATCTTCCAGGTGGTGTTCTTTTCGGTCTACGCCTGGTTCTTCATCACCGTTCTCCCCCCGCTGTTCGGCCTGGAAGGTGCAAACGTCGAGGGAATCACGATCGGCGAGATCGCGAAGAGCGTGTTCATCTATCTCGGTATTCCGTTCCTTGCGGGCCTGGTCACGCGATTCGTGTTGCTCAAGGTCAAGAACCGAGAATGGTACGAGACGAGGTTCATCCCGAAGATCTCGCCGATCACGCTCATCGCCTTGCTGTTCACGATCCTGGTGATGTTCTCCCTCAAGGGGGAGTTCATCGTGCAACTGCCCCTGGACGTCGTGCGGATCGCCATCCCTCTTTGCGTCTACTTCGTCGTGATGTTCCTCGTGTCCTTCTGGATGGGGAAGAAACTCGGGGCCGACTACGGCAAGACCACCACGATTGCCTTCACGGCGGCCAGCAACAACTTCGAACTGGCAATCGCCGTCGCCGTGGCGATCTTCGGGATCGGCTCCGGTGTGGCGTTCGCCGCGGTCATCGGCCCCCTGGTCGAGGTGCCGGTGCTGATCGGCCTGGTGCACGTGGCGCTCTATTTCCGGCGGCGTTTCTACTCAAGACCAACAGACGCCGTCGGGACGAGCTGATGAGGACCTTGGAACCCGCGCTGGACAAGTGTTGGGGAACGCAGCTTCGTCAAAAGCGGTCTGGGAAAGTGATCCTTGAAGAAGCGGGCGATACTCACTCTTCCTGCGGATCCTAGCCGCCCTCCTCCTCCTGTTGCGCCCCCTCGTCCGGAAGCGCGTCCAGATCGGGCCGGCGCAGATGGTGCTCGGTGACCTGCTGATAGGCGTGGGCCAGGAGCAACGCTTCGCTGTCCTGATACAGCCCCCCCACGAACGAGATGCTCCCCGGCATGCCGCGCTCAGAGAAGCCGTTCGGCACCACCACGGTCGGCTGGCCGCTGAGATTGGTCGGTCCCAGCACACCGCTGGCGAAGGATGGCGTGACGAACACATCGACGGAGCGTAGCGCTTCGGCCAGCAGGCGCATGTACACCGTGCGGGCCCGGTTGGCCTGGATGTACTCCACCGCCGGAATGAAGCGCGCCGCCCGGAAGGTGTTGGGCCACGCGGAGCGGTCCTGGCGGGTCAGCAGATCGTCCCGGTTGGAGAGGGTCAGATCGTCGAAAGCGGCGGCCGCCTCGGCGGTCAGGATGAAATCCATCGCCTCGGTCGGAAACTCCGGCAGTTCGACCTCGATCAGATCGAGCGCGAGATCCTCCTCGAGCACGCGGAGCACCTCCCGGTCATGGGCCGGATCGCGGCCCTCCCCGCCTTCTTTGAATCCGCTCTTCAAGTAACCCACGCGCAGGTCTTGCGCCGGCCGGTCTCCATCCCAGTCGAACGGCACGCTCCTGGCGACCGGGTCACGCCCGTCGGCGCCATGGATCGCCGAGAACACCAGCGCGCAATCTTCCGCGCTGCGGCACATCGGACCGATCTTGTCCATGCTCCAGGAAAGCGCCATGGCGCCTTGTCTGCTGACCCGGCCGAAGCTGGGCCGCAGGCTGCTGTTGCCGTTGCGGGTGCTGGGAGAAACGATGCTCCCCCGGGTCTCCGTGCCGATGGCGAAGCCGACCAGGCCCGCGGCAGTGGCGGCGCCCGGCCCGGCCGAGGAGCCGCTCGACCCGGCCTTGAGATTCCAGGGGCAGAGTGTCCGGCCGCCGAACCAGGTGTCGCCCATGGCCAGCGCGCCCAAGGTCAGCTTGGCCACCAGGACAGCGCCCGCCTCCTCCAGCCGCCTCACCACGGTAGCGTCCTCGAGGATCACCTGGTCCTGGTACGGCGCGGCGCCCCAGGTGGTCTTGTAGTCCCGGACGGCGAAGAGGTCCTTGGCTCCCCAGGGGATGCCGTGCAGCGGGCTGCGGAACATCCCCTCGGCGATCTCCTGATCGGCTCGCACCGCCTGTTTGAGGGCCAGCTCCCGGGTCAGGGAGACCACGCACTTCAGCAACGGGCCGTACTTCTCCAGCCGCTTCAAATACAGGTTTGTCAGCTCGACCGAGCTGATCGCCTTCGCGCGAAGGAGGCGCGAAAGGGTGGTCACGGGGAGGAAGGCGATCTCCGCCTCGCCAGACGGCAGCTCCAGGGAAGGCGCCCGCGACATCCGCAGCCGCTCCACCCCTGCGGGCGGAACGACGATGCCGGGCGGCGCCGGATCGAAGAGCAGGGCCGGAGCCACGTCGTTCGGCAGGTGGAGCTTGCGCAGCTCCTCGTAGCTTTGAACCTGACTTGAAAGCTCGCGCCTGAGCTGCTCGCGCTCCTCGGAGGAAAAACTGATCCCGGCGATTTCCTCGGCGGCCTGGATCGCCTCGATCGTGATCCCGCGCGCCTCCCCCTGCGCCGGCCGGGCCTGCGCCCAGAGCGCGCCGGGAAACAACGTTCCGCCCAGGCCGGTGGCTGCGAAGAAACGGAGAAAGCGGCGGCGATCGATTCCCATGGTCGGAACCATAAACGAACCGGGACCGATCCGACACCGTTAACGATCGCCGACGACTCCTGAAATCACGCCGGCCTCCGCCACGGCCGCGACCAGCGCGGCCGCCAACTCGCGGCCGTTGGTGGCGAAGTGATCGAGGATGCACCCGGACACCGTCAGGTCGAGGGCGGGCACATGGAAGGCGAAGGTATTCCAGAACCCCTGGTGCCCGAAGGCCTCGTAGCCGGAGAGGTCCTTGACCATCAGTCCGAGGCGGTAGGTCGGCGTGCCGTCCTTCATCATGGCCGCCAGGGCGGCTTCCTGCCGCAGGACCTCTCCCTCGAGAAGCCGGCGCATGAATCGGGCCAGGTCGGGCGCGTCGGCGACGATTCCGCCGCCGCCGTACAGGTCGAGGGAGGCGTGCCAGTCCCTGGTGTCGAGATCGCCGTAATACTGGTGCGCGCGCGGGCCGGCCGCGGCCGGAGGCTCTTCCGTGTACTCCCAGTAGGTACTCGAGAGCCCCAGGCGATCGTACTCCAGCAGCTCACGCACGGCCGTGCCAAGGCTCAGACCGGTCTGCTGTTCGATGATCCCTCCCAGGAGGATGTAACCGGAGTCCGAGTAGGAGTACTTCTCCCCGGGCGCTCCCACCGGCCGGCGCCACTCTACGAGCAGCCTGATCTGCTCATCAGCCGTCCACCGGCGCTCTGGATCGGCGAGGATCGCCTCATCGTACCGCCCGTCATCGCTATGGTCGCCCAGGCCGCTGGTGTGGCTGAGGACCATCCGCAGGGTCATGGCGTCGAGGTCGTAGCCGTCGCCCTTCAGCAGGGACGCCCTTTCCTCCGGCAGGAGCGCGGACAGCGGGTCGTCGAGTCGGAGCCGTCCCATCTCGATGAGGCGCAGCATCGCCGCCGCCACGTACGTCTTGGTGTTGCTGGCGGTGCGGAAGGTGTGCCGCGCGGTCAGCGGTTCGACGCTGTCCTTGGCCACGGTGCCGGCGGC
>JAZDLC010000447.1:0-30568 GCA_043802345.1 Planctomycetota bacterium | reverse complement strand
GCCACCGGCGCCGATCAGCCCGAGGCCGATCTTGTCGTTGGCGGCCACCCTGTCCCGCCCGAAGGCGGAAGTGGGAAAGGGGATCGAAGCGGACAGGAAGGCGGCGGCGCCGCTGATCAGGACATCACGTCGGGTCGGGTCGCTCATCATTTGGTCTCGTCAGCGTTGGTTCGTGAAAGAGCGGTTTCGGTCTCACCGTACCGGTCGCAGGCCGCGGCGAGGAGTTCCGCGTCGGCCTCGCCCGGCAGGATCAGGAAACGGTACCGGAGGTCGAGCGGCCGGCCGGGCTTCAGCAGGAAGCGGGTCTCCGGGCGCGGGAAGGTCGGCTGGAACCACGGCAGGTATTCATAGGTGATGAAGTCACCCGGGAACTCCGGGTTCGACGGGTGTTCGAGGATCGCCAGGGTGGTCACCCGCCGGCCGCCCTTCCAGGTCCCGGTCGCCGACGACCAGGCCAGGGGAGACGGGTCCGACTCGGTGTGATGGCCGAAGACCAGCCCCTCGACCGGCGCCAGCCGCACATTGAGCCCGCCGTACTGGTTGGTGCCGCGGCGCGCCAGGCTGACCCCCTCCACCAGCGCTTCAAAGCGCAGATCGAGGTCGATGACGCGGGAGCCCTGTTCGCTCGGCGCATGCGCCGTGATCGCCACCCGCTCGAAGACCACGGGAGTTTCGTCTTCAAAGAGCCAGAGGTTCTTCGCCTCGATCCGCGCGAAGCCGTCCGCATCCGTCAACGCTGGCTCCCCCACCGGCCTCGAGTAGACGTTTTGCAGCGCATGCAGATCGCCGGCCTTCTCGCCGAACCGGACCTCCGGCCACGCCCAGTAGATGCCACGATGGTGCGGGTGGTCCACGCTCCAGTCGAGCGTCAACTCCTCCCCGTCCAACCCGTAGAGCGGATGCACGTAACCGCTCCGCGGCCTGGCGTAGATCCGGTTCCCCTCGGCGACCTGTTCGAAGTACCCCGCCGGCAACTCCACCCGCCGCGCCTGGTACTTCAGCACCGGCCGCCCGCCCTCGGCCAGCACCACCTGACCCTGGGGGTCGGTCCTGGCACTCAGAGCGGACTTTTCCGGAACGACACCCGCGCCCTCCTGGGCTGCCACCGGGATCCAAGAGAGCAACGCGAGCATTCCGACCAGCAGCGGTCCGTGGCGTGGGATTGTGTCCATCGCCCTGGATGATACCAGTCCGCGACAATCCCGGAGGCCTTCATGAAGGATTCGGCGAGGGCTACCGAGACCGGACGGCCCGAGATTGCTATGCTCCGGACCTTCGTACCCTCGGGCCATGCCGCGAGGACCTCCTCCTTGGCAGGAAGGAACAGGAACCGTGAAGAACAAGACTCTGGTCAGCCGCCGTGGCTTCATGAAGAGCGCCGTCGGCCTCTCGGCCGCGGCCGCGCTCCCCTCCATCATTCCGGCATCGGCCCTGGGAAGGGACGGGCATGTCGCGCCGAGCAACCGCACCGTGATGGGGTTCATCGGTGTCGGCTCGCAGGGGCGATCCAACATGAACTGGTTCCTGGGGAAGGAGAGGGTCCAGGTGGTCGCCGTCTGCGATGTCGACAAGGCCCACCGGGACCGGGCCAAGCTGATCGTCGATGACAAGAACGGCAACAAGGATTGCGGGACCTACCTCGACTTCCGCGACCTGATCGGCCGCGGCGACCTGGACGCGGTCGCGCTGGCCCTGCCGGATCAGTGGCACGCCGTCCCCGCCATCTGCGCGGCCCGCGCCGGCCTGGACATGTACGGCGAGAAGCCCCTGGCCCGGACGATCCGCGAGAGCCGGTCGATCTGTGACGCGGTTCACCGGTACGGGAGGGTGTGGCAGACCGGAAGCTGGCAGCGCTCAGAGCGCCACTTCCGCCATGCCTGCGAGCTGGTCCGGAACGGCCGCATCGGCAAGGTGCACCATGTGGAGGTCGGCCTGCCGACCGGCCGCGGCAGCGACGTCAAGCCGGCGGCGCCGGTGCCGGAAGGCCTGGACTGGGAGCGCTGGCTCGGCCCCGCTCCCTGGCGCCCCTACTGCGAATTCGGCAGCGACAAATGCCACTGGGACTGGCGCTGGATCATGGACTTCTCCGGCGGCCAGCTCACCGACTGGGCCGGCCACCACATCGACATCGCCCACTGGGGCCTCGACCTCGAGACCACCGGGCCGGTCGAGATCGAGGGGAAGGGGGAGTATCCGAAGGAAGGCCTCTGGAACGCCCCCACCGCCTACAAGTTCACCTGCAAGTACGAGAACGGCGTGGTCATGACGGTCGGCAACGACCAGCAGATCGGCTTCATGGGCGCCAAGTGGCATGGTGAGGACGGCTGGGTGCACGTCCACCGCGGCGGCATGGACCCTGCCGACAAGCGCCTGCTCGACTACGACTGCATCGGGCTCGGCGACATCCGGCTCTACGACGGACCGGAGGGGCGCGACCATGTCGACAACTTCCTCGATTGCGTGAGGTCGCGGCGGCCCACCCTCACCCCGGTCGAAGTCGCGTGCCGCTCCATCAGCGTGGGTCACCTGGGGGAAATCGCCATGCTGACCGGCAGGAAGATCCACTGGGATCCAAAGACGGAGACGATCCAGAACGACCCGGGCGCGAGCGCGCTGCTGGGCCGGGCCTATCGCGAGCCGTGGGTGCTCTGATCAGAAATGAACGGAAGGTGGAACATGTTTGAAGCACACGGCACAAGAGCTCTGACACGGGTCCAGACCCTGCTCTCCATCCTGATCCTCGCCCTGCTCCCGGCCTGCCGGACCTCGCCGAAGCGACTGGCTCTCGCGGGCGCCACCGACGAGCGCAGCCGCAAGATGATCGAGGCGATGCCCGCGGAGGCGCGCGTCGCTCCGGACCGGCCACGCAAGATCCTCGTGTTCTCGAAGTGCGAGGGGTTCGTCCACGATTCCATCCCGGTCGCCAACGAGGCGATCAAGATCATGGGAGAGGTCACGGGCGCCTTCCTTCCGGTCTTCTCCGAGGAGATGTCGGCGTTCGAGCCCGAGAATCTCCAGGCCTTCGACGCGGTCCTCTTCAACAACACGACGCGGCTGGCGTTCGCATCGCCCAAGCAAAGAGAAGCGCTCCTCGCGTTCGTGAAGAGCGGCAAGGGAGTGATCGGGATCCACGCCGCTTCCGACAACTTCTACGACTGGCCGGAGGCGGCCGAGATGATGGGCGGCCTGTTCGACGGCCATCCCTGGGGCGCGGGCGGCACCTGGGCCGTCAAGATCGACGAGCCTGACCACCCGCTCAACGAGGCTTTCTCCGGCCGGGGTTTTCTCATCTCGGACGAGATCTACCAGCTCAAGGAACCGTACTCGCGCAAGACCCACCGGGTGCTCCTGAGCCTCGACATGTCGAACCCCCGCAATCAGAAGGTCGAGGGGATCAAGCGCGAGGACGGCGACTTCGCCATCTCCTGGGTCAAGCGGTGCGGCGAGGGGAGGGTGTTCTACGGTTCGCTGGGGCACAACCACGAGATCTTCTGGAACCCGGCCGTCCTTCGCCACTATCTCGATGGGATCCAGTACGCCCTCGGCGACCTCGAAATCGACGACGCGCCCAGCGCCACGCTGGAGACGGCGCCGGCGCCGGCCCTGACCACGGCCCAAGGCGCCGTCGACGATCCCCTGGTCGCCCTCGCCCAGTACGATTACGGCCAGAGCCGTGTGATCCTCACGGACATCGAGGAGCTGATCCGGCAGGCGAGTCCCAAGGAGCGGGGAAAGATCGAAAAGAAGCTTCTCAAGGTCGCGGCATCGGAGCAGGCGACCCTGGCGGGACGGCAGTTCGCCTGCCGCATGCTGCGCGGCATCGGCACGGACCGGTCCGTGTCGGTTCTGTCGAGACTGCTCGCCGACGAGGAACTGGCCCACATGGCGCGCTACGCCCTGCAGGGGATCGACTCTCCCGGAGTGGACAAGTCGCTGCGCAAGGCCCTGAACAGCCTGGAGGGAAACCTGCGGCTCGGGGTCATCGATTCCGTGGCCGCCAGAGGCGACCGCATGGCCGTGCCGTTCCTGACCCGCCTGGCGGAGTACCAGGACGAGGCGACGGCCCGCGCTGCGATCTCCGCGCTCGGGCGGATCGGCGGCGCCGAGGCGGCCAGATCTCTCGCAAGGGTGCGTGTCAGCGGGAAGCTCCTTCCCGTTCAGCTCGACGCCCGCCTCATGTGCGCGGACCGGTTCCTGGCCGAGAACGAGATCTCGGACGCCGTGACCATCTACCGGGGCATCGCGAAGCCGGAGAACCCCGTGGCCTGCCGCGTCGCGGCCTGGCGGGGCATCGTCCAGGCGGAGCCGGACGGCGCCGCCGCGGTGATCGCGGCCCTGTTCCAGGACGAGGCGCCCGAGCTGCGGCAAGCCGCCGCGAAGATGCTGGCGGCGCTTCCCGCGAATCTCACCTCGAGGCCGATCACCGCGAAGTTGACGGCGTTTGGACCTGAAACGCAGGTTCTCGCCCTGGGTGCGCTGGCCGCCCGCAGAGACCGGGACGCGGCCCCCGCCGCCGCGAACGCCGCCGCGAACGACAACCCGGCGGTCCGCGTTGCCGGCCTGGAGGCGCTCGGTTCGATCGGCGACGTCTCTCACGTGCCGCTTCTGATCGAGGCCGTCATGGCGCAGGAAGGCGACGCCGCCAGGGGAAGCCTCATGCGGCTGACCGGCGCCGGCGTGGATGAGGCGATCCAGGAGCGCGTCGACTCGGCAAGCGCTGAAACTCGCGCGGCCCTGATCCCGTGCCTGGTGAAGCGCCGGCCGGAAGGAATCGTGAAGACGCTCCTCCTTTGTGCTGAAGACCAGGACGGTGCCGTGCGCGGCGAGTCTCTGCGCGGTCTCGCCGCCGTGACCGAGCCCGGCCAACTACCTCTTCTCATCGATTTGCTCCAGAAGCTGGGCACGGAAGAGGATCGCGGGAAGTTGGAGCAGGCCATCCTGGCCACCTGCAAGCGCTCCGGGGACGGTGACGAATCGCTCCGCCTCATCAAGGAGACGCTGCCGGGCAAGGACGCGCCGGTGCGCGCCGCGCTGCTGCGCGTTCTCGGCCAGATCCCCTCCGAATCCTCCCTGGCGCCGCTGGTCGCCGCCGTGAGCGACGAGGAGGCCGAGGTCCGCGCCGCTGCCATCCGCGCCCTCTCCGCCTGGCCGGACAAGGCGCCTCTTACCTGTCTCCTCGACACCGCCAAGGGCGGCGGCACGGCCACCGACCGGGTCCTCGCCATGCGCGGCTATCTCGGGTTGGCCGGCCGCACGAAGGAGAAGCCGGCAGAAGACGTGCAGTCCGTCTGCGAGAGCGTGCTGCTCGCGGCGGAGACGGGTGACGACAAGAAGGCGCTGATCGAAAGCGCTGCTGCCGCCACGGACACCTGGGTGCTCGACTTCCTCGCGCCTTTGCTCGAGGACGCGGCGCTCGGAAAGACCGCGAGCGCGGCTCACACGAAAGTCTGCTCGGCCCTGGCCAGAATGGTCTCGCACGACGGCAAGGGATGTCCGGTGACTCTCGCGTTCCCCCACGAGGAGAAGTACGGCGGCGGCGGCAAGGACGCCCTCACCGACGGCACCTGGGGTTCGACGAACCACGGAGACGGCCACTGGCAGGGGTTCAAGGGAAAGGACCTGGACGCCACGATCGATCTCGGCCGTCTCGTCGAGGTGGAGAGCATCCGGGCGGGCTTCCTGAGCAGCATGAACTCCTGGATCTTCCCGCCGGTCGAGGTCGAGTTCTCGCTTTCCGCGGACGGCAAGACGTTCCGGAGCGTGAAGCTGTTCCAGCCCAAAGCCCCGACCAGCGAGACAGACGCCGCCCTCGAGGACTTCTACACCCCGCTGAACGGGGAACAGGCTCGCTACGTCAAGGTCCGCGCCAAGAACATCGGCACCTGTCCCGCCTGGCACTCCGGCGCCGGCGAGGAGGCCTGGCTGTTCGCCGACGAGATCCAGGTGAATCCGCACTTCCAGAAGTAGGGGGTACGAACCGGGTCTGTTTCAACAATCCCGCCGTTGCGGGGCCCTCGACATTCCGCGGGGACCCTTTGCCCTGGACCCGGATTCCGGGTAGCATTTCATGTCTGTCCTCCGACCCGGAGGGTGCCGTGATGATGTACCTCCCCTCACTTTCACCGCTCACTCCCCGCCGCGCGCGCCCCGACCTCTTCGGGCCTCCCGACGGCGTCTGACTCTCCTCGATTTGCATGCCGTCTCTCCGCGCTCCCGCCCCGTCGGCGAGCGCGGACGTTCCGATCCATTTCCTGCCTTGCCGCATTCCCCGAGAGGTCAGACCATGAACCGCTTCACCGTTGCCCCCGACCAGATTCACCCCCTCCTAAAGAAGAACATCCTTGCCGACGGGTTCCACGTCGCCATCGACCTGGAACGATCGCACGGGTCGTTCATCGTCGACGCCATCACCGGCCGGGAGATCCTCGACTGCTACTCGTACTTCGCCTCCCTGCCGATCGGACACAACCACCCGAGCGTGACGGGGGACGAGGAGTTCCTGCGGGCGCTCCAGCGCGCGGCGATCGCCAACCCGGCGAACTCGGACATCTACGCCGCGGAGTTCGCCTCCTTCGTCGACACCTTCGCGCGCCTCGCGCGGCCGGAGCCTTTTTGCTACCTGTTCTTCATCGCCGGAGGAGCGCTGGCGGTGGAGAACGCGCTGAAGACCGCGTTCGACTGGAAGGTTCGCAAGAACCGCGCCGCCGGCCGCGGTCCCCTCGGCCGCCAGATCCTTCATTTCCGCGAAGCGTTCCACGGCCGCAGCGGCTACACGCTGTCGCTCACCAATACGGACCGGGTGAAGATCGAGGACTTCCCCGTGTTCCCCTGGCCCCGTGTCCTGAACCCCAAGCTGCGGTTTCCTCTCTCCGGCGAGGTACTGGCCGAGGTCGCCCGCGCGGAGCAGCAGGCGGTCAGGGAGATCGAGGACGCGTTCGCCAGGAACCCGCACGACATCGCGGCGATCATCATCGAGCCGATCCAGGGAGAGGGCGGGGACAATCACTTCCGCCCCGAGTTCTTCCGGGAGCTGCGCCGCCTCGCGGACGAGCACGAGGCGCTCCTGATCTTCGACGAAGTGCAGACGGGCCTCGGGGCGACCGGCAAGCTGTGGGCCTACGAGCACACCGGAGTGGTCCCGGACATCATCGCTTTCGGCAAAAAGACCCAGGTCTGCGGCATCATGGCCGGAGCACGCATGGACGAGGTTGAGGAGCATGTGTTCCGGAAGTCGGGGCGGATCAACTCCACGTGGGGCGGCAACCTGGTGGACATGGTGCGCGGCTCCAAGTACCTGCAGGTGATCCACGAGGAGAAGCTGGTGGAGAACGCGGCCCGCATGGGAGAGCGCCTGCTCGCCGGCCTGGAATCGCTCCAGGCGCGTCATCCAGTCATCAGCAATGTGCGCGGCCGGGGGCTGTTCGCGGCCTTCACGATGTCCACGCCCAAGGAGCGCGACCGGCTGCGGACGATCCTCTGGGAAACCGGTCTGGCCACCCTCTCCTCCTGGCCGCAGTCGGTGCGCCTGCGCCCCTGCCTGAACGTGAACGAGGCCGAGATCGACCGGGCCCTGGCCATGATCGAGGATGGACTGACGCACATGCGGTAGGAGGCTGCGGCTCTGGATACGGGCGGCGAATCTGGCGGCTTCCGTCGCTGCACCATGCGTGTCATGCACCGATGGACTGGCATCGAGGGTGGCAGGTCAGTAGTCTCCTGCTTTCCAGAGTTCGAGGGCTCCACAAGTGAACGAGGTCGAACGATCGAGGAACTTCTTCAGGTGGCTCGCCATCGGCGAGGCTCTGCTGGTCCTGGTTCTGGCAGTCCTGCTGATCACCCGTGGTGATTCGATCGGGACTCCGGCCGGACCTTCGACGGCGGAGCCAGCGGAGGAGCTGGTCGAGACGCCCTCCACGCCGCCGCAGCTCAACCCACCCGCGGCAACAGAAACCGGGTCGGCCCAAGAGGGTCCGGAATCACCCGCCTCTCCCGCCGCCCCGGAAGATATCTCTGAAGTAGCGCTCTTCGGACAGGTGCGTGACACCTCCGGAAAACCGCTCAAGGCCACCGTGGTGCTGTATTCTCGAGGCGGGGTCGAGCGAGGGGCCCACAGCGACGAGTACGGCATCTACTCCCTGGCCGGACTCGAGCCAGGCAAGTACACGTGCCAGGTCGATGTCAGAATGCACGAGCGCAGCGAGCAGCCGTTGACCGTGACATCCGCGGAGCCGCTCCTACGCCACGACATCGTCATGACTCCGTCGCTGGTGTTTCCCGTGCGCGTGCTGACGCCTGATGGCAGGCCGATCAAGGAGCTCGACGCCGCCGAGCTGGGCACCGACCCGATGACCCTGGCCTTGACTGTGGTGGCCACACACGAGCCGGTCACGAGCATTCCGCTCAGCAACCGCCAAGACGTGCTCTTCGGAGTCGGCCGCTTCTATCCCCGCCTGATCGTGGATGGCCAGGTCGAGCAACCCCCGCCGGGTGCGCAGGGCTTCCTGGAAGTCCACGGGGGTTATCCATTCATCGCGACCGCGGTGCTGCGCCAGACTCCGCTGACCTCCGTGGAGGTCAAGAGTCCGGTGGAGGAGCTGAGCCTGGTGGTTTCGCTGGAGAGCATCAAGGAGAAGCTGGCCAGCGCGACCGTGCGCGTGGTCGACGCGGAGAGTGGTGAACCGCTGACCCAGGGGCAGGTGACCCTCGGCGATTTGAACCGCCGCATTCACGTCCTGCCTCCCGATGCACAGGGGATCGTCCGCTTCGAGGGGGTGCCGCCCGGCATGCTGATTCTGGCCCCCGAGTTCGAGGGGTATGAGAAGCCCCGCGACTACATCAGGCTGGAGCCCTCCGAGGACATCGATCTGGGCACGCTGGCACTGCAGCGGGAGACGTCCATCTCCGGACACCTGTCCGTGGAGCAAGGAAAGCCGTTCGAGATCCAGTTCCGGGCGAGATCTCTCGACCGCATGACCTTTCCTCAACCGTTCAACACCGGCCTCGGCGGAAGAGTCGCGGGGAATGCCGGCCAGTTCTCCATCGAAGGACTGGGGCGGGGTCAGAACCTGCTGGTGTTCAAGGGCAACAAGGTGGCCCGAACCGCGATCCTGGTCGACACTTCCGCCGGAGATGTGAGCGACCTGGAAGTCCACCTCCCCGCGGGTACGGCGGTGACGCTCAACCTGAACGGCGACGTGATGCAGAGCCTGCTGTGGCAGATCCTCGATTCCAATGGCCAGACCCTGACGAGTGAGCTGTTCTCGGATCGGGCCACGCTTCGGCTGCGCCTGAGTCCCGGCGTCTACCACGTCCGGATCTACGAAGGAGAGTCCATGCTGAAGGACCTTCCGTTCGAGGTGGGCACCGAGCCACTCGAGCTCACGTTCAAGCCCTAAGCCAACCTTCTGCTCAGGCCAGGCCGGGTCGCCCGGCCATCGTCCGGGTTCTCGACAGGCCAGAGCGGCAAGGGACCATCCAGCGCAATCGGCACATCTCGACCCTCCGCCTTCCCAGTGCATGAGCCTCGAGAAGAACGGTCATAACTTATTATTCACTAGCAATTTACATACTCATGACACCGGCTTCTCACCGGTCCGTCGAGGGCGGACGGTCAAGAAGGCCTCGCGGATCCAATTCGTTTTCATTGTCTTTTTTTTCGAACGTCGGCTACACTTCCCCCGTCGTTTGCCGGGAAAGTTCAGGCGCCTCGTGGAGGCGTGGGCTGTCCTGCCCTCTTCGAGCGAGTGAGGGATTTCGCTTCTTCAACCTGTTTGTTCAACCTGTTTCAGGGAGAGTTTCATGAAGTTAACCATCGTTGCGATGAGCGCGGTTTTCCTGGCGTTTGGCATTGATGCCCAGGCGCAAAAGTCGGTTTCGGGCCCGACCGTCAGCGCTACGCAGAACGGTTCGAGTTCTGCGGTCGTTGCCGACAGGACCCCCGGCTCGAGCCTGACCATTGCTCCGATCAGCGCCACGCCGGGCGGGTCGAGCTCGATCATCAATCCCACGGTCCCCACCGCGAACGCGGCCTACGTGCTCTTCGACATTTCCGGAGTCGAGTCGTGGGACAGCTTCGGTGATCTCTCCAACACCTTGCTGACCAGCAGCGATGGCGGCACCGGATCTGCGATGACCGGCATCGGCTGGGACGTCACCATCGCCACCATCGGGTATAGGTGGCTCTCCGAGCCCAAGATATACTTCGACGGCTCCGATCTGGACGGCTCCGGCCTGTTCCTGACTCCCGGAAGCGGCAGCGGTCCCGGAACCGCGACCTACAGCAGCGACGGGGTCATCGATCTGACCGACGTTGGGATTCCGAACATCCCGATCCTCGCGGACGGCCTGCTCCACATGGAGTTCTACGAGGGATACGATGACGTCAACGACGCCGTCGACGCGGTCTTCCAGGCGGGCAGCACACTGACCCTCCTCTACGACCAGATCGGCATCGACATCTCGGGCGTCCAGTCCTGGGACGCTTTCGGTGATCCTTCGAACACCTTGCTCACCAATGACAGTGGCGGGATGGGTTCCGTGATGACCGGCATCGGCTGGGACGTCACCATCGCCACCATCGGGTATAGCTGGCTCTCCGAGCCCAAGATCTACTTCGACGGCTCCGATCTGGACGGCTCCGGCCTGTTCCTGACACCCGGAACCGGTAGCGGTCCCGGAACCGGGACCTTCAGCAGCGGTGGAATCATCGACCTGTCCGACGCCGGAATTCCGGACATCCCGGTCCTCGCGGACGGCCTGATCCACATGGAGTTCTTCGAGGGGTACGATGACGTCAATGACGCCGCCGATGCTGACTTCCTCGCGACCAGCACGCTGACCCTGACCTATGCCACCTGCGGCGCGGTCACCGAGATGACCGCCGGCTGCCCGGGCAACGGCGGCTTCGTGCCGACCATGTCGGTCACCGGGTGCGTGACCGTCGGCGATGCCGTCGATCTCAATGTCGTCAACATGGACGGAGGCGCGTACTTCTTCCTCGTGTCCTCCTTCACTTCGGTGCCTGGCAACATCGTGTTCCCGAGCGGCTGCTCCGTCGACGTGGCCGTCAACCATCTCCTGTTCCTCGGCACGACGCCGGGCGCGGGTGCGGGCGCGGGCGCGGTCAGCTACCACGTGACGCTGCCGATCTCCGGGACCTTCTATGAGCAGGTCGTCGTGGTCGATACCGTCGCCGGCAAGGTGACCTCGAACTCGCTCGAACTGGTCATCACCCCGTAATCCTACGCCGACCTTCGGTCAGGGTCTGAGGCCCTGAAGGATTCGACAATGAGCGGAGTCTCGCTGACGCGGGGCTCCGCTCATTCGCTGGCAGCCGTTCTCTTCGAAGCCCAGGTCGACGAGGACGAGGAGAACGAGTAACGTTGGTGGAGTGAACCTGGTTCGTTGCTCCCGTAGCCCGGACTCCACGGAGTAGAGATGACGCGTTTCGGAGTCTTCTGGCGGGCAGCCGCGCTGCTCTGCGTTGCGGGGATGCCAGCTTGCGCCGGGGATGCCGCCGCCACCGAGCTGGTCGGGCCGGGCTCCGGCCTGAAGGGCGCTCCAACCGGTCCCCGACCCGATCCGGGGAGCCGCACTGCCGGAGACCGCCCTCTCACGGTCGCTGTCCGGGGCAAGAGTCCGGTGATACCGAATCTGCACCCGCTGTCGTATCGCGGCGGTTTCATCACCAAGACCAGTCTGTACGAGACGCTCGTGCGCCGGGACGGCAGCGGCAAGATCGTGCCCGACCTGGCCGAGAGCTGGCGCATCGAGGATGGCGGCAGAGAGTTGGTGTTGACGCTGCGCGAGGACGCGCGCTTTCATGACGGCAGCCCGGTCGACGCCGAGGCGGTCCGCATCCATTTCAAGCGCTGGGTCGGCCTGCCCGAGCACGCCTGGCTGCGCTCCAGCGATCGCGTGCGCGAGATCACGACGCTCTCCGACCGCGAAATCCGCATCCGCTTCTCTGAACCGACCGCGCTCCTGCCGGATCTCTGCGCCATCAACCCCTGTGCCGTGCGCGCTCCCGGCAGCCTGGACAACGAGGGACAGTTCATCCGGCCGATCGGCTCGGGCACGTACCGGTTCGACGCGTGGCTGCCGGACGACGACATCCTGCGCTTGACGCGGTTCAAGGGAGGCGGTCCGGAGAAGCTCGACCTGAAGCTGTTCCTTTCCGCCGATGAGGCCTGCGACGCACTGCTGAGGAACGAGATCGACCTGCTCGCAGATAGCTGGTTCCGGATGGTTCCCCGCCAGAGGATCCCCGAACTCGCACAGCGATTCGAGCTCAGCCGGGGCCCCGGTTCGTCCGTGGTCTATCTCAGCTTCCACCTGGGCCAGGGTCCCACGACCGACCTGGCACTGCGCCGGCGCATCCGTGACAGCATCGATCGGAGGAGTCTGATCGAACAGGTCGAGTCCGGCTTCGCCACGCCCTGCCTCACCTGGGCCGCCCCGTCGGTCACCATCTGGCCCGCGAGCGACGTCGGTCAAGCCCATGCCTCCTCGCTGGTGGAGGCTCCTTCCTCGCCGCTCCGCCTGCTCGCCCCCGGTCAGGCCGCTCTCGGCCAGGCCCTCGCCGCCCAGCTCACGGCGTCCGGCCTCGTAATGGAGCTGGTTCAGGGCTCACCCGAGAGCCAGACAGAGGCCCTCGAGGCCGGCGCCTACGACCTGCGCATTGAGCAGACATGGGGCGTCCCCTACGACCCGTATATTTCTCTCACCGCTCGGTTCCTGCCCGAACCGAAGCAGGGAACCGCCGCGGAGAAGCGCTTCTTCGGCGTCGACCCGGAACTCACGCGCCTGGTCCTGGCCGCCACGCGAACCGCTGATCCGGACGATCTGCCGGCCATCTACCGGCAGATCCAGAAACAAATCGACGAGCACGTCTCGCTCGTCCCCCTCTACGCGCCCGAGCGGCTCTGCGTGGTGCCAGAAGGCCAGCGCCCCCCCGCTCTTGACCACGACCTGTACCGGCTCGATCTGTGAAGGCCGGAACGAACCCTGTTCCCCTGCCCGCCGGTCAATCCTGCGGCTTCAGGTAGCGGGCCAGGAAGGCGTAGATCTCCCGTCTCGACTCGTGAGCCAGCGATGTGTCCATGCGGTTGAAGCTGTGGCCGCCCGGGGCGTCGTCGTAGATCTTGTACTCGAACTCCTTCCCCTCGGCTTTCAGCGACTTGATCAGGTGCTCCACCTCGAGCACGTGGACGTCCCGGTCGTTGGTGTTCGTGTGAATCAACAGAGGAGTCTGTAGCTTCTGGGCGTTCCAGGCCGGGGAGCGCCGGCGGTACTCCTCGACGTCTTCGTTGGCGGTCTTGCCGATGTGGTAATCGGCCGAGTAGAGGTCGCGGTACTCCTGGGTCTGATACCCCATGCGCGCCACGAGGTCGGAAACCGGCACGCCGGCGTAGGCGACCTGGAACTTCTCCGGGTGGTCGAAGACGGCGAGGAGCGAGATGAGGCCGCCGTGGCTCCAGCCGAGGATGCCGACCCGCCCGGCGTCGACGAAGGAGAACATCTCGACCGCCCAGTCGCGCGCGCAGACGCAGTCCTGCACCTCCAGGCCGCCGTAGTCGATCGCCTCCTGGTAATCCCGGCCATACCCGGTGGACCCTCGGTATTCGGGCGAAACCACGACGTACTGCTGTTCCATCAGTTCGAGGATGATATGTGTGTAGTAGGTCGTGAAGTCGCCGTGAACGCCGCCGTGAGGGAAGACCAGCAGGGGATGCTTCTTTGACTCGTCCAGCGACCGCGGAACGAAGACGTAGGCGTACATCTTGAACGGGTGGCGCTCGTTCTCGATGCCGTACTCCGGCGTTTCATGCGGGTTCGGGACGGTCGGAATGAAGACCTTGTCGATCCGCGCCACGTCGCCGAGCCGCTGGAACCACAGGATGTCATCCACCTTCTTCTCGAGCTTCTCGATGGCGAAGACCTGACTCTCGAGACTCTTCTCCAGCCGTGCCAGACGCTTCGGAACGGAGTCGCCCCCCTCGTTTGATTCGTCCGACAGGGCCGCTCCGGCGGCAACGAGGATCACCAGCCCGCTCAGGATCGACAGGTGTTTCACCGCGACTTCTCTCATGGCAACAGCCTCCTTTGCGAGTGTTGCGAATTCGGTTCATGCGATCCGGAGTGGAAGGATGTCCCAGTGCTCGCCCTCACGTTACTATCCCCTGATCCGTTCCTCAAACGCTTCCATCGGGGCCTGTGAGTGAGCCGAACGGGTCCTAGAATGCCGGATTCCACCGATGGCTACCGGAGGAACGCATCTTGTCCCCGCTCGCTGCCCTGATCCTGCTGGCCTTCCCCTCACTTCCGACCAGTGACCCCGTCGCCGCCACCGCGTGGTTTACCGACGCCGTCCTTCCCGAAACCACGCGCTCGGCGGCGCCGGACGAGCCTCTCGCGCCGGTTGCCGGAACCGAGCGGAATGGCGTGAGGCTCGATCGAGAGACGCCGATCGACCATCCGCTGCTCCGTCGAGAACAGGGCCTGATCAGCTTCTGGCTGCGGCCGGACTGGAACGGAGACGACGGCAGGTCTCATGTTCTGCTGCGCATCGGCGACCCGGAGCGAAACGGTCTGTCGCTGGAGAAGTCCGCGCTCGGCCTGCTGCGTCTCGTGATGGCTTCGCCGAAAAAACGCACCGCGGCCCGGGCCGACGTTTCCGACTGGCGAGCCGGAGAGTGGCACCACGTTGCTCTCGGCTGGACCTCGCGCGACGGGCGGCCGCTGGGTTTGCCGCTGTTCGTCGACCGGGTCGCCGTGGCGGGCCCCGTGGCCGCGGACAACGACTTCCTCGATCCGGAACGGATGGCCGACGCCCGCCTGTTCATCGGCGACCGGACGTCGGACGCGGAGATGGATGAACTGATCCTGCGCGCCGCATTCGATCCCGGAGTCGGGAGCATGGTGGCCCAGGTCTACCGTGACTACTTCCGCACCATGCCGTGCCACCAGATCGCCATCGACCCCGACCCATCGGAGGTCCGGTCCGACCTGCGCGTGCTGGCCGGACACGCCAAGCAGTTCGGCCTTCGTGTCACGCGCGACGGCAGAAGTGAGAGGATCACCGACTTCACCGTGCGGTACGGCTGCTGGTCCGACTTCGACGCCAAGCCGTTCATCCGCTGGTCCACCTCTGACGAGGCGGTGGCGGAAGTGGATGAATCAGGACTGGTGCGTGGCGTCCGGCCCGGGGAATGCACGCTGGCCGCGGAGTACCGCGGCCGCTCGGCCTCGTTCAAGGTGGAGGTGATCACCGTCGATCAGCCCGACCTGGATCTGATGTACGTTTCCCGCCTGCCTCGCCACAGCAGCGACGCGCCCAGCGACCGACCCGCCGCTGGAGACGCTATCGAGTGGGTAGCGCACGTCTGGAACGCCGGTTTCCGTCCGGCTCCGGCAGGGGTGAGAGTGCGGCTGGAGTGGCTCGCCGAGACGGACGACGACGACCGCCTCGCGCCGGACGACCCCGTGCTGAAGAGCGTGGAGCGGACCGTCGAAGGCGAACTGGCTCCGGACAGCCAGGTCGAGGTGCACTTTCCCGCCACCTGGAACGACCGGCCCGAGTGGGTGCGCGTGACGGTCGATCCGGAGAACCGGGTCCCAGAGCTGTGTGAAGCCAACAACCAGCGCGCGAGCCTCAGCACCGCGCGGCCGGTCTGGTTCAGCTACGACCCGGAGTTCTTCGCGAAGTGCCGCAACGAGCGCAGGATCAACCTGGTCGGATCCTTCAGCTACGCCGACTACATCGAGGCGCAGAAGTCGTGCATGGATCGCATGCTCCGGGAGGCGGTATACCCAGAAACCAGCCCGGTGGGCGTGCGCGACGCCTTTCGCACCGATCTCATCTACCCGCAGCCGCCGGACGGAGCGGACCGACCCGAGGAGGCGGACGAAGCCCTGTTCGACGGCGGCTTTCCAGTCGGGTCGCATGCGGAGTTGATGGCGCCCGACTCCGGCCTGATCCATGAGTTCGGCCACACCGTGCTGGCGCTGCCCGATCTCTACGGATACGGCGTGCGCCCCGAGAACGTCCTGCTCGAGGACGGACAGGGCAAGCTCTTCGCCGGAGGAAAGTCGCTGCCGTTGATTCATGACGACACGCTGCCGCTGTCGCCGGCCAACGGCGTTCCGTGCGGGGAGGCATACACGCCGCTGATGGATTTCTGCCACCTCTGGCTGCATCCGGCGCATGCCGGGCAGGTGCAGCACTTCGCGGGCTACCGTGGTTCGCGATTCTGGGGCACGGCCGGCTGGTTCATCCCGCTGTTCGGGAACTTGCTGCTGGTCACCGATGTCGACGATCGGCCTCTCGAGGGCGCCGCCGCTTACGTCTACCACGTCACCAACAACCCGGCCCTGCGGGACGCAGGAGTGAAGTTCTTCGCCGACCGGCCCAAGTTCACCGGCCACACCGACGCCTCGGGACGGTTCGAGTTTCCGCGCCACACCGATCCCGACTGGGACGATGCGGCCACCGACGAGGTGGAAGGCGCCATCGAGGTGTGGAACCCCTTCTGCGGCGCGAAGAGTCAGGTCGCGTTCACGCCGAACGTCTGGGAAGTGCAGGGCCTGCTGCTGGTCAGGGTCGTGAGCGGCGATGAGACCGAGTTCTGCTTCCTGTCCTTGACCGACTTCAACCAGGCGTTCTTTCGCGGCGAGCGTTTCGAGGGCCACTACCGGCTTCGCACCAGTCTGCGCCCGGCATCGGGCAAGACCCCGATCGTGAAGCCGGCGGTTCCACCAGCGATCCGCGAGCGGAATCTGCGGCCGGTGGCCGTGGTCAACGTCACCGAAGTCACGGCCTCTCCTGGCGAGGAAATCGTGCTGGACGGATCGAAAAGCGAGGACCCGGAGGGGCAGCCGCTCCACTATCGCTGGCAGGCCGGCGGCCAGCGGGGCAACGACCCGACGTTCCGTCTGCGTGCTTCCGACAGGACCGGCGAGATGACGGTGCAGTTCCATGTCCTCGATGGTCTTCGCAGCAGCGAGCCAGTGGAGGTCAGGGTCAACGTCCGGAAGCCCCGCGGCGGTTGAGCCCGCGGAGCGAGTCGCACCACTCAAAGGTCGAACACGAGCAATTCGTCAATCAGCCCCTTTCGCGTCCTTCGCGTGTTTCGTAGTTCCTCTTCTCTTCCTTGGACCAACGCGCGGTTCACCGGACATCCTCGAACTCGTCGCCCGGGTACCAACCTGGAGGCTCATTGGCGCCGGCCACTTCCAGGCCGAGGAAAAACGCCAGGCGCGCGTCCTCCACCAGGCCCTCGAAGTCCCAGGTCTCGTCTAGTTCGTCGCACGGTTGATGGTACCGCTGGCTGATCCACTCGAGCATCCGCTCCTGGCCCCACCCTGCCGGCCGGCCGATGACATCGGTGCCCGACCGGAACCAGATGGCGGGCACGCCGATGCGGGCGAAGCTGAACTGATCCGAGCGGTAGTACCAGCCCGCGTCCGGGGACGCCTCACCCACCACGACCCGGCCTTGACGGGCGGCGACCGATTCCAGAATGTCCTCGAGCGTCGACTTCCCCCGGCCGAAGATCGCCACGTCACGGGTCCGGCCCCAGATGTTCCCCAGTTCGAAATTGATGTTGGCGGCGATCTTCTCGCGAGGGGAGGTCGGGTGCGCCGCGAAGTAGCGCGAGCCCAGCAGCCCCTGCTCCTCGCCCCCGACGAACAGGAACAGCACGCTGCGCCGCGGTGGTTCCGGAAGCGCCATCATCGCCCTGGCCACGGCCAGCGCCTGCGCCATGGCGACGCCGTTGTCGAGGGCTCCGTTGTAGATCTTGTCGCCGGTCGAGTCCGGCTTGCCGATGCCCAGGTGGTCGTGATGGGCGCTGAAGATCACAACCTCGTTCCGCAGCTCCGGATCGCTACCCCGCAGCAACCCGGCGACATTGGCGGTCTCGGTCCGGCTCACCTTTGTCGTGAACCGGATCGACGTCGTGATCCCGAGCGGAACCGGGCGGAAGTCGCGTCTTCTGGCGGCCGCGACCAGATCGTCCAGATCCCTTCCGGCCATCTTCACCAGACGCCCGGCCGCCTCATCCGTGAGCCAGGCCTGGATGCCCACCCGCGGTTCGCCGCCCGCCGGCAGTTCGAACTGCTCCCCGGACCAGGAGGTCTGCACCACCTGCCATGGATACCCCGCGGAGGGCGTCGTGTGAATGATGATCGCCCCGGCGGCCCCCTGGCTCGCCGCGCTCTCGTACTTGTAGGTCCAGCGTCCGTAGTACAGCCGGCGGACACCGCCGAACAGCTCCGGATCCCAGTCCGGATCGTTGTTCAGCATCAGCAGGATCTTCCCCTTCAGGTTCGCGCCCTTGAAGTCGTCCCACTCCTCCTCGGGCGCGTCGATGCCGTAGCCGACGAAGACCACTTCCGAGTCTTCGATGGCCACGGCCGGCCGCTGCACGCCGCTCCCAGCCACGTACTCGTCCCACCACTCGAACGCGAGCTCCTGACCGTCCGCACCGGCGAAGGACCACTGCTCAGGCAGGGCTGCCGAGAGGCCGACGATCGGGAACGGCTGCTCCCAGGCGCCTCCGGGAGCGCCCGGTTCGAGCCCCAGCTCCCGCAGCTCTTCGGTCAGGGCCAGCCGTGCGCTCCGGTCACCCCGGGTCCCCGGGTCGCGTCCCTCCATCCGGTCGCTCGCCAGGGTCTCCACCATCTCCTTGATGAAGCCGGCCGTGATCCCGTCAGCGGCCGTTTCCACCGCGGCTGAAAGGGGCACCCGGGGCGCCCGCGCATCGCCGCCGTCCCGGGCCTGGTTGCAGGCGGAGAGAGAGAGGATGAGACAGGGAAGAAGGCAATCGATCAGTCTGATGCTCATGCCGGTCAGGGTAGCGATTCAGGTCGACACAGGTCACGAAATGTACATCTCACAACATCAGATGCTCGCCTCTGTCATCGGAAACAGACACGGCTGCGTCCCCCTCCGGGCAAGAGACTGCGAACCCGTTGCTTACGACTCCCGGCAGACTGGTACACCGATTGCGATCTCAGATCTCGTGCCGACTGCGTGACGTGAAGACCGGGGTGGGACTAGAAGAGCATGCGAAGCATCGAGATTCCGGCACGGTTCACCGAGTTCTCCGTTCCCAGGAGCAACGGCACGGACACGACAGTGGTTGTCCCGACGGTGATGGGATCGTGGGCCCTGCGCTATGGGCGCCACGGCTACTACTTCATGAACTGCCGCACGGGAAAAGGGCTTCGTGTCTGCGTCCGACACGGGGAGATCATTCGCCCGGGGCTGGACCGGTTCAAGGAAGCGGTCGCGCGGGATGAGGGGAGTCTGTCGAGCCTTCGCTGGCTGCGACGTAGCTACCACTACGGTTTCAACATCCTCGAGCAGGTCATGCTCCTGACCATTCCCCACACCGTAACGGAAGCCGGAGACGGCCGCTTCATCATCAACCTCTGGGCCTATTACGGTTACCTGCTCATCGACTGCGCGCGGAGAAGCGTCACCTACTTCTGGACGGACGAGTCCGAGGATGATCACCTGCTCGGATCAAAGCAGGTCTTCGACCCGGAAACAGGAGAGCTCACGACCCTCTCCTTCTCGCTCCAGGACTCTCTCGCCCGGATCAAGGATCCTCTTCGACCGGTAGAGTCGAGACTGTTCCGGCACAGGATCGGAGAGGCCGGCTCAGTCACCATCTGGCAAGGGGAAATGGCTGACTACCTGCATGACCTCGTGATCAATGAGAGTCGGCGGTACTGCGCCATCTGCGAGCTCGGCATGTACCTCGACGCGGCAGAAGAGATCATCCCGTCGCGAGTGAAGATCATCGACCTGGAGAAGGGGAGGGAGTGGGCGCTTGATCGCTTCTCAGTCGCCGCGCACGCCCAGTTCGACCCTTGCGATCCGGACCTGATCTACTTCTCCAGCCACAACTTCCAGTTCAGACACAGCAGCATCCTCGGACTGCTCCGAAAAGCTACCTATGCCGTGGATTTCCGTGGGGCCGCCTCGGTTCACAAGGTCCGCCTGACGCCGGATGGTCCTCGCGAGATCGGCGTCTTCACCCAGCCCGACTTCCACCGTCTCACCAACATGCACATCTTCATGCACCGCGGCAGGAAGTTGATGGCGGCCATCGGGTTTCCGGACACGATCTTCCTCGTCGACCCGGAAAGCATGGACGCGGTGGGGAAGATTCGCGTCAGCGATCCCGGATTCTTCGGACGGAACGGATCACGGCAGGAGGCAACCGTCGGCACGATCTCCCCTTCGCCGGATGGAGAGATGCTCTTCGCGCAGACAACGAAGTCGTTCCAGATGATCCGCATCGCCACGGGAGAGCCGGAGTATGCCAACCGGCTCTTCTTCAACCACACCTGTGCGAACCACATGCTGGCGAGCGCCGACACGGACTGGTGTTGAAAGGGTACACCGAGATGACTGACGGGAGGACCGCAACGAGAAGGGCGATGCAGACCGTCGCTGTCCCATTCTGCTGCGTCGTCCTTCCGACAACCATGAATGCGGACATGCTCCTGCACCCAAAGATCTGGATCCTGGTGGCCTTTGGGATCGTCGCAGCGGTCTTCCAACCCGACTACCGCCCCCTCGCCAAGGAGGACCACCCGAGCGACAGGGGAACGTGCAAGCAGATCGTCTGGTCGGTCTTCCTCACCCAGCTCGCCGCGATCGTGGAAGCAACCTACGTGCGATACCCCGGGAGCCTCCAATGGGATACGGTGACTTCCTGCGCGCTTCTGGCCATGGCCCTGGGGCTCGCCTTGAGGACATGGGCCGTTGTCACGCTGGGCACGTTCTTCACCATGCACCTCACCACGCAGAAGGACCACACAGTGGTTTCCAGCGGCCCTTACCGCTTCGTGCGACATCCGAGCTACCTCGGTGCCTTCGTCATGTACCTCTCCACAACCCTGTTCCTTCACGCCTGGAGCACCGCCATCGCCACGGGCGCCCTCTTGCTGCTGGCCTTCGTGAGGCGGGTTCACCATGAGGAGCGGCTGCTGCGAAACGAGCTCGGTCCCGCGTACGAATCGTACCGCGCAAGGGTAAGGGGGCTCCTCCCGGGAGTATGGTAGCCCACCGATGGATCACCGGATCCCAGATCCTCCCGTTCCAAATGAACTGGGCGGTCGGCATGCGTGTCGCATCAACGCGAACTAGAGAACGCCTTCGAGCAACCGAATTCGCGCCTCCAGCGCGGTCCGCTGCATCACTTCCCGGTTCAGATCCCCTTCCGTGATGAAGCCGACCTCGACCAACTGCCGGCTCCTCGCGACCCGGGCATCGATGGACCCCAGCCCGCTTCGGGCGACCTCCAGCTCGGCCAGGGCGATGCCGCGTAGCAGTTCGTGCTTGCGGGTCAGACTCGCCAACCGGAGCCTTCGGCCTGTCAGTTCCCTTTCCGACAGAACGCTCGCCTCATGCGCGGACTCCCCCTGGTTCAGCTCCAACTCGGCGATCTGGATCTCACCCTCGAGATCGATCATGCGAGTCACCAGATCGAGAATCTCGGGACTGGCCACCGACCCGATCGGGGTTGACTCGGGGCGAGCCTCCGGCGCCGGCAGCGGCGAGTCGGGGCGAATCTCCGGCGCCTGTCGGGGCCGCGAGGGGAGCCCTTGATGGAACACTCCCGGTGCCCTCTCGGGATCACGATCAGGCAACAGGATCACCTGCCCCACGGCGAGCCTCTCAGGTTCAACACCGGGATTGAGACGTCGCAACCTTCGCATGTCGACTTCGTTGCCGAAGTGCTCACGCCAGATGCTCGCCAGCGTGTCGCCTTCCTTCACGACTACCTCGAAAGAAGGTACTTCCGGTACGTTCGGGCTCGCGGCGAGATTGGCTCCCAGTTGTGTCAACTGCTGTCGCATCTCGTCCAGTTCAGCGCGAAGCCGGTGATTCTGATCCTGAAGCTGCTGGATCTCCTGTTGCAGGGCTCCCTTGTCCTGCGCCGGTGGTTCCGCTCCCAGCAGGCTCGTCACCAGGAGGACCGACAGGGCCGTTCCGCAACAGAGTGCGATCCGGCCGGCGCGATTGCATCGAACGGCGAGCTGGCTCTTGCTTCTCATCAACATCTCGATCCTCCGGTAGAACTCGGACTTCGATCCCAACACGCCGACCGCTCCGAGCGGCGACGGAACAAAGCCGGTGTCTCTCTCGGCCAGCCGAACCAGCTGGCGCGCGTACTCAGCGTGATCTCCCGTCCGCCCCACTTCATCGTCGGCGATCAGCTCCGCGGCCAGGCGCACCCGGCTGCGCACCCACCAGAACAGCGGGTGAAACCAGAAGAGCGGCAAGGCCAGCGCGAGGAGATTCCGGCCCACTCCGTCCCTGCGACGGAGATGGACGAACTCATGATGCAGCACCTTCTCCAGGTCGCTCGAGCGATCGCTTGCGGCGAGCCATTTCGGGAGAACGATCGTCGGGCGCGGCAGCATCAGGCAAAAAGGCACCAGCCGCGGGGCCCGGGTCACGACGATGCGGGGGAAACGCCCCATGCCGGTGTCCAGATTCCGCGCCGCCTGCATGACCCAATCGGGAGCGGGACGGGCACGACGCAGCAATCGGGCAAGACGCGAGGCACCGACGAGGATCCAGGCCGCGATGAGCGCCGCTCCGCCGATCCAGACCAGGGCAAGGAGCCGCGAGAGGTCAAGGCGCTGTCTCTCGGCTCGAGCCGGCGGCGATGTGGGTATTGCCGTCACTTTCGGCGACGCCGGCGGCGCCGTCACGAAGGAGACCGGAGCCCTTGCCGGCTCACGCGGAACCGCATCCTCGACGCGGAATGCGGACTCTCCGCTCTCTCGCGCCGGCTCCTTCCGCTCTCCCCTGATCACGGGCCGCTCCTCTCCTCCCGCGGCAGGCCGGCTCATCATCGCGTCGACGAACGACTTCCCGGGCCGAGGCAGTGGAACCAGGGAGAACGCGATCAGGAGAGCGGCGGCGAGAACGGCCGCCTCGCCGATCCGCTGGCGGTACGCCGGCTCCCGAACCAGGAGCATCGCCACCGTCCCCGCCAGAAGGAGCAGCGTGCTTCCGGCCAGCAGGCTCGAAAGGTGCTCGGCGACATAGGCGAAAGCGCTCATGATTCACCTCGTGGCGTCCGCACGCGATCGGTGCGCTCTTCCGCCCCCTTCACCAGCGCCTTGAGCCGATCGATCTCGTCCCGTGAGGGTTTCTTGAGAGACAACGCGCTCTCGACCAGTTGCTCGACCGAGCCATCGAAGATGCGCTCCAGCAGCCGGGAGAGGATGTGCCGGCCGGTCTCCTCGCGCGGCTCCACCGGCCGGTAGATGAAGGTCCTCCCCTCCGTCCGGTGGGCCACCAGCCCCTTCTCCTCCATGGTCCTGAGAAAGGCCTGGACCGTGTTCTGGACGATCGGCAGCTCCTCGCGCAGGGCCTCGTACACCTGTCGCACCGAGGCCTCGCCCTGTTCCCAGAGCACCTGGAGAATCTCCAACTCGCGTCGCGTGGGCTGCGGCAGCTCCGTCATCGCTCAGGCCCTCCGGTTCACTGACTCCACTACACTTAGTTTTTTAAGCTCAATAGAGCAAGATAATTCTTCGGAGAATGTCAGCGGCCACCCCTCCTTTCGCGTGGGCGCGACCTGCGATTCGGCCGGCTCGGTTGGTCATTGCGGTTGGTCATTGTCACGGCACCCAACCGGCAAGACTCGCTACGTTGTCTCTCGTCCCGGTTCACCGCCTCGGAGCCTCGTCATGCGAGTCGTCAAAACGCTGGCCCTCATCCCCCTGTTCTTCACCTGCTTCGCGAGCGCACTGACGGCCGGGGACCAGCCCGCCCTGCCGGACGCGCCCCGCAAGCCGCTCTGGCGGATCGGGAAGCCGGATGATTCGTGCGCGGAGTTCGGGCTTGTCCCGACGCAAACCGGCGAGTTCAAGGAGCGCTTCCCCGAGGGAGTGCGCGTCGACGCCGGGGACGCGGAGGCGTGTCGCGCCTTCAGCGCGCTCCAGCCCGGGCTCTACGACCGGTGGGCCGGCTCCGCGCCGCGAGACTTCCGCATCTCCTTCCAGCTACAGGAACCGCGGGACAGCGTGTTGCTGCTCTGGCTCACCGAGGTTCACGACACCTGGGCGCCGACGCTCGAGATCTCCGCGGGCGGCGAGACGATCAAGCTGGAACTGGAGACCGGCGGCGGCAAGCTCACCATCGGCGCGGCGGAGGGAAAGCGGCTGCTCGAGGTGCCGATCCCGAGCACCATGTTGCGGGCGGGTGCCAACGAGCTGACCCTCCTGATCACCAGCGGGTGCTGGATCGCGTACGACGCCCTCGGCCTCGACGCCCTGGAGGGAACCCTGCCGCCTCCCGAGCTGTCGATCGAGGAGCTGCGCCCCCTGCCCATCGTCACCGCGGACGGCCAACAGCTCGTGCGCGTAAGGGTCCGCAACAACGGCCAGACCGCCCGGACCCAGGTCAAGGTCACGGGCCAGGGCTTCGCACTGGACAGGCCCGCGAACCTGCACGGTTTCTCCGAGCGCTGGATCGAGATCGAAGTCCCCGAGCCGACCGCGCCGACCGAGTGCAGGCTCTCGATCGGAGATGGCCACGTACAGACCGTGACGCATGACTTCCTGCTCCAGCCGCCGCGCCACATGGAGGTCCACGTCCTGCTCGCGGTGCACACGGACATCGGCTACACCGACCTGCCCGAGAAGGTCGCTCTGCTGCACTGCGAAAACCTCGCGCGAATGGTGGAGTTCTGCGATCGCACCGACGACTGGCCGGCGGAGGTGAAGCCCACCTACACCATCGAGACCGGCTGGCAGCTCGAGCAGTTCATGAAGCTCGGTGATCCGAAGCTGGTCAAGCGGCTGCTCGAGCGGATGCGCGAGGGACGGGTGGTGATGAACGCGCTGTACCTGAACACGCTCACCGGCATGGCCACGCCGGAGGCGCTCCTGCGCCTGCGCGGCTTCGCCATGGAGTGCGAACGGAAGCTCGGCATCTCCTGCCGCGGCGCCTCCCAGACCGACACGCCGAGCTACTCCTGGTCTCTTTGCAGCCTGCTCGCCAACACCGGAGTACGGTATCTCTCAACCGCGCTGAATCAGGATCGCGCCTGGTTCGAGCGGAACACCGACATCGTGCCCCCCTTCTGGTGGGAAGCGCCGGACGGCAAGCGCGTCCTGACCTGGTTCAGCTACCAGTACGGACAGTTCGAGTACGGGCTGACCGGCACGATCGACGAGACCAAGGAGCAGTTGTCGCGGTATCTCGAGCGGCGCTTCCCGGAGCGCGAATACCCCTGGGAAATGCTGCTGATGCACTGCTACTACGCGGACAACCGGCCGCTCACCTTCGAGCCCCTGCCGCTGATGAAGGAGTGGAACGAGACCTACCGCTGGCCCCGCCTGTATGCGTCCACGATCGACGGGTTCCTGTCGCGCTTCGAGCAGCGGTACGGCGACCGGATCCCCGTCCACCGCGGCGACTGGGGCACCTACTGGGAGGACGGCGTCGCGTCCAGCGCTCGGGCCACCGCACAGAATGCGCGCAACCAGGCCGCCATCGACCAGGCGAGCCGGCTCGCGTCACTCGCGGCCGCGGCGACCGGGGACGAGGTCCCGCGCGCGGACCTGGCGGCCGCGTGGGACGACATCCTGCTCTACAACGAACACACCTGGGGGCACTCGAGGAGCGTTTCGGATCCTCTCCTGCCGATCGTGCGCGAGCACTGGGAAGTCAAGGCCGGCTGCAGCACCCGGCCGGTCCCACACATCGAGGCGGCGACCGCAGCGGCGCTCGGCTCCCTCGATCGCCTGCCGACGACCGGAGAATTTCCGGCGCTGTGCGTCTGGAACACCCTCTCCTGGCCGCGCACCGGCCTGGTTCGGGCGCGAGTGCTTCATGACGGGGACTTCCGCCTGATCGACGCGGCCAGCGGCGAGGAGGTCGCCTGGCAGAAAGAGGCGGACTCGGACCAGGTGGTGTTCCTCGCCGAGGAGGTCCCGCCGCTGGGGTACAAGCTGTACGAACTGCGGCGCGGCCCGTCGCAGGAGTTTCGCTGCCGGACCACCTTCGAGAACAACGTTCTGCTGAGCCCGCACCACTCGGTCAGCTTCGACCTGGAGCGGGGCGGGATCCGGCGCGCGATGGCGCTGGCCAGCGGGCGCGATCTCGTCGACGGCGCGGCTCCCTGGCGGCTCGGCCAGGTGATCTACGACGTCGGCGAACCGCCGAACCACGAGCGGCACCTCGCGAGCAAGCTGGAACTCGTTTCCTTCCGCCCCGGCCCGGTCTTCTCCACCGTCATCTACCGGGGCAAGGCCCCGACCTGCCCGACCATCAAGTGGGCCTGGTCGCTCTACGACAGGCTCGACCGGATCGACCTGACGGTCACGATCGACAAGGAGGAGGTCACCGACAAGGAGGCGCTCTACGTCGCCTTCCCCTTCGCCGCCGAAGAGCCGACCTTCCACCTCGAGACGGCCTTTTCCAGCTTCGTCCCCGATCGTGATCAGCTTGCGGGCGCGAACCGTGACTGGTACACCACCGTCGGATCGGTTTCGGTGGCGGGCAAGGGCGGCGGGATCGTCTGGGCGCCGCGCGACACCCCCCTGGTTCAGCTCGGCGACATCCAGCTCGGCCGGATGCTGAAACACCTCGAGCCGGAGCGTCCCACGATCCTCTCCTACGCGATGAACAACTACTGGCAGACAAACTACCGGGCCGGCCAGGAGCCGGGCGAGCATGTCTTCGAGTACTCGCTGCGCGCTACCGGAAAGACGTACGACCCGGTGGAGGCCCATCGCTTCGGCCAGGAAGTGCAGCAACCGCTGCTGGTCCGCGGGCTGGCGGCGGGACAGAAGGGATCCTCGAGCGAGCCGGCGCGCTCGCTTCTGTCGGTCGAACCGGAAACCTACGCCCTGATCGGCATGGAACGTGCGGCGGACGGCGAGGGAACCCTGCTGCACCTCTTGCAACTGGCCGCGACAACGCAGGAGCCGCGCCTCGAGGGGATCTTCGACGAGCTTCCGGCCGAGCGCCTGGACTGCGTCGAGAATCCGCTCTCAGCGCCCGATCCGCCGACTCCCTTCCGGGTCGTCACCCTCCGGTTCGGGCGCTGAGAGTACAGTTCAGTCGGCCACGCGGATCTCGATCGACTCGAGAATGTCCCGCGCGGACGTGATCGAGGCCAGGTCGGTTGTCACCTCGCCGTCGGTGCCGGGGATGGTGCGCTCGAAGAGCTCGGGAGTGTAGACGGCCCCGCGTGTGGCCGTGAGTTCACACCGGTAGAGGAGCGAAGGCTGACCACAGGAGTCGGTGTCGATCTCTCCCGTCTCTTCGTTCCGGCGGGGGAACTGGTCGTTGAAGTCGCCAGAGATGTTGACTTCGACCCAGCAGATCCAGGCGCTGTTCGCCTCGATCTCGGTCCGCCAGCAGTACCTTGCGCCCCTCGGCGTTGCCTGTGTCACCGCGTCCGGCGCGCCGCCCCCGGGGCGCGGCAGGGAGAGATGTCCGAACTCCTCCTTGAAGACCGCGAACCATCGGGGCAGGGCGGTCGGGCGCTCCGCCTCACCCTTCCACTCGCCCGTCGCCGAGCAGTGCGTGACGAAGAGCGTCCGCGTGCGCCCGCTCGCAGGAGCCTCGAGCCAGATCGCGATCTGGGCCGGATGCTTGAACTCCGAGGACTGGATCAGGTCGAGGTCCTGCGTGATGCGAAACTCCAGGAAGGTCGCGTCGCGCCGGTCCCCGCAGCCTGAAAAACAGACGAGCAGCAGCATTGCGTGAAGCAGCCGCGGCTGAACGAAACCACTCGTCGAGAAGAACACCGCGCTCGACCTGGCTACTGGAAGCCAAGGCGGCCGAGAAGGGCGCCGACGTCCGGCTCGCGGCCGCGGAACTTCTTGTACAGGGTCATGGGGTTGTCGCCGTTGCCGCGGGAGAGAACGTTCTCGCGGAAGCTCTCGGCGGTGGTCCGATCGAAGAGCCCCTTCTCCTTGAAGGCCTCGAAGGCGTCGGCGTCGAGCACGGCGGCCCAGATGTAGCTGTAGTACCCGGCGGAGTAGCCGCTGGCGAAAACGTGGCGGAAGTACGGCGAACGGTACCGGCTCACGATTTCCGGGATGAGTCCGATCCTCTCCATGGCGGCATCCTCGAACTCATGGACATCCACCTCGGCCGCCTGCCCGAGCGTGTGCCAGTCCATATCGAGGAAGGAGGCCGCGAGGTACTCGCCGGTGATGAACCCCTGGTTGAACTTGCTGGCCTTCTCGATCTTGTCGATGAGCGCCTGCGGGATCGACTCGCCGGTCCGGTAGTGCCGCGCGTACAGCTTCAGGACCTCCGGATGGCCGGCCCAGTTCTCCATGATCTGCGAGGGAAGCTCGACGAAGTCCCGGGTGACGCTGGTGCCCGAGAGGAGGTTGTACCTGCAGTCCGAGAGCAGGCCGTGGAGCGCATGCCCGAACTCGTGGAACAGCGTCGCGACCTCGTCGAAGCTGAGCAGGGACGGCGTGTCCCCGACCGGCCGCGTGAAGTTGCCGTTGTTGGTGATGATGGGAGTCACCATGTCGCCGCCCTGCCGGCCCTGCTTGCGGAAGGCGTTCATCCAGGCCCCGACCCGCTTGGTGGCGCGCGGATGATAGTCGGTGTACAGCAGGCCGACGTGGCGGCCGCTCTCATCGAGCACTTCGAAGACCTTGACCTCCTCGTGGTAGACGGGAATGTCGCTGCGCTCGCGGAACTGGAGCCCGTACAGCTTGCCGGCCACCATGAACGCCCCGTCACGGACGCTCTCGAGCGGGAAGTAGGGACGCACTTCATTGTCATCGAGGTCGTACTCCGCCTGCTTCACCTTCGCGGCGCAGTACCACCAATCCCACGGCCCCAGCTTGAAGCTGTTCCCCTCCGCCTCGATGATCTTCTGCATCGCGGCCACCTCGTTCCTGGCGGTCGCCATCGCCGGCCGCCACACCTTCTCCAGCAGGCCGTAGACCGCCTCGGGAGTCCCGGCCATGTTCTTCTCCAGCACGTAGTGGGCGTGCGTCGGGTAACCGAGCAGGTTGGCCCGCTTCACCCTGAGCGCCGCGATCTCGGCCAGGATCGACTTATTGTCGAGCTCGTCGCCATGGTCACACCGGTTGATGTACCCCTTGAAGAGCCGCTCGCGCAGCTCGCGCCTCGACGAGTTCTCGAGGAAGGGGAGCATGCTCGGCTTCTGGGTGGTGAACACCCACTTGCCCGGATGGCCACGGTCGGTCGCGGTCTTCGCGGCCTCCTGGATCACACCGTCCGGCAGCCCCGCCAGGTCGGCCTGGTCCGTGATCACCAGCTCGAACTTGTTGGTCGCCTTCAGCAGGTTCTCGTCGAACTGGAGCGAGAGCATCGCCAGCCTCTCGTTCAGCGCTCGGAATTCGGCCTTCTTGGTTTCCGGCAGGTCCGCCCCGCCGCGGACGAAGTTGTCATGGATCTCATCCAGCAGCCGCGCCTGCTCGCCGTCGAGATTCCACTGGTCGCGCTGCCCATGGACCGCCTTGACCCGCTGGAACAGCCGTTCATTCAGATTGATGTCGTCCTCATGCGCGGTGCGCAGCGGAGTGAGCTCCCTGTCGGCGGCGATCATTTCCTCCGTCTTCACGACCCCCCCGAGCACGTCGAAGGCGTTCCCCACCCGCTCCAGGAGCCGGCCCGAGCCGTCCAGCGCCTCGATCGTGTTGGCGAAGGTCGGCGCCTCCTTGTCGTTGCAGATCGCCTCGATCTCGACCTTGTGCCTCGCCATCGCCTCCTTCATGGCGGGAACGAAATGGCCGGTCTCGATCCGATCGAGAGGCGGGACGCCAAACGGAGTTCGCCATTCCTCGAGAAGAGGATTCGCGGACTCCCTGGCAGGAACGCCGCCGGGATGGGCGAGGCAACCCACAAGACAGAGCGAAACAAGTCCCGCGGCGGCTATCCACTGGATCATCGAAGAGTCTCCCTGACGGTTGGACATGGATCGGGGCATGATAACGAATCCGGGTTGATCTTCTCATCATGAACGGGACCTTCTCTAGTCGTCCTCCAACCAGACAGCTCACGACTCGAGTACAAGCACGAGCACGACTGCACCTCCTCACCGGGGGCTACAGTTCTCCCATGAATCGGCCCGCACCGATCACGGCCAGCGCAGTGATCCGCCGCGAGCGACACCAGATCCAACCCCCACCGGCCCAGGTGCCCTCGCGCACGAGCGCGAGCACGAGCACGACTGCACCTCACAGGCCGGCGATCCCGGCCTGCGCCTCGCATCCATGGAGGGACCACCTCATTGCATCCATCGGTCGTCCCCACCTTCCGTAACCTCCCCCCAAAAGAAACGCCGCGCTCCCCCCGCCTCCCAGCCATCGAAAGAACGATCTGGTAGCTCTCGGACGCGCTTCCAGGGCGGGCCGGAAAGAAACCCCAACCAGGAGTCACCCTGGACCATCTTTCTCCAAACCCCCGCCCGACCACTCGCCTTCCCCGCCAGCTGGACGCCCTCCGTTGGTCGCGCCCGGAGCGCACCCGTCCCCCCCCAGGTCCCGGCCCGCCCTGGAAGCACGCCCGAGAGCCACCCAGATC
>JAZDLC010000446.1:0-11350 GCA_043802345.1 Planctomycetota bacterium | reverse complement strand
TGGCGAAGCTGTTTACCGGGTGCGATTGTTCGGGGTCACGCGGTCGAGGAGTTCATCGAGCGTGGGGCCGTGGTAGTCCTGCTGGCGCTTGCGCTCGAGCAGGAAATCGCGGGCGGGGCGGTCGAGCTCGAAGAGGGCCAGGCTGAAGGCTGCCATGACCCGGACGTCCATGCTCTCCTGCTCATCGAGCATCCGCTCCCGGAGCGCGGGAATCGACTCGCGCGCGCCGAGGGGCCCGAGACTCGCCGCGGCGGCGGTGCGGATCTCCGGATCCGGCTCACTCAGCATGGCGATCACGCGGGGGGCCGCTTCCGTGATTCCCAGTGCGCCCAGCGTGCGGGCGGCCTCGCCTCGGGAGAGCGGATCGGAGAGCAGGGGCATGATGGTCGGGCCGAGCGAACGGGCGGCCTTGCCCAGGGTCCGGATGATCTCCAGGGAGTGGCTGCGCAGGTACAGTTCACTGGCCAGCACTGTCCGCCGAAGGAGCGGCAGGGCCATCTGGCCGGAGCGGGAGAGCGCGAAGCGGGCGTCATCCACCGGCCGCAGCGGCGCCCCGCCCAGAACCATCAGGTGCGCCGCCACCCTTGCCTGAACCTCCGGGTCGGGCGCCTCCTCCGGGAGAAAGGAGGAGATCCCGGTCTCGACCCAGCGGTCGGACAGCGTCTGGAGCTCCTTTCCGAGATCCTGATAGCTCGGCTCTTCAGACAGCTCGACGCTCGCCAGGTCACACAGCTCGATGGCGTTCAGCCCGGCATGCTCGGCGGTCGGCCCGGCATTCATGAGCTGCAGAAGATCGGGAAGACCGGCGTCGTTGCCGAGGCGGGCGAGAGCGGTCGCGACCTCGATCTTGGCGTCGGGATCCAGCTCGTACTTGAGCCGCGCGAGCAGCGGCAGGATCGAGGCCCGATGACCCAGACGTCCCAGCTCGACGGCGGCCTGCTCCCGCACCGCGGCATCGTCGTGCAACAGCCCCTCCTCCAGAATCCAGTACGCCTCCTTTTCCTGCAGCAACCGCTGCAGCGCCCTTTCGGAGAGCCTCGCACCGAGGTCGGTGGCGAACCCGGTCAGCATGAGATCCTGGAGCTCTGCCCGCCGTTCCTCCCCGGGCGGCGCCGGCCCGCTCGCCGCGAGTTCCTCGAGCCAGGTCTGGCAGGGGACCAGTTTTGGCGGTGCCTGAGTCGGCTCCGGCGCACCCGGCCGGCCGCATCCGTTCAACAGGACCAGCAGTAGCAGCAGACTTCGTTTCATTCCGCCGCGACCTCCTCTTCGAACAGGAGTGTGCTGCGCGGATCATCGTCCGTCACGTACGGCGTGAGGCGGTACCAGAGCCGCGCCTGTGCCTTTGAAGCGCCCGCGGGCCAATCGACCCGCACCGTCTTCGTCTCGCCCGCGGGCAACTGCGTGTCCGGACCGGTCTCGTCCCGGTAGGGCTGGCGGAAGCGGTACGCCCGCTCCCACTCCCCCCACTCGCCCGGGGCGGTCTCGAACCGCACCATCATGTCGACCGCCCGGTGCCGCTCCTCGGTGGGGAAGTTGTGGCCGGCGGCGACGTTCGTCAGGGAGAGCACCAGTTCATTCCCCTCCCGGGTGACGACGAACTTCCCCGCGGACTGAAGCGTCTCGAGGTCATGGCAGCCTTTGTAGACGTGCATGAAGCCGGCGCGGACACCTGCCGTCGTCGTCCTCTCGAGCTCGGGCATGTGGCATTCCCTGCAGGTCCCCCCCGCCTTCGCGAACGGACTCGCCCGATACTGGTCGGTGGTCGCGTGCTGGTTGTGACAACTCTCGCACATCTCCGTCGACAGGAGTTCCGGGCTGGCCCGCGGCCGGCACGGCGCGTCCGCGCGATCCACCCTTCCCAGAATGCCACCGTCCGCTCCCAGATGGCAGGTGAGACAGGAGACTCCCTCGTCCGGCAAGGTCATCCGCGGCAGGGAGCGCTGGGCGTACCCGGTGACTGAAACCGGCCGCGGCAGGTGACACGCCTGGCATTCCTTGTTGCGGAAGTCGTCGCTCAGCGCGCGGACCTCCGGGTTGAGGTAGGCGATCTGGTGGTGAGATCCGTGCCACTCCCGGTAGACCTCCTGGTGACACTCCTCGCACTGCCTGGATGACTCCCAGCGGATCGGCGTCGTTCCCTCCGGCTGGGAATCACGCACCATCCAACTGATCAGCGTGACCACCACCGCCAGCAGGATCAGGATCAGAAGCATCCTCAGTCCCACGCTCACGGGCGAACCTCCCGGGCGGCCACATCCCATGGAAGAAACCTGGGCTCGCCGCACAACTCCAGCGGGACCATCGATCCCTGAACCACATCGCCAGCGCACAGTATCCGGAGCAGCCTCCCATCCAGATCCACGCTGGCCAGGGCTCCCGTCGCGGCGGGGAAGCACTGCACGACGAGACCGCGAGGAGTCTCCTCCAGGGGGTTTTTCGCGATCCTCACATCGCCGGGCAGGACGACCAGGGAAAGGGGCATCCCGCCCGTTCCGTTGGGTCGGGGCAGCAGGCCGAAGACCGTGGAGAGCTGCGCCGGGCCCTCGCCGGAGTCCTCCGGCTCGGCGTCGAAGCAGGCCGCGCCGCAGAGGAACGCGGCGCCATAGGCGGTCACGGGATGGGCCAGGAGTTCCTCCGCCGCCCCTTCCTCCACGATCCGCCCTTCCTTCAGGATCACCAGGCGATCCGCCATGGCCAGAGCCTCCTGGCGATCATGCGTGACCAGGATCAGACCAAGACCGCGCTCCTCGGCAATCCTGCGGATCAACAGGCTCAGGCTGTCCCGCAGGTGCACATCCACGGAGTGCAGCGGTTCGTCCAGCATCAGGAACGTGGGATCGCCCACCAGCGCGCGCGCCAGCGCCAGCCGCTGCTGTTCACCCCCGGAAAGTTTGTCCGGCCGGCGATCCTCGAGACCGGACAGCCCGACCTGATCGAACAGCGCGGTCACCTGCTGAGTGGAGAGCCCGGGATCCGCGAAGAGAAGCTGCTTCCTCGCCGTGAGGTGCGGCCAGAGCGCGCCATCCTGGAAGACGAATCCGATCCGCCGCTCCCCCGGCGGCGTCAGCCTCCGCGCATCGCTGACGACCTGCTCGCCGAAGCGGATCGTGCCCGATTCGGGCCTCTCCAGCCCGGCCAGCAGACGCAAGAAGGTCGTCTTGCCGCACCCCGACGGCCCGATCAGCGCCACCCTCTCGCCGGCCGCAAGCCGCAGGTCCATCGGCCCCAGCCGGAAGCCTCCCCGCCTCTTCAGAGTCAGCTGCTCGACTGAAATCGTGTCCATCGGTTCTCTCATGACAGGGAACGCAGCTTCCGGCCGGTGACCAGTATGGTCAAAAGCGGCACCAGCAGGGCCGCCAGAAGCAGGCAGAGCGCCAGCGCACCGCCCATGTTCTCGCCGCCGAAATGGACCACGTTCGACAGGCGCCTGACCACCGTACCGTTTCCCGCGGGCAGGACGACCGCCAGATCCAGTTCCCTCAGGGCGAGAATGAACACCAGGCAAGCCGCGGACCAGATCGCCGGCAGCATCATCGGAAGGTGGATGCGAACCGCCTGGGCCAGCGGCCTGCGTCCGGAAAGGGCCGCGGCCTCTTCCAGGCTCCGCGGAATCCTCCGCACCGCGCTGCTCAGCGTCAGCACGCCAAAAGGCAAGAATCGGGCCGCGTATGCGGCCGCCACGATCCCGAACGAGTCGTAGAAGTCGCCCACGGCGTCGTACGCCCGGGCCAGCAGCGGGTGGTTGTAGACGTGCACCATCCCGATGCCGAGCAGGATCGCGGGCACGGCCAGCGGCACCACCGAAAGCAGGTCAAACACGGGCCTGCCGCGCGCGGCGCGGCGGGCCAGCGGAATCGCCACCACCAGCAGGGTCAGCGTGGTGACCAGAGCGATGCCGAGAGTGTAGGTCAGGTCGGATCCCGCCTCGGTCCACGCCGCGCGGAAGCTCTCCCGGACCACGCCGATCGACATCGGCTCGTTCACCACCGTCGAGCCCGCCGCCCAGCGTGCCATCACCACCACCGGCACGCCGACCCCGGCGCCCAGATAGACCAGCGGGAGGAGCAACGCCGGCCAGCGCCACCTGCCGAGTCCGCGGATCGGCAGCGGATGAAACTCCCCGCGCAGACTGGTCCGTGCGCGCAGCCGCATGGCGAAAAACAGCGCCACGACGATCAGCAGCACCAGCGGGATCGAGGCCACCGTGGGACTGACCAGGTCCTGGTGTTCGACTCCCGTGGCCCGACGGGTCCAGAGGCTGAAGACGCCCTCCGCGTAGGTGTGCCAGGTCTTCCCCTTGACTGTCAGGAACTCGGGCACGCCATGTTCCGAGATGGTGAAGATGAAGGCGAACAGGCAGCCCGCCAGCATCTCCGGCAAGACCATGCGCGCGAGCAATCGCTCGGCGGCGCCCCGCCCTCTTGCCAGCAGGCCCGCCTCGAAAAGCCTCCCGTCGATGGCACGCAGGCCCCGGGCGGAGAGCACGGCGACGAACGGCGCAAACGAAACGCCGAGCAGGAAGGAACAGCCCCAGAACCCGCTCACTTTGGCGAAATCGGCGAACCCCATGGCCACGAGAATCGGCGGAATCACCAGCGGCGCGAGGCCCATCGGTCCGAGCCAGCGGGCTCCCGGGAGGTCGGTCCGGCAGGTCAGAAAAGCGTGCCCGAACCCGAACACCCAGGCGATCGTGGTGGCGGCCACACCCAGTTCGAGCGAGTTCACGAACTCCTCGCGCAGGATCGGATCGCCAAAGATCGACGAGTAGGCGGCGAAGCCGATTCCGGAAGGTGTGTTCACGGAATCGAAGAGCATCGCCAGGAGCGGCAGACCGACGAAGGCGCCGAAGAACAGCAGTGCCAGGATGAAAGGGATGCGCGTCATTCCGCCAGGGCTTCTAGAACCGCTTTGCAAACTCCGCGGCCATCTTCTCGAGATTCTTGGCGGTGATGTCCGGATCCCAGCTCATCGCCTTGAACTCGCCCATCTTCAGGATCGACGGTTCCGCCGGGCCCTTCACGCCGGCGCGCAACGGGATCTGCGCCGACTTCGCCGCGGCCAGGGCCGCCTCCGTCTCCTCGGAGAGGATCCAGTCAACCAGCTTGCGGGCCGCGTCCGGGTGCGGACCGTCCCGCACGATCGCCACGGAATTCGGAATCAGCATCGTTCCCATCCCGCCCTCTTCCTGGTCCGGGAAGACGGCCGCCACGGGATGCCCCTTCTGCAGCGCGACGTGATAGTCGTCCGTGTCGGTCAGGGCGAAAGCCAGTTCCCCTGAAGCAACCTGGCGCATGGTGGCGCCGTTGCTCTGCAGCAGGACCACCTGGTTCTCGAACAGTCCGTCGATGAACTCCTGGAACCGCTTCTCTCCCAGGACGAACCGCAAGGTGGTGAAATGGGTCAGCGTGGTTCCGGTCTTTGGCCGCGCCACGGCGCACTTCCCCTGCCACTTCGGATCGAGCAGGTCGAAGAGACGCTTCGGATAGTCTTCCGGATTCGGGATCAGGTCCTTGTTGACGATGAAGATCCGGGCCCGCGCCGCAAAGCCGGTCCACTGGTGCCCGGCGTCCTTGTACTGCGCCGGGATCGCGGCGGCGGAAGGGGAGTCATACGGCGTCAGCAGCCCCTTCTGGGCCAGCCGGACGGTGTGGGCGATCTCGTTGTTCCAGAATACATCGCAGCGCGGCCGGGCCGCCTCCTCGATGATGTTGCTCACCAGCCCCACGGTCTTGGACGCCTCGGTATCGAAGCGGCAGTGCACTCTGAGGCCGGACTCCTTTTCGAAGCGCTTGATCATCGCCTCGCTGTGCTCCTGGTCCAGGGCAACATAGAGCGTGACATCCGGGTCCCGCCCACAACCAGCGGTCAGAAGAACGGCAAGGAGTCCGAGGGCGAATACACATCTCATGGGGAACCTCCCGGGGCAGTGAAGGTGTCTGGCTTGCCCGCACACCGATCCCCACCCACAACAGGGGGATGCCAGCCCGGGCACGGGCACTGGCAGTAGACCGCAAAGAGCGTGCCGCGGCCCACGCCGGCTGCGGCCCCTCTCGTGGCATGAACCTACAGAACTCCGTTACCGATGCGTATCAATGTTCCCGTCAGGCATCGTGAGGAGTCAGCGGATTCGCCCCGGGCGTTTCCAGTCGGCGTACGGCTGGCCGTCCACGAGCAGGTCCTCGATGAGCGCCGTGCCGTCGGCGGTCACGCGGACCGCGAGCTTGCAGTCGGGAAAGTCGCCGGTCGCCGCGGACGGCACGTAGAACCGGTCCAAGCCGTAATCCACCGTGATCCGCTCCGGTGTGACGCTCGTGATGCGGCCCCTGAGGAACAGCCCGCCGGCGGGCCGCCGATTCGTGTACCCCGCGGGAAAGTGCCCGCCCGGTCCTTCCCGGAGCAGGACGTACACCGCCTCCCGGGGCGTCGGTTCCCAGTCGGGGTCGTGCTGGAGATCCTTGTCGAGCTCCGCGACCGCCACGTGCAGCTCTCGCGCCCTCCCGGTCAAGGGATGCAGGTCCTCGTGGGACACGACCTCCAGCAGAACTCGCTGACCGTGGCGGAGCGCCCACTCCGACTGCACGACCAGGAATAGCAGCACGGCGATCTGCGCGGCAACGGCCAGCAGGTACTTCACTCCGAGTTTCATCGCGACGACTCCCCCGCCCGGGCAAGGAAGGCCCGGCGACGCCGCTCGAGGAAGAGCCCCAGAAACAGCAGGAGAATGCCCGGAACGATGAAGGCGAGCACCGCGTTGTCCAGGTGGTCGGCGAGATACTCGAAGTATCGCGTCATGATCAGAGCCAGGAAGCCGGCGATGCCGAAGTTGATCAACAGCGGCAGGCCACGCTGAACGCCCCGGGCGACAAGAGCCATCAACCCGAGGAACAGCAGCACGTTTGCCAGCACGAAGGTGCCGGCGGGCCAGAAGTAGGCGCTCGCTCCCAGCACGGCCGCCGTCAGTCCGTATCCGCAGGCATCCAGGAAGTCGGACCGCGTCTCGCGCCGGCGCAGCAGGAAGCCAGAGGCAGCCAGCATCGCCAGCAGCAGGATCGCGGCGGGATAGAAGGCGAACGTTCCGACGCCGGGCGCGTCTTCCGGCAGGAACGCTTCCCGGAATGAGAGCGCGTACACTCCGGCGAAAGCCGCGGGCACAACGAAGAGACGCAGCGGCGTCTCGAAGAGATGGTGGCGGGACTCCCTGGCCAGACCGGCCAACACCCTGAACAGCGCCGCCGCTGAGAGGCCCAGGAGGCTGAACGCCGCTCCGGTGTTGGCGTCGTCGCCGACGTTCCTCGATTCCAGCCAGGAACCGGTTTGCCAGACCGCCCAGCCGCAGCACAGGAGGATCAGCAGCAAGAGGATGAACCGCGAGCGGATCATGAAGGCGAACGGCAGGCCCAGCACCCACCAGGCCAGCATGAAATGCGGGTGATCGGAATGGAGGTGGTAGATCTGCGCAATCAGGATGATGGCGAGGCCGAACGTGAGCACGCCGAGGGCGGTGAGTGCCGTCCCCGTCTTCGGGTAGCGCCCTGGGCGCAGGCCCAGCCTGAAGCCGAAGGAGTGGCTCGCCAGAACGACGCCGAACAGCAACAACAGCTTGAACAGCTTGCCGAGCTGTTCCCAGTTCGAGGCGACGAAGTAGTGGACCCCCGCGCTGATCAGGATCACGCCCAGGATGGAGATCACTCGCACGAGACCGCCTGAGGGATCGTGGCGCGGGTAGAGCGCCTCTTCCAGGCGCCGGCCCACGATCTGCCGCTGATCCGGTTCGAGCGTGCCTTCTTGCTCCAGTTCGCCCAGAACCTGGTTGAGCCGTCCCCGGCTCATGAACCCGATCCCCCGGACGGTTCGCTCAGAATCCCGCAGACCAGATCCAGGAGCTCCTTGTGCCGGTACGGCTTCTGCAGGAAACCCTTGAGCCCACGACACGAGAAGCGGTTGATGGCGTCCTGTTCGTTGTGCCCGCTGGTCAGCACCACCGCCACGTCATCCCGGATGCGGCGCAGCTCCTGGAACGTCCGCCTCCCGTCGAGCTTCGGCATGGTCATGTCCAGCAGTACGAGACGAATCTCCTCTCCGCGCTCCTTGAACAGCTTCACCGCCTCCCAGCCGTCCGCGGCCTCCAGCACGTCGAAGCCGGCGCGCGAAAGGCACGCGCTCGCGACTTCACGAACGAGCTGCTCGTCATCGACCACCAGCACCGTCCCGCTGGCCCTCCATTCGTCCGCCCTCCGGTCCGGCTCGCGCCGGGAGGACTCGGGCGTACGGTCTCCGGAAGGAAACAGCACCCGGAAGGATGATCCCTTGCCCGGTTCACTGCGAATCTGGATCGCCCCTCCATGACCCCGAACAATGCCGATCACCGCCGCCAGCCCCAGGCCGCGCCCACTGACCTTGGTGGAGTAGAACGGATCGAAGACTCTCAGTTGGGTCGCCTCGTCCATGCCGCAGCCCGAGTCCGCAACCTCCAGGTAGACCAGAACCCCATGCGGGACCCGTTCGGCGGGATAGGCGGGAGAGAACGATTCCTGATCCGTCACCAGCGCTCCGGTGGAGATGGTGATCACGCCCTCGGCCTCGCCGATGGCGTCGGAGGCGTTGGTGATCAGGTTCTTGATCACCTGCCGGATCTGCGTGGCGTCCCCCTCGATCGGGGGCAGATTCTCTCCCAACTCGTACCGGAGAACCGCCTGCTTCGATCTGGAGGTCGCCGACAGATCGCCCATCTCCGACACCAACGCGTTGAGCGAGATCGCCTCGATCACGAACTGGCCCTTTCCGGAGTAGGCCAGCATTTGCCGCGCCAGGTCGGCCGCGCGTTGCGCGGCCCGTTCAACCCCCACCAGCAGCGGACGAATCGGTGCGGAGCCGTCCAGGTCAGCCAGGGCCAGGCCGGTATTGCCGAGGATGCCCACCAGGAGATTATTGAAGTCGTGGGCGATGCCTCCGGCCAGCACCCCGAGGCTCTCCAGCTTCTGCGAATGCAGCAGTCTCAGTTCCATCTCGCGCCGGGCCTGCTCGGCCCGCTTGTGCGCGATTCCGAGGGCGACGCCGTCCGCGGCCACGCTCAACGCCTTTGAAGCCGGTTCGGAAAGCGGGTGGCGGGCGAAGAGCGCGAGCACACCCAGCAGTTCGTCCTCGACCACCAGCGGATAGCCGGCGAAGGAGACCAGGCCCTCCCTGGCCGCCCACTCCTGATCGTGAACCCCGGAATCTCCAATCACCGTATTGCTCTGCTGCGGCTTCCGCTCCCTGGCGATCTTCCCAACCTTGTAGACACCCAGCGGCACACGGGAGTGGCCACCGTCGATGTGCGTGTAGAGACCCGCACTGGCCTGCAACTCCAGGACCTGGTCCCGAACGTTCAGCGTCCAGATCCGCGCCAGAGCCGCATCCAGGTGGTACACCATTTCCTCCGCGCACTTCTGGAGCCCCTCGCGCAGATGCCCCGAGCTTGGCACCGCGAGACTCACATGCTCCGCGAAGGCGTTGAGCCGGATCCGTTCCTGGCGTTCCTCCACCGCCCTCCGCTCGTGCGTGATGTCCCGCACATACCCTTCGAGGTAGAGCATCTGGCCGTCCCGGAAGACGCCCACTCCTTCCTCGGAGAACCAGCGCCACTTTCCCGACCGGTGGCGGGCGCGATACTCGACATGAAACCGCTCCCGGCTCGCCAGGGCCTGCTCGATCGACCTGACCACATGCTCCTTGTCTTCCGGATGGGTCAGCTCCGTGAGAGAGACCCGCGAATCCAGGAAGTCCTCCCTCGGGTAGCCGGTCAACTCCTCCGCCCGCGCGTTGATGTAGATCATGGAGAACCGCTCGTCCCCCTCGCACAGGTAGACCAGCCCGGGGATATTTTCCGCCAGGATGCGAAAGCGGTGCTCGCTCTCTCTCAGAGCCTGCTCGATGGACTTGGCTCGCCCTTGACTGTCCCGGTCGTCCGCCATGGGCTCGATGCTAGAGCATCCGCCCGGTTGGAAGAAGCCCGGGATCCGCCCAAGTTCGCGCATGCGGCCTCGCGGACCGCCCAGAGCCTGGCCCGGTCGGCGCGGCTGGATAAGGATTCCGTAAGACCTGGAAACGCTTGCCGGAGTACCATTTGGGTGCTTTTTGACCACGACCCGGAAGGCTCAAGATGCGCATCCTGCTGATCGAGGACTCGGAGCGCCTGACCGAATCGCTGCGCTCCGGACTGCGCAAGCTCGGCCATGCGGTGGACATCGCCCTGGACGGTGTCTCCGGCCTCTCATATGCGCGCCACAACCCGTATGACGTCATCGTGCTGGACCTGATGCTCCCGCAGAAGGACGGTCTGACGGTCCTGAAGGAACTGCGGGAGGGTGGCGACAAGACCTATATCTTGATCCTGACTGCAAGGGACACGGTGGACGACCGCGTTCACGGGTTGAGCCAGGGAGCGGATGACTATCTCGTCAAGCCGTTCGCCTTCGACGAACTGGTCGCCCGGATCGAAGCCCTGGGCCGGCGCCGCTCCGACACCGCGAGTCCGGCGCTCGAGATCGGCGACCTTGTCATCGACACCGCCAGCCGGCGGGTGACTCGCGCGGGGCAGCAAATCCAGCTCACTCCGCGAGAGTACGCCCTGCTGCTCCTGCTCGCCTCGAAGAAGGGGCAGGTCGTCTCGAGGATCGAGATCGAGGACCACCTGTATGATGAGCGCACATTCCCCCTGAGCAACGTGGTGCAGTCCGCGGTCTCCACTCTGCGCTCGCGCCTGGCCGTCGCAGGAACATCGCCCCTGATCCATACCAGTTGGGGCAAGGGGTATATCCTGGACGAGGAGCCGCCTTGAAGTCGATCCGGCGCACGCTGCTGGGTTCTCTTCTCGCCGGTGTGGTGCTCGCCGCGATCAGTTGCGGCACGCTGTTCCATCACCGGATCCAGAGGACTCTCACGGACCAGTTCGACGCCGCGCTGTTCGCCAAGGCCCAGGCCGTGGCGGCGCTGCTCGAGCTGGAGGGAGTCCAGCTCGCATTCGACTTCAACCCGGAGCTGATGCCGGAGTTCTCCCGGGAGGAGAACCCCGAGTTCTTCCAGATCTCGTTGCCAGAAGGGGAACTCCTCAACCGGTCGCCGAAGCTGGGCTCAAAGGAACTGCCCCTCCGCTTCGGGAGCGCGAGCAAGCCGGAGTTCTTCGACCTGGAACTCCCGGACGGGCAAGCAGGAAGGGGCGCCGGGATTCTGGTCACCGTCCGGGATGACGGAGAGACGGACGACGAGGAGGCAGGCGCGCCACCGGCGGTGACCGTCCCGCCGGAGGAGGCGCTCTCGATCGATGTGGTGCTGGTGTACGCCCGGTCCCGGGCGGAACTGGACGGCACCC
>JAZDLC010000445.1:0-4741 GCA_043802345.1 Planctomycetota bacterium | reverse complement strand
GTGGAGATCGCCCAGACCTTGGCGCTCCGATCCGACGCCACAGCGCCAGAGAGCACCCTGGTCATCACCGGCCCGCAGTCCCAGTCGCCGGACGGGCTCCTGGTGAGCACGCTCACGATCTTCTCAATCGCCGCCCAGGATCCCGTGGTCATGGACGCGGCCTCAGGGGTCGCGCTGACCCGATACCGGGTCGACGGCGGGACCTTTGCCGCGTACTCTGCGCCTTTCAGCCTGCCGGGCGGGAACGGGCCCAGAGCCGTCGAATTCTTCAGCCAGGACAATGTGGGGAACATCGAACAGGCCAAGTCCAGGACAGTGATCCTGGATTCCATTCCGGCGGAGCTCGCCCTGCTCTCGCCGTGCTTCGGCGGCATATGCAACGTATTGGAGGGCAAGTTCCCTGTACTGGGCACTGTCCAGGACCTCCACCTGCGGGAGTTCCGCCTCGAAGCTGCGCCCGGCAAGGATGCAGGCTCAGGCTTCACACTCATCAGTTCAGGCACGGCAGGGGTCGTCTCCGGCGTGTTGGGAGCCTGGGACACCAAGGGTTTGTCAGGCTTCTTCACGCTCCGGCTCACAGCCGTCGACCAGGTGGATAATGCCGCCATCCTGCAGACCGTAGTGTTCATCGGCGATCCGGAGCAGTCCCTGGTCCTGGGCAATCATGACGTGTTCAACCTGCCCCAGGCCGTGGCTGTGGGCGGGGACGGCAGGATATACGTCGCTGACAGGAACAACGACAGGATCGCCGTCTTCTCCTCCACCGGGACATTCTTGGCATCCGTGACGCCGCTCCTGAACAAGCCGGGCGGCGTGGCCGTGGACGCGGCAGACAGCCTCTACATCGCTGACACGAACAACGACAGGGTCGTGAAGCTCTCTACGTCCGGCCAAGTCTTGCTGGAGCTGGCCGGATTCAACAAGCCTGCTGCCGTGGCAACGGACTCTTCAGGCAGGATATTCGTCTCTGACACGGAGAACCGGCGAGTGCAGGCATTCTCTGCTGAGGGAGAGTTCGCATTCGAGATCCCGCTCCCTGCAGCGGAGCCTGACGAGAAGGGCAAACCTTACGGCATCGCGCTCGATGCCGCGGGCAACATCTATGTAGCTGACGGCAACGGCCGGCGGGCGCTCAAGTTCAGCCCTGCAGGGGAGCTGGTGTTTACGTTCACGGCCGAGTTCAAGGAGCCGGAAGGCATCGCCGTATCCCCGGATGGGGGCTGCGTGCTGGTCTCTGACAGGAAGCTGGCCAGGATCGTCAAGTTCGACGGCCAAGGCAACCTCAACCTGGCCTTCGGCGGCAAGGACAAGGACGAGGATGCCATCCTCCTTCGCAAGCCCATGGGCATGGCCATGGATGGCCTGGGCAACCTGTTCGTGGCTGACCGCAACACGGACAGCATCAGAAAGTTCGGCCTGCCCACGGGCCAGCCCACCCTGGTCGTGCCGCCCGCGCAGCCGGGAAGCTACCTGCTGGCCCAGGACGTCATAGACAGCGAGGACGGCGGCGAGGTCAGCCGCAAGGACAATGCAGGAGTCGAGATCCCTGCCAATGCCTTGCCCGAGGACCTCAAAATCACGGTTTCCTCAGCCAGCCAAAGCGATCTGGAGCGGCAGCGCAGCCGGGAGGAGAAGAACCTCAAGGCAGCCTCGCCCGCTGTCGAGTTCGGTCCTGAAGGGACGACTTTCACGACCCCCGTGACCCTGGTCCTGCCGTACGATGCCGCCTTGGCTCAGGCCGATGCCGAGGCAGGGCTCAAGGTCAACTACTGGAACAAGGAAAAGGGCGAGTGGGAGGAGCTGCCGAGCGTGGTGGATAAGGAGAGCAAGACGGTCAAGGCCCAGACCACGCACTTCTCCCTGTATCAGGTCTTCTCCCCTGCGGCGACTGTCGTTGCCGCGGCTTCGGCTGATCCCTCGTTCGTGCTGCGCGACGTCTACGTGTACCCCAATCCAGCTGTGGGCGGGGCCAAGCCGGTCATCCATGTGGCTGTGGGGGTGGCGGACAAGGTCTCCATCAAAATCTTCAACATCGCGGGCCAGCAGGTCCATGAGGCGAGTCTGGACAACCAGCCCGCTGTCATAGACGACGGCAAGGGACCGAACTACGCGTACGAGTACATTTGGGACGGTCATATCCCGAGCGGGGTGTATCTCTACACGATCGATGCTGAGAAGGGAGGGCAGCACATACGGAAGGCGGGGAAGTTCGCCGTCATCCGCTAGGAGCGGGTTATGCGCTCTAGAATAGAGCCTTGCTGGATCGACCACCTCGCCATGGCTCTTGCCAAGCCGTGGGTGTTCATCCTCGCCATCGGCTTCATCCTGATACCCACCGACGTCCTGCTCGGAGCCATGCGCTCCGGAGCCGCGTTCCTCAAGATCGGCACGGGCGCCAGGCCCACTGCCATGGGCGAGGCGTACACCGCCCTGGCCGACGACGTGAACGCGCTCTACTACAACCCGGGAGGGCTGGCCAGGCTTCCCAAGCGCGAGCTCGGGGCCACGCACACGGAGTGGCTCCTGGGCACCAAGTTCGACTTCATCGGCTACGCGCATCCGACCAGCCTCGGCACGTTCGGCCTCGGCCTAACGCGGCTCACGGGAGGCGACCAGGAGGGAAGGGACGCGAACAGGCAGGCCACGGCTGGGTTCGCGGCCTCGGACACGGCCTACGCATTGGCCTTCAGCAGAAGGCTGGACAACGGTGGGACGAGCCTGGGAACGAGCCTCAAGTTCCTCCAGAGCAGGATAGGAAGCTATTCAGCATCAACCTTTGCCATGGACTTCGGCGCGCAGCGCCAGCTCAAGAGCCGGCCCATGACATTGGGCGTCTCGCTCCTGAACGTGGGCCAGGGGATGCGCTACTTGTCCCAAAGAGACCCCTTGCCGCTGACCATGTCAGCGGGAGCCGCCTACAGGCTGGGAGGCGTGCTGCAGATGGCGGTGGACGTTCGGCACGAGGTGCCGGACCGCAGGACCAGCGTGGGGATAGGGACCGAGTACGCGGTGTTCCCCTCCTTCGCCCTGCGCATGGGCTACGGCTCGGGCCTGGTCGACGCCGGCAGCGGCCCCTGGGCGGAGTGGGCGGCGGGTTCGGGCTCAAGCTGGGGAACTACAGGGCGGACTACACGTTCACGCCTTTCGGCGAGCTCGGCAACGCCCAGAGGTTCTCGCTCGGCGCCCGATTCTGATACCTCTTGACTCCTGAGCCCATCGGCCCGGCCGCGATACTCCCAATAGGCTCCTGCGGAGGGATGCGGGTCTGCCAACAGCTTTTCGGCCTTCGCCCTCTCTGGCGCGAAGTTAGGGGAGCACTGACCGTTTCTTCTGACCACCTATCTTCCCTTCTTTGCCCCTGGCCGCGGTCAGCTCATTCTCCAATTCCTTGATTGTCGGCAAGGTGCCCTTGAGCTCCAATGGGAGGGACTTGGTGAGTTTGTAGGCCGAGACGCCGATAGGCTTGTGCGTATCCTTGAGCGCGTACTCCACGACCATGTGGTCCCGCGACTTGCAGAGAATGATCCCGATGCTCGGCTGGTCGTCGCGGTGCCGCAACTTGTCGTCCACGGCGGAGAGATAGAAGTTCATCTTCCCGGCGAACTCCGGCTTGAATGGGACCGCCTTGAGTTCAATGACCACGAAACAGCGCAGTCGGAGATGGTAGAAGAGCAGGTCGATGTAGAAGTCGCTCTCGCCGACCTCCATGTGGACCTGCCTGCCGACGAAGGCAAACCCGACGCCGAGTTCCAATAGGAAGCGCTGGACATGGTCCAGGAGTCCCTTCTCCAGCTCTCGTTCCCTGTAATCGGCATCCAGGGTCAGGAAATCGAAGGTGTAGGGGTCTTTGACGACTTCCTGGGCCAAGTCGGACTGTGGAGCAGGCAGCGCACGCTTGAAGTTGGTGATGGCCTTCCCCTGGCGATCATGAAGCCCGGATTCAATCTGGTGGACCAGCACGGCGCGGCTCCAGCCATGCTCGATGACTTGCCTGGCATACCATAGGCGCCGGGCGGGATCGTCGAGCTTCTGGAGGAGGATGATGTTGTGGCCCCAGGGTATTTCTGAAACAGGCTGTGGCAGATTTCGGCCGTCCAATTCTGAAACAGGCCGTTTCAGAATTGCGGCCTCTCTCGTGTGGGCGAGGTAAAACGCCCTGGCATGCCAGATGTTTCTGGCCGAGAAACCCTGAAGGCCGGGGAACGCCGCGCGGATGTCCTTGGCCAGACGCTCTATAACGCCGGCTCCCCATCCCTCGTGCTCCTGGCGATCCACGATCCGCCTACCGGTATCCCAGTAAAGCTCGATCAGCTCTCGATGGGCTGCCAGGCTCGCTTTGATTTGGGTGGTTCGGATGCGCTCCTTGAGTTCTTCCAGGAAGGCGGGATAGGTCTCCGGGAGCGTGTCCAGCGCCCTTGTCCGGGCCGACGCGGCGGAGGAAACCCCATTCTTTCAGGTTATGGATGTGTCTCTGGACGGCCGATTGGTTTGTCCCCAGAGATTCCGATAGCTTCTTCCTCGAGATGGCCGGGGACCCTTCGATAAGCCTCAACAAAGCCCTCTGCATATCGGTGAGATCTGACCACTTTTTCTGACCCCCTCTGTCAACCCCAGATAGAAAGTTCCCGTAGTTGTCCCAAATAGAAAGTTCTCGTTGTTGTAGCCGTTGTTGTTCGCCGTTGCCGTTGGAAGAGAAGAAAGAAATGCCGTTGGGAGCACATCCCTTTGTCGTTGTTGCTGC
>JAZDLC010000444.1:0-7379 GCA_043802345.1 Planctomycetota bacterium | reverse complement strand
ACGATATCAACACGCATTCCAACAGCGGGCCGTACGTCCAGTTCGACGCGGTCTTCATCTCGAACACGACCACGCAGATCGCCCCGGTTTTCGACGACATCGTGGTGCCGCTGGAGACCGACCTCTGAGCCGAGCCTATCGATCTTTCCCGACGCTCATGAGACGCCACCTCGTGGATCATCCTCGAGGTGGCGCCTCTGCTTGCAGGCGGTTCACTGCTTGATCACGACGTCTGCCGCGCGTCCTGTAACACGACCTCAACGGCCTCGAACTACTCGACGTCTCACGCGATTCCATGCGCGCCTGCGAAGACCGCGTTGAAACGGATCGGCCCCACTGATTTGAACATCGCATTCATGGGCTCAAGAAGTTCTCAAGCAATCCCGATGAGGGGTGCTCACGGGTCTGGAACGGACCCGATCAGTGAGCAACATCGTGATGAACAACTTGATCAAAATCTCCACTTTCCTGGGGGCACTCTGTCCGCTGCTTGCGGGCGCCGCAAAGTGCCAGGAACCTCCTCTGGACGCCGTCCTCGAACCGGGACAGGCATTTATCGGGAAACACGCCTTCTCGGGCGACGTCGACCGGGTGCAGGCTGAGTTTCTGCCAGGCTCGAGACTGAGTGCCTCGGCGGTTTCGGCGCCGGGATTCAGGGTGCATCCGAAACTGGAACTCTGGAAGGACGGTGTCCGGTTGAACCTGGATTCGTTCCAGCGAGTGACCAAGCGCAACGGGTTGAAGCAGAGGATCTGCAAGATTCCCGTGGCGGAGGGCGGAACCTACGAGCTGCGGGTCACCGGCGGCGAGAGCCGGCTTGGAACCTACAGGCTCGTCGTTCGGGAGCAGCTTCCAACGAAGATCTCCAGGAAACTGAAGCTGCACGAAGCAGAGACGGAGACCGTGCAGTTCCCGGCTCGGTCCGGGGCGCAGGCGACCGTGGTCCTCACCACGAAGAAGGGAGGGGCGCCGCTGCTGATTCCCGAGGTGCGAGGGCCGGGCGGACTGCTCTTGTCGCTGGATGAACTGTTGTTCGTGGCCGAGTCGGGACGGCGCGTGGAAATCGGTCCGATCCCGCTGAATGCTGACGGCGTCTACTCGCTGCTGCTCACCGGCGCGGGCACGCAGGCGGTGCGGGCGGTGGTTCAGATCCAGCACCAGGCTCCCTCGGAATGCGACGTGGCCGAGAACCAGGGACATGCGACCGCGAGCGGCTCGGTGACCCTGGGGGATGGCTTCTGGCTCTCTGGCGGAACTTCCGGGAGCTTCTCCGAAGACGGAGACCTGCTGGCGGGTGAACTGGTCGTGCAGTTGGAGCCGGGTGAGGATGCGTCGCAGGTCGCCGCGGAGCTCGGGTGCTCAGTGGTTGCCCGCGCGCCAGACGGCTGGTGGCGGCTGCGGCTGCTGGGCCGGCTGGTGCCGGAGAAGGCCACGGCGGCCGAGGCCCGGCTCGAGACCTCTCAGCTTTGCGCGAGGGCCATGACTCAAAAAGGCGTCCGTGTCGCCGAGCCGAATCGACTCAGGGCGACTTTCGATACGCCGAGCGATCCTCTCTACCCCCAGCAGTGGGACATGCGCCAGGCGGGATTCGAAGCCGCCTGGGCTCTGGAGGGCGGCAGCCCGTCCGGGATCATCGCCGTCCTCGATACCGGAATCCGGTCGGATCACCCCGACTTCGCCGGGCGATTGTCGTCCGGGTATGACTTCGTGGGCGACGCGTGGAATGCCGGCGACGGCAACGGCATCGATTCCAACCCCACCGATCCGTTTGTATCCATGGGGACGCACGGAACGCATGTGGCCGGCACGCTGGCGGCCGCGACCAACAACGGTCTCGGGGTCGCGGGGGGCACCTCCAGCGGCATGATCATGCCCGTCCGGGTGCTCGGCCTTCTGGGCGGAACCGACTTCGACATTGCCCAGGGCATTCTGTACGCCGCCGGTCTGCCGAACGCGTCCGGCTTCGTGCCGCCTGTCCGGGCAGAGGTCATCAACATGAGTCTGGGCGGCCCGAGCTATTCCAGTATCCTGCACCAGGCCGTGCGGGACGCGGTAGAGGCGGGAGTGATCGTGGTTGCCGCCGCGGGCAACGCCAACTCCACGGTGCCGATGTACCCAGCAGCCTTCCCGGAGTCGATCGCAGTGTCCGCCACGGACGCGGCGGACAACCGCACGTATTACTCTTCGTACGGTTCGCACGTCGATCTGGCGGCTCCAGGAGGGGATCGGTACGCCGACCTGAACCAGGACGGCTATCCGGACGGGATCCTGTCGACGGTGGTGGATCCGGCCCTTGGCGCAACGTATGCGCAGAAGACCGGCACATCCATGGCCGCTCCCCACGTGGCCGCGCTCGCCTTCCTGCTGCGCTCGGTCGACCCCAACCTGACACCGACGGAGGTGGAAACGTACCTCGAGGCGGGCGCGATCGACCGCGGCTCGCCGGGCTGGGACCCCGAGTACGGATTCGGCCGAATCGACGCGGGACAGTCGGTGGCCATCGCGCTGGGACTTGGGAGCGGTCCGGCGGATCCGTTCGTCGGCCCGTCCCGGATTGCCTTCTCATCCGACGGGGAGGTCCGGCAGTTTGCCGTGGTCAACCGGGGCGGCGGAGGACCGGTCCAGGTCCTCTCGGTGACCAGCAGCGTGTCCTGGATCCAGCCGATGGTCACGAGCGGCCAGACCCCTTGCTCCCTTGACGTGGCGGCCCGCTCGGGCGGGATGCTGCCCGGGGTGTATCAGTCGCTGTTGACCATCCAGACCTCCGCGGGCACGAACTATCTATCGGTCGAACTGAACGTGGAGGAAGGCGGCCCCGTGGGTGTCCAGACGGTTCATGTGCTGGCCGTCGATGTGATCACCGGCGAGACGTCGCTCGTCCTGAACGTGACCGAGGAGACCGCGGACGAGTACGTTCTTGATCCGCTTCCGGAAGGGACCTATCGCATCGTGGCGACCACCGATCTCGACCATGACGGGATCGCGGGAGAGGTCCATGACTACTCTGGCGAGGCGGTGGATGCCGAGACCGGGAAGCCAAAGCTGATTCTGAGCGACGGGACTGCGATGGATGGGCTGTCGATCACCCTGGTTGCGGGGGGGGGCGGATCACTGCCGGGAGGCGGGAACATCCAGATCAACTGACGACCAGGAGACCGCGCTGCATCAGCGCCTGGACGGCGGCCGCCGCTTCTCGCGGCGGCACGCTGACCAGATTGGCGGCCTCGCGCAGGCTGGTCTCGCCATCGAAGCAGGAAATCAGCATCCAGAGCCAGCACGGGATGGAGAGCGGCGGCCCGACTTTCGGGAGCAGGTAGTACGACTCTCTGGGGAGGACCTTCGGGACGCCGCTGGAGAGCACCTCGTAGGTCGCCCGGCTCACGTCCCGAAGTTCCTCGTGTCGCCGTCTCTCCAGATCTCCGGCCACGGAGGCGACGTGCTCGGCCAGTTCGTGCAGGTCGTAAGGCCAGTCACACAGGCTCAGGTCGTCCGTGAGCGCGGGCCTGGTGGAGTCCAGGTCCAGGTCCGGCTCCCCGTTCGGCGTTCTGGAGGGGCGCGTCCGGGCGGCCTGCTTGAACACGTGCCGTCCATGCTGGTCAAAGTACAGCAACGTGTGAGCCACCGAGACCACACCGGCGTACGGGTACGGTCTCCGCCCATATCGGGACGCCAGTCTGTTCAGCCGGCGGACGATCGCCCGGGTTTCCCCGGGGCTCTTGGAGCGCTGCTGCTCGACGTGGCGGGCGTGCAGCCGGTAGTCGTCTCCCTTGGAGTAGTACACCTCGGTCAGGCCGTACCGCGTCGGATCGCGGAAGACCCTTGATCCGGCCTCCAGGTCGAACTCCTCCATGAAGAACAGGTCGATGGTGTCCCGACAGTCCTCGATCAGGTCGAGGGTGGCATGCGCCTCGGCCGCAGTCTCCGTAGGGAAGTCGAGGATGGTCATCGCCTGAACCGCGATGCCCGCCTCGGCGAACTGCCGGAAGACCGTCCTGTTCAGGGATGGTCGGGTTCCCTTGTCCACCAGGCCAAGCAGGCGGGGAGAGTCAGATTCGGTGCCGAAGGCGGCCGCGACCATTCCCGCGGCCCTGAGCCTCCGGCACTCCTCTTCACCGAACGAGCGCTCGATCCTGAGATCAGACGTGAATCGGATCTGGAGCTTGGCGGCGAGGATCTCCTCCGCCAGGTCGAGCAGGTAGCGGGGGTCGATCAGATCGCCGGCGAAGTAGAAGAACCGCGCGCCGTGGCGTTGCTGCAGGCGCGAGATATCCTCGACCACCAGCTTTGCGTCACGCTTTCTGTACGGGGCCGTGCCGGTGTCCGCCAGGCCGTAGTGGCAGAAGGCGCATCGAGCCCGGAAGCAACCGCGTGTCGGAGCGACGTACAGGATCGGCTCCGGGGAAAGATACCCCTCCAGGGGAAGCCCTCCGTAGTCGGGCGCCGGCAGGACGTCGAGGTCCAGGAAGTTCGGCCTGGGGACGAACTCTCTCGGATCCGAGTCGAGGCGGATCACGTTGTCGGGTGAGCGTGAGCTCTCTCCCCTGTCGATGAGATCCAGGAGCTCAGGAAGAGAACTTTCACCCTCGAACAGAACCAGGGAATCGGCGAAGGCATTCAGGCTTCTCAGGGCGTCGCAGTCGGCGCGCAGGGCGAGCTGAGTGACGGCGGCTCCGCCCAGCGTGACGTGGATTCGCGGGAAACACTTCCGGAGGAGCCGGCCGACCGAGAACGCCTGCTGAAGCTGGGCGTTGAAGACAGCCGAAATCCCCACCACATCGGGAGAGGCTGAGTGCACGGCCGGAACCAAGCGGGTCTGATAGCTCCGGAAGAACGGGTTCGCGTCCGGTCCGCTGGCTCGCTCGATCTCTTCGGCCGTGTTCAGGGAGAAGGGGGCGTCGTATCGCGTGAACGAGAGTTCCAGTGGGAAGTGGCGGGCCGAGATCAGTGCCAACGCCCTCTCCAGAAGAGTAGAGATCCGCTGATACCGGTCGGAATCGTGGAACTGCTCCGGATCACGTAGTCCCCGCACCGCGCCGTCGATTTCGGAGGCCACGCCGTCAGCATCGTGCACCGCCACCGAAAGTGCCAGGTACTCCGCCGCCTGTGGCCACGCGAGCCCGGTCACCGGCAGGGACGCGAGCCGCTTTCTGCAGTCTCCGGCGATCTCCCTCAGCCGCTCGCCGGTCAGCAGGTCGAGATAGCCGGCCAGATTGAGGTCGAGAACTGTCGCGTCGTGCCCACGCTCCTCGACGGCCGCCTTGAGGCACGGTATCGAGAGGTAGGGGCCGGTGGGATCGGCCGTGGGTGGGTAGACAAACAGGATCTTCGCCAATGTGGTTCTTCTCGTCCCTGGAGTGAGGGGTCCTTCAGGGTGTCAGGGAAACCGTGACCGTCTCGCCCTGCCGCTCGACTTCAAGGGTGATGCGTCCCTGGTCCTGTTCCAGGCCTTCCTCCAGCGCAAGGTCAAACTCCTCCAGGCTTGCGACCGGAGTGCCTGAAAGGGCGCGAATCAGGTCTCCCGCGAGGAGCAGTCCGTCCTCGCGCTCTTCGATGAGCGAGTGGACCCGCAGTGACGCGCCGCTCACGTGCAGCCGAATCCCCAGCAGCTCGTACGGTACCGCGGTCTCGTACCGCGAGACGATCGGGCCTAGAACCTGCTCCACTTCGCCGCCAGTCATGAGGGAGAGGAAGCGCGTTCCCGCGCGCTGCGCAAGCGGATCCCGCGCAGCGCCGGCGATCAGATCGTCGGGTTCGACCGCGCCTTCCCTGTCAGCAGGAAAGGCGTTCAGGATGCCGGCAAGCGCTCCGTCGGTGGTCAGCACCGGGCAGCCGATATGCCCGAGGCTCGACCCCATGATGATCGGCCGGGAATACTGCTCGCGGTCCTTCTGAAACTGGAAGTGGAGCGTGTCGACATGCGGGCCTTCGGTCGGTTGTCGGAACATCACGATTCCCAGCCACTCTCCACCCACCGGTCTCCGGGCGCTCTTCAGCGGCAGCGGATGCCGGAGTTCCTCCGGCACATCGGATGGATCCGCCAGCCTGAGCTGCAACAGGTTCAGCGTGTCGATCCGCCCGGTGACCTCGGCCTTTCGGGTGGAGCCGTCCTTCAGGACCAGCAGATACTGCACCTCCGACAGGTTCTGCGGGCGGGCCACCCGCTGGCCCGGAGAGAGCCGCGGCGGGAGCATCGAGGCTGACGCCGGAGTCAGGATCAGTGGTTCGTTGGTCAGGATCAGGCCGGTGCGGAATCCGATCGGGATGATCTCCGTCCGGATCTTGACCCCGTCGACGCGGACCACATCGAAGGTCTGCTGGACTCGCACCCGGACCAGGTGAGAGGAGAACTCCCGACCCAGCCTCGAAAGGGCCTCCAACTGTTCTGAATCGTCCGTCTGCCCGGAGGCGCCGGCCAGGGACGCCGCTCCAACCAGCGCCAACGCGATGTGGAGGATGAGTCCCATTCTGGTCATGATCGTCTCCAGCGCGGCTCCGTGGTCTCTATCCACCGTGTGCCGGACAGCAACCACCCTACTGAAACGCGAACGCTTCCGGCGGGGGGACCTTCTCGAAGCTGATGGAGTCGCAGATCTCCTCGGAAACGACTTCTCCATCCACCAGGGTCTTCTGTCGCATCGGCAGTCTCATACCTTCCACGTTCTGGAAGTCGGAGTAGAGAACAAGGGTCCGCCGGCGTCCGGTCTCGGTCCAGCTCATCCCCTCACTGCCGAGGAGGTCAAGCGTCGACGCGTCAAAGAACAGATCCCTTGAATAGCCGGTCCGGTGCTCAACCCGCATCCCCAGGATTGGAATTCCATCGTATTCCCCGGGACCCAGCTCGGCCACGGTCAGATTCGGATCCGCCAGGCCAACCATCCAGAAGACACTCTCGTCCATGCACTTGTTGCGGACGATGCGCGCCTCGGAAATCCCGAGCCTGACCTTCCGCGTGCCATTCTCCTGATAGGCGGAGCGGCCATCGAATACCTGCTCAACCACCTGATCAATGCCATCAAACTGGAACTTCCAGCGCAGCATGTTCGGCTCGCGGTAGCTGGAGGAGGTGTGGCACGGCACGCCCCGCAGAGTGCCATGGGAAGTGCGAACCACACCAGCGGCCTGGATGACCTTCTCGGTCCCTCCCCGGCGGTCCAGAGCGCGCTCCAGCAGGGAACGCTCCGGCGCCGTGGCGCAGCCGGTGACGAGCAGAAGGAGGAGGAGAGCGAAATGCATGATGCGGGGTCCTTGCGGGAGCTGGAAACGAAGCGAACGGGCGATTCACGGCAGTATCATGCGCCGCGCCGGATCCGTCAAGCAGCCAGGAGGGATGCCACCCCATCCTTCCGCACGCGCCTTGCCGATGAGTTGCGCGGGCGGGT